>JBKQMU010000061.1:0-6858 GCA_052146555.1 Isosphaeraceae bacterium
CCGCCTGAGCACCATCCGCCACGCCGACCGCATTCTCGTGCTGGAGGACGGAGCGATCGCCGAGATCGGTACTCATGCCGAGCTGATGAACGGCAGCGGCCACTATCGCGAAATGGTCGAGCTGCAACGGCTCGAGAGCGGTGACGGAGTCCGACGATGAGCGTCGCGCGGAGTCATCGTCGCTTGCTCAGCGTGACCTTGACTCCAGTCGCTGGGCGGAGGGTCATGGAGGGAAGCGGTCGGACATCGGCGTCGGCAGCAAGCGTAAGACGGAATCGACGAGCGATCGTCGCCAGCAACAGCGATGCTTCCATCATGGCGAAGCTATTGCCGATACAGATCCTCGGACCACCGCCGAACGGAAAGTAGGCGTAGCGGTGAATCCTCTCCCGGAGCCCATTTTCCCAGCGGTCCGGGCGGAACGTTTCCGGTTCGTCGAACCAGCGCGCGTCGCGGTGAATCGTCCACTGGGGCATGAAAACCGTGGTTCCAACGGGCACGCGGTAGCCCCCCAGCTCGACTGGTTCGGTGTTCTCGCGTCCGAGCATCCAGACCGTCGGATAAAGGCGCAATGCTTCGGTGACGATCAACCCCGTGATTCGCAACCGAGGCAAGTCAACAAAAGTGGGCGGACGATCGGGCAGGATCTCGTCGAGCTCGGCGTGCAGGCTGGCTTCGGCCTCGGGGTGATTGGCCAGCAAGTACCAGACCCAGGCCAGGGTGTTGGCCGTCGTCTCGTGACCGGCCATGAACAACGTCATCGCCTCGTCGCGAAGCTGTAAATCGGACATGCGTCTTCCGCTCTCCTCGTCCTGAGCATGCAACAGCATCGAGAGCAGGTCGCCCCGGTCCTCGCCACTTTGCCTCCGCCGGGCAATAATCGACAGGATGATCCGGTCCAGACGCCGGGCCGCCTGCTCGAAGCGAAGGTTCAATGGTGTGGGGACCCAGTCAGGAAACGAGATCAGCCGGGCCAGCCGCTTCATAGAGGTGTGCATGAGCGTCTCCATCGCCGCACTTGCATCGGCCGAATCGCTGCCAATCTCGGCATCGAAGAGGGTCTTGGCGACGATCTCGAGAGTCAACCCCATCATGTCGGCCTGGACATCGCGCGTTTGGCCGTCGTTCCAGGAGTGGAGCATCCGTTCTGTGAAGCCGACTATCACGTCAGCATAGGAGACGATCCGGTCGTGATGAAAGGCCGGCTGCATGAGCCTGCGCTGAGCGCGCCAGAACTCGCCTTCGCTGGTCAGCAGGCCCCTGCCGAAAGCTCTTCGCCAGGAACGCAGCCGGGAATGCTTGATGAACTTCCGGTTCTGGGCAACGAGCACTTCCTCGACCAGTTCCGGATGGTTGAGAAACAGGATCGAGCGGGGCCCGAATCGTGCCCAAACCATGTCGCCATATTGCCGATGCCAGCGGACAAGCGCGCCGAGTCGATCGCGGCTAAACTCGCGCAGGTTGCCCGCCAGCCAGTGCTGCCGGGGGCCGGGGGGACGCCGCTTTGCAAGACTCATACTGACGGCCATTACATTCTCCCGCTAGGAGCGTCTCAGTGCGGCTTGCCCAAGCCGTTCCCGGTCTGGACGAAGCCTACACCAGCACAAGTGCACGCGACAAGGCCAGGCAACCATCCTCCCTTTCAGAAGCAGAGCGATGATCTCGCAGTGGAGGCCAGGCACGGTCAGGCTCTGTTAGATGAGCCTAGGAAATGACCATAAGGAGGAGACCGGTTCCGGCAAGCTGTCCCGCTTCCGCAAGTATAACGGGACTGATCCGAGCTCACCAGCCAAGCTGAACGTTTGCCGTTTCGTTGTTTATTCACAGATGCTAGCATGAACTGAAAACAGCCGTGTATCTGTAGCGTCGAGGTCAGCTACCGCTCTCTATCGGTTTGCCACATCAAATTGAATAGGCCAACAAATGCCTCACGATCTGAGTTCTCGCCTTGCACATTCGACTAGACTTATATATTGTGGCATCAAGATGGAGTACCCGGGGACCATAGCGCTTCATCAGGGTACAATGCCATCACTCGTGTGGCTGCGAAGGATGGCGACCACACGCTGTCTTGGAAGCTTGATTCTGTAACGAACCACGACCATTCACTTCATCGTTTTCGGCCGAGCGCCAGATTTGGCGGCTGAGAACTCGCTATTGATCCCGCGGACCAGGTTGGTCAGATCAGACGGCATAGAAGCCAGTGATTTTCTTCACGTCAAAACGTCTTTCAACGCTTCAAGATACTTTGCCACGATCTCTCGAACTAGAGCGGTCAGTTCCGGTCCTGACGGAAATTGCCACGCATGGCTGTATGAAGCGAGCGCACGTAGACGCAGGCGCGGGTCGAAAGCAATAAGGTTCCAACATGGCTACGCAGAAGGAACGTTCCCGCCGGGGAAAATTGCTGAATTAGGCGGCTCGTAGCCGACGAACGCGTATAGTTTCTGGTAACGACGATCGATTTTTCGGGATGTCCCGACCAACGCCCAAAAGAAATGGATTCCGGGAGCGAGCATTCCGCATTTCCGAGTCCCACAAAACAGGGAGAGCACTGATGAACTGGACCGCGGAGCGAACCAAATTGAGCCACGCGACAGGGAAGTCAGCCAGGTTCAACCCTACCCGGCTGCGCGCCTTGATCGACGAGGCGACATCAGACAGCAACGATGAGAGTGACGAGCATGCCGGCCTCCTGGGCATGATCCGACAGGAAGTTGCCTGCCCATTCAGGGCACGCGTTCAGGGGGAGGATGTCGAATGTGTTCGTTTTGAATGGCCTAAGATAGGCGATGGCTTGAACGCCATTTGCCGGAGTCAGAAAGGCAACTCGCGAACTGTCGATGTCGGCAGCCTAGAGTGGACTGATCCTCTTCCCAAGGGGCACGAGTGGATCGAGGCCTATCTTGCCTGGCGCAAGCTAGTCGGATCCTGAGCTCCTCGCTCCCACTGCCTCAGCCTTTCGTGATGACTCGATGGCACGCTTTTGAGGCCTGGATATTTGTTCGATCCAGGGATCCTCAAGCGGCGTCTCTCCGGCAAGACGCTGATGCGGGTCTTGATACTGGCCAGGGTTTCAACGCAGGAGCTTGTGGACTCGGTTCCAGTCGGGCAACGCGGGCTTGGTGATCGCCCAGAGATCAGCGGACAAGAGCGGCTGGCCGTCGGCGTTTCTCCAGATCGTAAATCCAGACGGGGATTCGCCGATTGGCATGACCGAGTCGCTCTATTGAATGCACAGGCTTGCGTATTTTAGCACGGCTTATTGATTGTCACACCCGGCCAATTATCAGTGCGGAACAGTGCGGCCGGCAATCCAAACCTCCTGTACGCGTTTCAAACGGGACCGTCGCTTCAAGGGACACAGCCGCACGGCTTCAACCTTATCGCCTCTGCGTGGCCAGCAGCTTGGACGTGAAGCCAAACTGCCTTACCATGAGCTTCCGCCGCCGCCACCGAAGCCGCCACCGCTCGAGCCACCGCCGCCGAAGCCTCCGCTCGACCAGTCATAACCACCGCCGCGACCGCTCCCGGAATCAATCTGGAGCCTGGGCTGGGTTGGGAATGTCTGGTTCATCATCCAAATCGATCGATCGATATCGTTGATGAGTATCCAAGTTGAGAAGTCCACTGGCCGGGCCGGCTGGTACCAGTCCGGCGGCTCACGATACAGGTTCTCGAACGCCTTACCCCACCGCTTTGACAGCCCGAAGATGATTGCGTAAGGCAAAAGCCGCTCGAAGATCCCCTGGCGCTCTTGTTCATTAAGGTCGTCGACCTCGGCACGGCGAATATATTCTTGCAGCCCGGCGATTTTCTCCCAGGCGATCCTTCCCTTGCGCGTCTTCCGAGGCATCACCCGGCTGGTGATCACGACGACAAGCAGCGAGAGCGCTCCGGCGATGATCACCGGTAGAAAGAAGATCCGGCTGATCAGTCCTAGCTGAATCATGCACGACGCGGCCAGAACGCACAGGACCAGAACGATCCCCAGCACCAGGAACGAGCCTCTGACTGTCTCGGGATTCCCATCGAAAAAACGTTCCTTGCTAAGTCCCCGGTAAAGGTCATCCTTGACACTCGCTAGAACCGGGAAAAACTTCTCCTGGAGATCGCTAAGCTTGACATCGTCGCCCTGTCGGAAAATTTGGTCGTAGAGCTTCTGCTCGAAGCTTTTCAGCCCTTCTGGCCCTTTCAGCTTCATGAACCGGTAATCGCTGCCCGAAGATAACCACGAGCCTGAGGCGGTCTCCTGAATCTTCAGATAGCCGCGCACTGCCAGGTCGATGATCGTGGCTGAGATGTCGCGGAGGTCGACCCGCTCGTCGACCAGCGTTCCCACTTCGGCGGGCTTCAGCTCATCGGGTGCCTCATAGTTGACGACGATCGTACCAGTGCCGGGCTGGTCCCGGCCGCGGACGAACCACGCAAGGAAACAGGCAGCCAGGGTCGCGGGGAAAACAGCATACGGAAAATTGTCGGTCAACCACCAGGTAAATTCTTTGCCCCAGCCCGGCCGGAGGACGGCGTCAGCCGGCATCGAGATCTCGACTGTGATCCCCTCGCGCGGTTTCAGCGGGCCGGTCGTGAACTCGACGGTCCGCGCATCGATCGATCGCTTCGTGAAGGCCTTACCGCGCGTGTTGTAATAACCTGTCCAAGCATCAGCGCCGAGCTCGAAGTCGTTCAAGTCCCGGGGTAGCACGACGGTCACCGCCGAGGTGTCGATCGGCACCTGCCATTCGGTTCCCGTGGCGTTCCAGCGAAGGATGGCGTAGTTCCCTTTTTCCCAGGCGTGGTTGCCCTCCCAGAGGATGGCACGCTCGACCGCATAGCGCAGGCGGTAGCGCTGGCGACCCCGGAGGGTGTAGTCGGGACTGCCAATCCGTATCTTCATGAGGTTTTCCTCATACGAAACCGAGGTTTCGTAGACATGCCCTTGGCCATCGTCGACCGACCGCAACTTCACGCGCAGGGCGTACTGGTGCATTCCCACGGCGTAGCGGATCGGAATCTCGCGCATGATCCCGTGCTTGGCGATGTAGAAATCAGCGTCGATCGTCTCGGTGACATCCACGCTGGCATCGCGGTTGATGAGCAGTTGCACGTCGAACTTGCGAATTGACCAACCACTGTCAGCCTGGGCCGGCGCCTGGCCCAGAGCCACGATCGTGAGCACGCCTACCAGGCCAATCTGGCCGAACAACCGCCTCACGGTTCTGTCCTCCTCTCGAGACGTTTCAAGAGTGCTGGCCTGGACCGGTGGTCGGCGGAGTCGAGGCTCCCGTGCCGCGGCCGGCGGCCGTCACGGGCTATCCGCGAAGTCCACACGGGGCGCTGCTCGTTCGGCCTCGTCCAGCTGAAAATAGGCCCGCTCGCCAAACCCCATCGCCGAGGCGACCAGATTCGATGGAAAGCTCTGGACCAGCGTATTCGAGTCCCGGACGACCGCGTTGTAATATCGCCGGGCATACTGAACGTTGTTCTCAATGTCGACCAGCGACTTCTGCAGTTCTTGAAAGTTGTGGCTCGCCTTGAGTTCGGGATATGCCTCGGCCACGGCAAAGAGCCGACCGACCGCTGCTGAGAGCCCCTTCTCGCTCTCTCCTCGCTGTGATAGCGAGCTGGCCTTCGTCGCCTGGGACCGCGCCTCGACCACACTTTCTAGCGTGCTCGATTCGTGTCGCGCGTAACCCTTGACCGTCTTGACCAGGGCTGGGACCAGGTCCCATCGTCGCTTGAGCTGCACGTCGATGTCGCTCCACGCACCGTCACTTCGTTTGCTAAGGCTGACGAGCTGATTATAGGTCCAGGCGACGTAAATGAGCGCCAGGACCACGACGCTTCCCACGATCCACCAGAACACAATGGTACTCCTCGTCCTTCGGCAATCGACGTTGACCGGTTGCATCGCAGTCTAACTTAAAATGGGGCGGTCGACGAACCCCATCTTGCTCTTCGTCGCGCCGTGCCTTTCATTGCACGCTCTGCCGGTGCTATTTCCGTCGAGAGCAATGTGGCTGCGGGCCTGGGTCCGCACGACCCCCGCCGGTGTCAAGTCAGGAGGGAAGCGGTAGGTTGTCACACCCCTCCGGAAAGGCTCTGCTCGACGAACCGGCGCACGGGTCCTTCCACCAGCAGCTTAATTGCCAGAGGGACATTGCCCCTGGCATACACGTTCTGGTCGTCAAAGCTGAGCGTGATCCGATACGAGGGACCGGAAAGAACCGCCGAGCTTTGATCGTCCGACCACTCGACTTGACGAATCCACCGGCCGTGCTCTGCGTGCGCCTCGGTGATTGCCTTATGAAAGTTGGCTCGCGCAGCCTCCAAGGTGTGGCCGTGCTTGACGGTGATGTTGAGACCGGCCATCGCTTTCCTCGTGACTGCTCGATTTCAAGAAACCGTTCAATAAGAGAGCCACTCGATCGCCGAATTTTTCTGGGCGTCGAAAAGTGGAAGACGTACGATCATAGCACGTTCGGAGAATCCTTCCACACCTGGTCGAGGGCAGATTCGATGGTTCAAGAATGCAAGTCGGTACGGTTGACGATGGCGACCGTTTGAGGCTTCGTCCTGATCGCGCCGGGGAGGTCGCGCACTGGTGAGGCGGACCGAGGAAAATCTCCCGTCACCGCCAGCGAAGCCTTTGCACGGCTGAAGAGCTTGATCGGAACCTGGAACAACGACATCAGCTCGACCGAGCATGAAAAGCATGAGGCCGCCAGCAAGGTCGTCTACCGCTTGACGGCTGCCAACAGCGCTTTGGTCGAGACCGACTTCCCCGACTCAAAGCACGAAATGGTCTCGGTTTATCATCTCGACGGTGATGAGCTGCGCATGACCCATTACTGTGCC
>JBKQMU010000062.1:0-9026 GCA_052146555.1 Isosphaeraceae bacterium
CGCGGGATGGAGACGACGTGAAGCCGGCCCTGGCGCTCCTGCCGACCCGGCCGGCGCAAACGATCGACGGCGTCTTCTTGGAGGATGGGTACCTGTTTTTGGAATGCACGCTGGACCGGATCGTGGATGGATTCGGCGAGAACAGCCTCATCGCCGGCCGTGTCGTCGCGGCTCAAGTCGCCGAAGACGCACTGCGGCATTCCGACCGCGAGGACGCCGACGTGATCCTCGCCGCACCGCTTTTGGCTTACCTCGCGCCGGGGCGTTACGCCGAGATTTATCGAGCCCACACGTTTCCCTACCCCGTCGGCTTTTCGCGATGATCCAGGCTTGAGAGACGCTGCTAGCTCCGGCGAGGCCTGGGGGAAATTCGACATGAACGAACAAATGGTCCGCGACCTTAGTGAGGATATTAAGTCTCGCCAGCCTGCGATGCTGGCGCTCCTGGAGGCGGTTGTCAGGGCAGAGTCTCCGTCCGTCGTGCCCGAGAGCCAGGACGGAGTTCAGGCCTTGCTGGCGGGATCGTTGCGCGACGACGGGTTCCGGGTGCGGATGATCGGTGGACGGGGCCAAAGCGGTGGTCTGCTCCAGGCTTCACCGCGCGTGCGGACGCGACGCGTGCCCTACCAGCTTCTGATCGGTCACACCGACACGGTCTGGCCGCTCGGCACCCTCTCGCGAATGCCGCTGGAGATCGAGGGCGGAAAGCTCGCCGGCCCCGGGGCTTTCGACATGAAAGGAGGGCTGGTGCAGCTTGTCTTCGCACTCAAGTCCCTCCGCAGCCTGGGAGTCGAACTCAGCGTCACGCCGGTAGTTGTGCTCAATTCCGATGAGGAGATCGGCAGCATTGAATCAAGCCCATGGATCCGCCGGTTCGCACGGCGCGCCGACCGCTGCTTTGTACTGGAGCCGGCGCTCGGCCCGGCCGGAAAGCTGAAGACCGCGCGGAAGGGTGCCGGCCAGTTCGAGATCCGGATCGAGGGGCGAAGCGCCCATGCGGGCCTCGATCCTACCGCGGGAGCCAGTGCGATCCTCGAGCTTTCGTACGTGATCCAGACGCTCGAGGGGCTTAACGATCCCGTGGCCGGAATCTCAGTCAACGTGGGCCAGATTGACGGCGGCCTCAGGCCCAATGTGGTGGCTCCCTCGAGCAAGGCCGTGGTGGACGTTCGGGTCCCAACCCGGGCCGAAGGACAGCGGATCGAAGCGGAAATCCACGCCTTGCGGCCCACCGTGCCCGGGACCAGGATCGTCGTGGAGGGTACCATGGACGTCCCCCCCATGGAGCCGACCCAGCGCAACCGGCGGCTCTGGGAGGCTGCGCGTGAGGCCGGTCTCAGACTCGGGCTCGAACTCGCGGAGGGCGTCGCGGGAGGGGTCTCCGATGGAAATACCACCAGCCAGTACACGGCCACTCTCGATGGCCTAGGGGCGGTTGGCGATGGGGCCCACGCGACCTTCGAGTTCCTGGATTGCCGCAAGCTGATCGAGCGATGCACCCTGCTGGCCTTGCTCCTGACGCTTCCGCCCTTACGCTGCACGACGGGGCCCGCCGAGGTCGTAGGGGCGGACGCTCCGCCGCCCCAGATCGACGTCCGATCGCTTGCCGCCAGTTCCTGAAGCGTCCAATTCCGCGGGGGATTCTTGTCGCCTGAGGACTGGCTCGCGCAAATTACAACCCCGTCCAGATCACCCAGGGCGAGAACTCCGGAGGGCCTTCTCTCCAGAGCTTCCGCTGGAGCAGCGCTTTCACTTCAGGGAGCGATGACGGCTCCTTCAGGCTGAGTGCTCGCACGCTGCTGAGCTTCTCGACAAGTTCCCTGCCGGCGTGGGTATTCGCCACGATGCCTGTCACCAGATCAGGCTGGGCTTCGAAGGCCGACATGACGCCCAGTACCGCGTAGGGGTCGGAGGCGCAGAGGATCGTCACCCGCACATTCCGCCCGATTTCCTTGATCGTCACCGCACCATTGTAGGGCTCCAGTGGCGAAGCACCGATCTCAATCACTGCGGCATCCGCGGCAACCGCGGCCATCCGCGAAAGCAGGGGCTTCAGTGCCCGGCGATACTCCTCCGCCGTGCACACCGTTGAGGGAAGCCCGGCGTCGACGAAATCGAAGATGGCATCGGCGCCGGCGTCGGCCATGGTGAGGACGTCGTGGTACCGGCCGGCACCATTCAACTTGGCAGCGAGGATACGGTGGCCCGTCGACTTGAGGAGCCGGATGATGATTCTCGCAGTCGTGGTCTTGCCCGCGGACATGGAGGAGCCGATCAAGAGCACGATGGGGGTGGTAAAGGCCGGGCCCTCCGCGTGCGACACGCAGTCCTGCATCCGCACTTTCATGCCGTTGCGCAGCACGTGTCCGCGGTACTCAAGCGACATGAGAGGCTTGATATATGGCGACTTGGAGATGCATTTGCCGAACAAGCCTCCCTCGGTCAAGGCGTGAAACACCCCGTCGGGTCCAATGGCCTCCCAGTCGCCGGTCGCGTCCAGCGTGGCATGGCGCTTGCCGAGGGCTCCGACGATCAGGTCGGCCTCCTCGGCCTCGATCATCCTTCCATTGGGCAACTCGACTGTGAGGTCCTCTCCAGAGCCTCCTTTGACGGAGCCAACAACGTAATCACCAGTCCCCCACGCCCCGCGCGGGAGGGATTCGACCGCGAAGTCCCCCGTCGGCAGGTCGGAGATCCGGGTTACCGAGGAAAATACGTACTTTGTCATGGCTCCGGGTCCTTTGAACCTACCCGGATTCTAGCGGATGTGCAGGACCACCTCTACTGAGTACCGAGATCGGCCACCACGACGTCGTGTCGAGCTCGCGGCTGCGATTGGGCCAGACTGGGGACATTCAGTCGCACGCCAGTCACAGCTTGGGTAGCATTCGAGGCGAGAGAGAACTCGAGACGCTCCGGATCAGTACCGCTCGCTGTACTGGCTTCCCCAGGCTTGTCTTGAGCCGATGAGACTCACGGATTTCTGCGGGATTGATCAGGCTTGTTGAGAATGACCGGGGAGGGACTCGAACCCTCGACCAACGGATTAACCTTCCGCCCAGCGATCGACATAACCTCCTTGCGCACATTCAGGTTACACCCATCAGGGTTCCCCTCGGTAGCATCCTGAGTAGCATCCGGACCCGAAACCGGGGCCGAATCCGTCCCGGTCAACACCATCGCCTCGGGGAGGCTCGACTCTGTCGCGAGACTCGGGAGCATCGATGCAGCGGCCTCGATGTCGACGGCACGGGGCCGGGTGTAGCGGCCGGTCATCTCCAGCTTGGAATGACGCATGAGGCGTTGAACGACCCGGGGCGATACCCCAGCGGCGTCGGCCAGCGTTGCCAGTTCGCACCGCAACGAATGGAAGTCGAACACCCGTCCCGCGGCGTCGCGGTAGGGGATCTTGGCGGCTTCCAGGTCCTTGCGAACCATTGCCGCGCCCTTGTCGTGGGGTAGCGGGAAGATCGGCCTTCCGGGCGGCCTCTGGGCCACGTAGGCGGCCAGGTCGACAGCCAGGTCGTCGGCAAGGGGCAGGGTCGCGGTCTGGCCGTTCTTGGCGTAGGCGGCCGTAACGGTGACGGTTGCCGGGCTGGCGGTCCAGTCGAACGACGCGGGAGTGATGCTACCGATCTCGGAGTAACGCAACCCCGAGGCCACTGCCAGGCGGTAACAGAGGGCTCGCATTGGGCCGGTCATACTCTTGAACGGTTCGCCGATCCGCGCGGCCTCGATGATGCGACGCAACTCGTCCAGGGAGATAGTCCGTCGCTCGTGGCGGGGGTCTTCCTTGACGTTGAACCCGACAACCCCGCGCAGGATGTTCTCTCGAATTCGATGCGTCTCGTAGAGCCACTTCACGAAAGACTTGATGGCATTGCGATGGTGGTTGCAGGTCTGGAGCGATCGGCCTTCCCCCCTCAGTCGGGCCAGGGCTTTCTGAACCGTCTCGGTGGTCAGATCGGAAAGCCGGGCCGACGAGACCGATTTCCGAAGCTCGGACTCGGCACGGGCCACCCCCTCTCTCGTCGCCGGCTTGCTGGGCTCGATCGCGGTGAGATTCGCCCCCCTGATCAGAGCCACGATTCGCATGGCGCGCGACGAATGAAGCTTTACATGCTGGCGAGTCAAGCCCTTGGACCTCAACGATTCGATCCAGTCTGTGACATGGACGATAAGAGCCTGGGACGCATGAAGGGCATAGGCTTCCTCCCTCGGGTCAACGACCCCCTCTCGGCGCAGGGCGACGCGGTTCTGGATGTCCCGGGCGATCCGCTCGGAGACAGCCTTGTCAGTCGCGGCGGTCTTCTTTCGGCGGCGGCCGTTCTCGTCGTTGTAGAAGATGACGTACTTCGTGTTACCCTTCGGCTTGAAAACGCTCGCCATTGCTTCGTTCCTTATCTCCTGAGTCTCGAGAGGGGCGGGCCGGTGGATCATACCACCGCTCCACCCGGCCGTCTTCGGTTGCTTTTCCCGGTCTTTAGCCGATCGCCAGTCCCGCGGCGCGGGCGTCATCCTCCGTGTAGAGGCTCTCCTGCTCCTTCATTTCGACCCACTCGCACCAGCGGGCCATCTCGTCCCAATCCGCGTCGGTCGGCTCGAACGGGCCGTTCAGTTCAAGCCGGTCCCGTTCGTCGCATTGCTGCGCCCACCAGAGTTGATCCTCGGGGTAGGGCCGGTCGAAGGCCGCGTCCCAATTGGGCTCGATGTCGAAGTCTGCCGAGGGGGGAAGGTCGTCATCGGGCGTCCAGGGAATAACCATCCTCCATGCGGGAACCTGGAAGAACTCGGCATCGCTCAGTACGCTAAACATGGGCGGGGCTCCTTCTCAGCCTTGCCTTTGCCCGGGTGGGTGTCGTCAGCACTCATCCGGGCGTATTTGTTTTCGGGTTGACCATCTCAACCCGACAACCACATTGTAGCGATTCGCTACAAGTAGTCAATAGCTACCTGGATTTTTTTTTGCGCCTTGCTACATAGTAGCAACCTGCCTAGAATTGGTAGCAATGATCAGTCTCTACTCGAAGTGCAAGAGTCGAACGATGGCACAGAAAACGACTCCAGTCAGGCTGTCCGATGAAGCGATCAAATGGGCCAGGATCGCCTCGGGGTACACTGGCGAATCGATGGCCGAATACGTATCCCGTATCGTGGCGGAGCGAGGCAGAGAGGATGCCGACAGGCTTCATGCCGATATGAGCGCCGCGCCGTCAAAGCCACCCAGGAAGGCGAAACAAGGTTCTGGCTCGACAGTCTGAGGGGTTCAATGTCGTGTTCTCCCGGGTTGAGCCAGTCTCTCGGGTGTCTCCTGCCAGTCCACCCATGCGATTTCTTCCAACCGGACTCGTGTGTCCTCTCTGGCCTCGCAGGTTCGGCACACGAGCATGATGCGACCGCGCACGAGGTGATCGCAGGGCGCGGGCCAATGGTTGCACAACACGCAGGCGGCGCCGCGCTCGACCCAGCGCTTAAATTGCCAGTCCACGCGGTTTCCCGAGGGCCTGGAATCGCCTCCGGCGCGCCGGCGGCGGCGGAAGGACGGTACGTTCGACCGTCTCCGGGGCCGGAAGCATTGCGGCGCCTCTGGAGGCGTCCAGTAGGTCGGCACTGGCGCGACGACAAACCAGAACACCATCTGTCCCGGCGCGGGGCGGCGGAAGCGACGGCGGCGGCGTCTCATATCTTCCCCCTCCGTGCCAGAATCGCGGCGTTGTGGGCGCGGCCGGACTCGATGAGTTCTGCCCACGACGTGTGATCCTCGATCGGCCATGCCAGGATCGCATCCAGCGCGGCCACGTCATCATCGGCCAGGTTTGGGGCAGTCCAGTAGCGCGCCCGGGGCTCGGGGGCGGCCTGTCCCTCAGAGGGGGGCGGGATCACCTCGGGCAACGTTCCGGTCCCCAGCCCCCTCGGGGGGGCGGCCTCCACTGGCTCGGCCGTCCCAGTGGAATCCACGACGAAGATGCGGTGGGGCTCGGGGTCGGGCTGATCGATGATGCCGGAGGGCTTGGGTTTGGCCGATGGAGGGGCGGGGGCATCTGTCCCCCCGAGGCGATCGGACCACCAGCGGCGCAGGTTCACCCCGGCTTGGGCGGCCTTGGTCCAGTCCTTGAACGCGCCCGGCGGCCGGACGCGGATGGCACGGGGCGGCCAGCCCGAGGCGGCCTTGTCTCCTGCTTCGTCCCCGTCCAGTGCCAGGAACCACGGCGCGGCGGGCATCAGGTCGGCGAAAATACCGGGCTCGGGTTTGCTCGATGCCGATCCCAGCGTCACGACGGCGGCCAGGTCGTGGAGTTCCTGACCGAGCAAGAGGGCGTCAAATTCTCCTTCCGCGATGACCAGCGGACGGCCGGGCTCGATTGCCTCGGGGTCGGGAAAGATCCGGGGCCGGTCGCGAAATGCCTCCGCATACTTCGGTTTGGCTCCCTCGGGCTGGCGGATCTTCACCAGCGCCAGGCGGTCCCCCTCGAACCACGGGATAACCACCCCTCGGGCTTGATAGCAGCGGTCTCCCTCCCGGGTTGGGATCGAGACCGAGGCGACCATCCCGAGGCGAGCGGCGCGGATCGTCTCGTCGGTCAGACCGCGCCCATGAAGGTAATCTCGGGCGGTGGTCCCCTCGGGCCTCCAGAGGCGATCAGCAGCCTCGGTCACGAGGGCCAGGGCATCGGCCAGGGGCAAACCGGACGGTCCCTCTGGCGGGCGGCCATGGGTCTTCTCAAGTTTGCTGGCGGCCGGACTTGCTGGCGGTCGCGGCCGGGGGCTTCCTCCCGAGGGGGCCACGATCCCGGACAGATCGGCGATGATCCGCACGGCCTCGGGGAATCCCACCTTGTTGATCCGCATAACGAGGTTTGCAGCGTCGCCATGCTCCCCGCATCCGTAGCAGCGCCACCACGGCTTGCCGGGTTCGATGCAGAACGACGGGTTGCCATCCTCATGGAATGGACAACGCCACCAGAGACGGCGGCCTCGTTCTCCACGGCGGCCGGGGGCCGGTCCCATGAGGTTCGTCGCGACGGCGGCCAGGTCGATCCGATCCCGGATGGCGGGCCAGTCGATCCGATCGCCGGTCACGGTCACGTTCCAGGTGGATGCCATCGGCCGCTCTCCGGGGTGCTTCAAAACATCCAAAACCGTGTTTTGCAGGTTTTGGCGGCGGGGGTTCTCCACCTCCAAAACTCAATACCCCTAGGGTTCTGAGGTTTTGGTGGTGAATCAGGGCGGGTCCGGGAAAGTCTGGGGGGCTTGGGATGACTTGTTGTCGATGAGATGCAAGACGGTCTGTTTCCCGGTCCCCTTGCCTCCATCGGTCGCAACCTCGCCCGTTGGTTCCATGTCTTTGACAGCTCGCCAGAACGTGGACTCGGTTCCTCCCCCCTTCACCCACTCGGCACACAGGTCGTTCCCGATCTGATCGTTCTGTCGGGTCAGGGCATCGCGGATGAACTGAATGGCCTTGTCCCGTTTCTCTCGCGGCCGTCCCCCCTTATCGGGTTCCGGCCGGGCAGGAGGGTTGAAATCGTACGTGTTGCCCGAGTCCCCCATCGTCACCCCGAGGGCGGGGGGCTTCTTGCCATAGGACTTCTCCATCCAGAGCCGCAATCGATGAGGTTGCTCGGGGTCGGGACATTCAAGATGCATCAAGGTTCTGGTAATCCCCTTGATCCGTCTTCCAAGGGCCTGTCCCTCACTGTTAAGGTGGAGTGATAATCCGATGTTCGTTTGATGCTTCTGAACCAGATAGACCAGCGGGCTTTTGAGCCCTTTCATTTGATCCTGTGAGCATAGGTCTCGTCCGGTGGCGTACGTCAGGCTGTCGATGATGACCAGTCCGGGCTTAACGGTCGCGATCGCCGTTTCCAGCATTCCACCCGGCTTGATGAAGTCGGGATGATCCAGGTCGGTACCCTCGTATGGTTCCTCGGGGGTCGCGGGAAAGACCACGGCCTCATCGGGCAAGCCGAACGCGGGCAGCAATTCCACTAGCTCATCGTGGTGGCCATCGGCACACAGCCAGAGGCTCGGAGTTCCCGGCGGCAACGTCGCTTTCTGGCCGTCTGGCCATTCGAGCCCATGCCAGATGCGGCGGACCAAATCCATGAAAAAACGGGTCTTGCCGGTCCCCTCGAACCCCCCGACTCCAAAGATCCGCTTGGCGGGTATCCACAACTCCCATGTCCAAGGGGTTGCGGTGATGAGACGCCGGACATCGGCCACGGTCGCAAATCTAGCCGTCTGCAATTGCGGGGCCGGTCCCAACGGGTCAACATCGGCCATAGCCTTGACCAGTTCGTCGCGCTCGGGCCGGGCGGCCAGCATCGCCTTCCAGGCGGCGGGCCGGGCCTTCTTGCCCAATCCGGCCAGGTGTTGGGCCATCGCTTTCAAGGGCTCGGGCAGGGTATCCAATTCGCCGTTCAAGCTCTGATCGGCCAGGAGGCGGGCAACCGCCCACGCGTCAGCAGGGCTGATCGTCATGGGCGGCCAGCTCCGCTCGCGATCCACTCGATGAGTGTCTGTCGCGACCACAACGGTACGCGGCCAATCGTTCGGTCCGGGGGCGGAAATCGGCCGGCGCTTCGTTCGCGCTCGATCAGTCGCCTGGAGACTCCCAGGGCGGCGGCAACTTCGTCGAGACGGAGTGTCAGCCGTTCGACAGCGGGGGCGGCGGCCTTGGGCTGGTGGTCGATCGAATCAGCCAGCCTGAGGGGGCCAGGATCGGCGAGGGGGGCCTTGCGGTGGGGAGTCCGACTCATCAGTCATCCTCCCGCCCGGCGGCCGTCTGACGGGAATCCAGGGGCTTCTGGCGCAGCGTCTCCAGAACCGCGTTCAGGTTGAACAGCAGTCGGCCGCGTCCATCGCGGACGTGCGGAATCTTGCCACGGCGAACCCAGGTTAGACCTGAAGCAAGCGTGACGAGAGGCGACTTGGGACCTTACCCTTTGTTTTAAAGGCTTTCGGCGAGGGCACTTGGAAAGGCATTGTCGTTTTCGAGTGAGCGCTTCTCCGAATTCCATCATCTC
>JBKQMU010000063.1:0-8928 GCA_052146555.1 Isosphaeraceae bacterium
CAGCGAGGTCTGGTACAGTTGGTGGTGCGTGGGCTGGCGAAGGTGCGGGCGGTCGCGCTGTGGCACGCGTTGGCCCACAATGTGTTGCGCATGGTCGCACTGCGCGCTGCGGTTGCGAATGCGTGAGAAGAGGGGAAGAACAGGGGAAACACAGGGTTTACATGGTCCCTGAAGCGGCCTGAGGATGCCCCGGGGACGAGCAGTCGGGCCCCGGAGACGGGGTTTCCGAGCAGCGAGGGGCGTCGGTCTCGAAGGGCTTGGTGCTAGTCATGGACCGAGACCCCTCGGGCCAGGGAGTCGCGGAGAAACGGTTGGTTCACAGACTCTCAGCCGAGGTACCAAGATTGTCCTGGCTCGCCCAATGGCGAGCCAGAATCTTTCTTGCCTCTTAAAGAGCCGTCGCGGCGAAGCAGCCGCGAAGAGAAGTTTCAGCCCACCTTCGCCAGCGTCGGTGCGATTCGCGTAGAGGCGGCGGCCTGGACGAACGTTTCGATGAGCTGCATGTCCAGCGAGATGTGCCCCTCGTTCTCCGGGTGCCACTGGACACCGACGACCCACCAGCTCGGATCCTTACCCTCGAAGGCCTCGATCAGGCCATCGGGCGCCAGCGCGGCGGTCCGGAAGACGGGGGCAAGCTTGCGAATACCCTGGTGGTGATAGCTGTTGACGCGAATCTCGCCCGGACCGTAGATCTCCTCCAGCCGTGTCTTGGGCTGCATGACCACTACGTGCCGGTGGGCGCCACCGTGAGGATCGTGGTGGGGGATGCACTTGGGCATGTCTTCGGGCAGATGGATGAACAGTCCCCCTCCCGCCACCACGTTGAGCTCTTGCATTCCCAGGCCGATGCCCAAGGCCGGAATCCGTTGCTGCTGGACGAGCCTGCAGAGCAACCGGTCGGCGATCTCTCTGCGCTCGGGAATCATCGTCACCGACGGATGCGGGGCCAGGCCCATCTTGCGCGGGTCCATGTCGTCGCCTCCGGTCAGAATCACACCGTCGAGGTGTTCGAGAATGGGCAAAAGCTCACTCTCCCGGATCAGCGGAGGGATCATGACGGGAAGCGCGTTGGCCGTCAGGACGCAGTCGTAGTAACCACTCTGGGCCAGGCTGCAAGAGGTCTTGGTCTTAGGAGAAATGCGGAAGTCGCAGTTGATGCCGATAAGCGGACGGCGATTCATGGCTGGAGTCCTTTCCGAAAGTGGAGCTCAGCGAAATCCATTCGTTGACCGTCCCGGACTCGCCCCGCGAGGGCCTTGCCGGCCGGCTTGCGGGACCCGAGACACGCTCGATCGAGTCGCCGAGAGTCTAGACAGTGGCCATCGCCGACTTCAAGAAAAATCCCGGAAACATGGCGGTTTTTCGCCAGGTTTTCGATTGTTTACGGATTCGGGAAGCCGCGTTCACACTTGGCGGCACGATGGCGTGCGCGGGATGATGCACATCCGAGCACGCTCTGCGGGATAAAAATTTCCGCGGTTCCCGTTTGGGAATCCAATGGATCTCTGGGTTGTGCGCCAGATGCAGGCCGGGCGCCTGGTGCCGCAGGCCAAGCACCCCGGTCCAAGCCGCCGCGTGACCTTGCCTGGCGGACCCGGTCCCAATCGAAGTGGTTGCTCAGGTGTTGACCAAGCGTGACTCGCCTCGGACCATCTGACGGGTCATGATGGCGAAGTGCGTATGGGTGATGCATTTCCAGGCGAACTGGAAGAGATAGCGAGGGGGACGGCCCGACAAAAGCAGTCTGCGCAGGTGCCGCGCGTAGGTGGCGCGAAACGGCCGGGTCCTGGGATCACACCAGATCCGAGCCAGGATCACCACGCCCGCCAGCATGGTCAAGATTTGGATCTTCATAAACGTGAAGGGTTTGTGGCGCAATAGCCAGCGCATGCGGGCAGTGGCTAGAGGAATGCGGCCTGCGACGAACAGGGCATCGAAGCGCTCGAAGTATTGGTCCGCCTGGTAGAGCCGGTCCATCATCGAGAGCCAGCCGTCGCGGAGGGTCTCGCGCGTCATGAGCAGGGGGATGATGTTCGTCGCGATATTCGGATCATCGACCGCCGGGTTATCGAGCCGCCCCTCGGCCTCCAGCCGGTCGTACAGGGGGGTCTTGGGAATCGCCGAAAGCATGCCCGTCATGGCGCCAACGATCCGGGCCTGCCGCAGAAACTCGATCTGGCGGTCGAAGACCGTCTCGTTGTCGCTGTCGAAGCCAACGATCATCCCGGCGTAGACTTCCAGACCGTGGTTCTGGATCGCGTGCACCCGCTCGACCAAGCTGCCTCGGACGTTCTGGTACTTTTTCGTCTCCCGCAAGGCTTCTTCGTCGGGACTCTCGATGCCGACGAACACGGCCACCAACCCGGCCTCGGTCATAAGCTGCATGAGCTCGTGGTCTTCGGCCAGGTCCAGCGAGGCTTCGGTGAAGAACGAGAGCGGGTAACCATGGCTTCGCTGCCAATCGATGATGGCGCGGAGGATCTCCTTGGCGGCCTTCTTGTTACCGATGAAATTGTCATCGACCAGGAAGATGACCCGCGCCCCCAGGCGGTGCTGTGCTTCGATCTCGGCGATCACCTGGGCCGGCTTCTTGACCCGCGGCCGGCGGCCAAAGAGGACGATGATGTCGCAGAATTCGCATTGATAAGGACATCCGCGCGACGTCTGAACGCAGCCCATGGCGTAATGCCGCATCGGCACCAGATCGTACCGCGGCAAGGGAACCTGCGTCATGTCGGTCTTGGCCTCTTGCTCATATCGCTCGGCGTGCCGGCCCTGCGCCCAGTCTTCCAAGAACTTGGGCCAGGTCTCCTCGGCTTCGCCGACGAAGATCACGTCCACAAGTCCGTCGAACCAGTTCTCGGCGACGCTGATCCAGGGCCCGCCGACGACGGTAAAGATTTCCCGATTGGCCAGCTCCTGCAAGATCTCGCGCATCCGGTCCCGCTGGACCGTCATGCCGGTCAGTCCCACGATGTCGAAGGACTCCAGAGCATCCCAGTCAATCTCCTCGACGTTCTCGTCGATGATGACGACTTCATGCTCCGGAGGGGTGAGCCCCGCCAGCACCGGCAGCGCCAGAACTGGCATGTTCGCGCGCTTGCCCAAGAACGAGAGGCTGTGATTGAGACCCCAGAACGAGACCGGAAACCGGGGGTTGATAAAGCAGATCCGCGTCATGGGTGGGCCTTGCCGGGGAAAGAGATGAGAATCCTCGACGTTCAGGCCCTCGGGGCCTCTTTGAGGAATGCCATATCAGAACTATCGTGCCGTTGCGACGTGCAGGAAGAGAGAAAAGTGAAACATCGTGGGGAAAGATCGGATTTCCTACTCTGATACTATGAATAGGCCGCTGGTGCTTGGAGGGCAAGACGTGTTGCCCGGAGATTTCGCGTCCGACGTTAAGGCGGGTACTTCGCATCCGACTTTGAGGCAAGTACGGTTGGGAGGGGACTGTTCGGACGTACAAGGCACCCGCTGAATCAGCGCCGTCTGAGCCGAAGTGGCCGTTGATCTTCTCACCATGCCGCAGATGCGATGCCAGGAAGGCTTACTTGGGCTTGCCACCGAATGCCAGCCGAGCACTTGTCGCCAGGTACCTTCACGGATACGATCAAAAACGAGCGATCTTCGGCGCCTTGCTGCACTGGCAATGGAGCGGCAGTAGGGCTCGCTGCATCCGACAGCCTCGCCGGCTCTCACGGTTTTCCAGCATGGTCTTCGAGCGCAGCAGCGGCAATCACACCTGCACTTTCTGAACTCGGCGTGAAATCGGTCCCGGACGATGGGGCCTTCCCAAGTCATTTTTCGTGACGATGGTATCAGCCGGTAACTGTCGGTGGGCCGGTCCGAAACGGTCCGATGTACACAGCAAGCGTTCTCCGAGGTGTTCATGTCGAACCAAGAGAACAACCAGCAGGAATGTTCCGATGAGGGCCGATCTCGGCCGCCGGACCTGGTTGTCGGGATTGGAGCCTCCGCGGGGGGGCTGGAAGCAATCCCGGCGCTCTTTTCGGGGCTTCCGCAGCAGACCGGACTGGCCTATGTCATCGTTCTGCACCTGGATAACTCGGCGCGCAACCTGATCCCGGAGCTACTGGCCAAAGAAACAGGAATTGCCGCGCAGGAGGCCACTGACGGCACGGTCTTGGCCGCCGACCACATTTACGTGGCCCCGGCGCATGCGATCGTGCGTCTGGGCGAGGGTGTTCTTCGGCTCGGGGAACCAACGACGCCGGAAGAGAAAAGAGGACCGATCGACGCCTTCTTCAACTCGCTGGCGGAGGATCGGCAGGCCGGCGCCATCGGCGTCATCCTTTCGGGCAGCGGTTGCGATGGTACGCTGGGACTCAAGGCAATCAGCGACTCAGGCGGCATGACCCTTGTCCAGGATCCCGAGACGGCGCGGTACGACAGCATGCCCCGCAGCGGCGCGACGCTGGGGGCCGCTGATCGCGTGCTCGCTCCTGAAGCGATGGCGGTGGAACTGCTCGCCTATTCGCGGCACGTGCAGTCGCTCTTAGTGGGTGAAGGAGGCGGAGTCGTCCGGGAGCAGATCAGCGGCGCCCTTGGCACCATCTGCGAGATCCTGGAACAGCACACCGAGCATAACTTCAAGCACTATAAGACGAGCACGCTGGTGCGCCGAATCGGCCGGCGGATGCAGATCTTGCGAATTCCGACCGCGGCCCTTTACGTGCAACGCCTCGAGAAAGACGACGACGAAGTCCACGCCCTCTTCCGCGAGCTGCTCATCAGCGTCACCTGCTTCTTTCGCGACGCCGAGGCGTTCGAGAGTCTGCGCCGCCAAGCCATAAGCAAGATCCTCGAGAACCGCGGTCCCGGCGATCCGGTGCGGGTCTGGGTTCCCGGCTGTGCCTCGGGCGAAGAGGCGTACACACTCGCCCTCCTCTTTCATGAAGAGATCGAGAAGCTCGGGCAGCCGACCAAGATCCAGATCTTTGCGACGGACATCAATGAAAGGGCCCTTTTTATCGCCCGGCAGGGGCTTTATCCGCCGAGCATCGCCGAGGATCTGACGCCCCATCGGCTGGCGCGCTATTTCATCAACCAGGGCAAGCGGCTGGCCGTCGTCAAAGAAATCCGCGAGATGTGTCTCTTCTCGGTCCACGACCTGATCCGCGACGCACCGTTCTCCCGGCTTGATTTGATTTCCTGTCGCAACCTGCTGATCTACCTGGGCCCCCATCTCCAACAGAAGCTGATCCCGCTCTTTCATTACGCGCTGCGGCCCGCCGGGTTCCTGTTCCTCGGGCCCTCCGAAAGCACCGCCACGCATCGTGAGCTATTCAAGCCGGTCGACGTAAAGCATCGGATTGCCCAGCGGCTGCCGACGACGGTTCGCTCTCCGCTGGTCCCCGCTCGACCGGAAGCCCATCGCCTGGGCATGCGCACCTATGGCGGAGCGGCCGGTCCGGTTCAGTCGGACATACACCTGCTCATGCAGCGAATCGTGCTCGATGAGTTTGCGCCCAAGTCGCTGGTGGTCAATGGCGAGGGACAGATCATCTGCACATCCAGCGGGGTCGAAAATTTCCTCGGAATCAGTGAGGGGATGTTCCAGAATAACGTGATCAACCTGGCGCGCAGCGGGCTGCGGGTAGGCCTGCGGTCGGCATTAAGAGAAGCCATCGAGACCCGCCGGACTTTCCAAACGGACAACCTGGCGATCACGACCGAACAAGGGACGCGGCGGGTTCGCCTGACGGTGCAGCCGATGCCTCAGCTCGGTGAGCAAAGCGGCCTGTACCTGCTGGTTTTCGAGGATCTCGGCCCTCCCGAGGGCGCAGAGTCGGCTGCGGAGGGCCGGGCCGACGAACGGGCCAACGACTTCATCGAGCACCTCGAGCGCGAGCTTCACAGCACGCGCGAGGATCTCGAGCGCACGATCCGCGAACTTGAGGTCGCCAACGAAGAACTCAAGTCGTCCAACGAGGAACTTCTGTCGATGAACGAGGAGCTCCAGTCAGCCAACGAAGAGCTCGAAACTTCACGCGAGGAGATCCAGTCGGCCAATGATGCACTGGCCCGTTCCCACAGCGACCTCGAGAATTTGCTGACGAGCACGCGGATTGCCACGATTTTCTTGGACGAACGTCTGAACATCCAGCGGTTCACGCCGGCGGTCACGGAAATCTTCAACTTGATACCTGGCGACATCGGTCGTCCGTTGTCCCACATCACCCACCGGGCAAAGGCGATGCCGCCGATCCCGGCGGCCAGCCCACCGTCCGGCCAGGCCATCGAAGACGAGGTCGAGACCGAGGATGGCCGCTGGTACATTCGCCGGACGCTGCCCTATCGCAATAGTGACGGCCGGCAACAGGGACTGGTCATCACCTTCGTGGACGTAACGCCCCTGAAATCCGCGGAAGCCTCGATCCGAGACCGCGAAATGCGGCTGGACCTTGCGCTCGACGCCGGCGGCATGGGCACGTGGGAGTGGAACGTGCAGACCGGCGCCGTCATCTGGGGCAAGCGGATGCGCAGGCTGCTGGACGTCGACCCGGATGAACCCGCGGAGTCGCCGGAGAAGTTCTACGCGCGAGTGCATCCCGAAGACCTCCCACGGGTTCGGGAGGCGATCGAGCAGGCCCTGTCCGGCCAGACCGATTACAACTGCGAATTCCGCATCATCCGCCTCGACGGAACCCATCGCTGGCTTGCCGGGCTGGGCCGCGTAAGCCTCGACGATGCCGGCCGGCCGCTAAGAATGCATGGAGTCAATTTCGACATCACCGAGCGGAAACTCATCGAAAATCAGGTGCGGGAGAGCGAGGCCCAGTTCCGCGCCATGGCGGAGTCGCTCCCTCAGCTTGCCTGGATGGCCCAAGCGGATGGATACCTCTATTGGTATAACTCGAGGTGGTATGAGTACACCGGCACCACTCCAGAATCCATGCAGGGATGGGGATGGCAAAGCGTTCATGATCCCGAGGTGCTGCCTCGCGTGCTGGCGGCCTGGCAGGAATCGATCGCTCGAGGCTCTCCCTTTGAGATGACCTTTCCAATCCGAGGGGCCAACGGCCTCTACCGCGCGTTCCTGACCCGCGTGGTGCCAGTCAAGAACGAACGAGGCGACGTTCTCCGCTGGATCGGGACCAACACCGATATCGAGGCTCAGAAGCAGGCCGAGGACGAATTGCGCCTGGCCAATCGCCAAAAAGACGAGTTCTTGGCGATGCTGGCGCACGAGCTGCGTAATCCGCTCTCGCCGATTCGCAACGCTGTGCATCTGCTCAGGATTGCCGGGGACGACGAGTCGATCATGGCCGACGCTCGCGACATGATCGATCGCCAGGTCACGCACCTGGTGCGGCTGGTCGACGACTTGATGGACATAAGCCGGATCACCCGCGGCAAGATCGTGCTGCGGAAGCAGCCACTTGACTTATCCAACGTGATTCGAAGCGCCGTCGAAAGCGCCCGCCCTCTGATCGAGTCGCGGAAGCACCATCTGGAGATCGATCTTCCCTCTCAACCCTGCGTCGCCCTTGCCGACTCGACCCGCCTGGGCCAGGTGATTCTGAACCTGTTGAACAACAGCGCCAAGTACACGGAGGAGGGGGGACGAATCCGTTTGAGCCTTGCCCGGGAGGACGGCAACGCCGTCATCCGGGTGCGTGACAACGGAATGGGAATCGCTCAGGAGGTCTTACCCAAAATCTTCGAACTATTCACTCAGGCCGAGCGCACGTTGGACCGCTCGCAAGGGGGCCTGGGCATCGGTCTAACCATCGTCCGCCGACTGGTCGAGCTGCACGACGGATGGGTGCAAGCACACAGCGATGGCCCAGGTCAGGGGTCCGAATTTACCGTCGTGCTGCCGATGGCGGAGCAAGCGTCGGCCGGCGCAGCCCCTGAGCGCACCAAGGCGACGTCGAACACCTCGTACCATCGCCTCCGCGTCCTGGTCATTGACGACCACAAAGACTCGGCCGAGAGCCTCAGAACCGTCCTTTTGCGCATGGGCCATGAGGTTGCAACCGCTTATGAAAGTGGCCATGCTCTTGAACTCGCTCGTCAGTTCCGACCACGCGTCGTCCTGTGCGATCTAGGCCTTCCGGTCATGGATGGCTACGAGCTGGCCCGACGCCTTCGCAACCTTCCCGAGACCAGTCGCGCGATGCTCGTGGCGCTGACCGGCTACGGCCAGAGCGAGCATCGCCGCCGCGCCTTAGCGGCCGGCTTCGACGATCACTTGGTCAAGCCTGTCAGTCCTGAAGCTTTGCGGGAATTGCTCGAAGGCGCATGGGGTCGGCTCGAGGGAAACGCGTCAGTCACCTACCCGGCGGGCTGAGACGACTTCCCGGATCAGCCGGCTCGGTTCCGCGGGCTTGATCAAATGCTCGTCGAATCCGCACGCCAGCGCCGTGTCGCGGTCCTCGGGCGAACCATAGGCGGTCTGCGCGATTAAAATGGCGTGGTAGGAAAGCCTTTGACGTAAGAGCCGGGCGACTTCATAACCGGTTATGCCGGGCATGACGATATCCACGATGACCACGTCCGGCGAGCTCGCGATCGCTTTGCTCACCCCCTCCACGCCGTCGCGCGCGATCTCGACCCGGCATCCATAGTGCTCTAACAAACACCGCAACGATCCGGCCAGGTCGGTGTTGTCATCAATGATAAGCACGCGAGGGCAAATACGGCTGCCTCCCGAGCATGCATGGCTTGCGTCAATTCCAGTTCCGGAATTCCAGTTCTAAATTACTCGAGTGCAAGTTCAATGCCCGCGATACACCAGTCTGTACGTTGCTTCTCTCGGGTTCGAAAAAAAACAACGGCCCGATAGTGAGCTAGAAGCACTGGGTTTTTTCGCGTATCCTCTTGTGGCACTTTCGCAATCGATGGATCGCATCAGGACATGGAGGTCGGCAAGATGCCTTACAAATGGCCCGCGGATAC
>JBKQMU010000064.1:0-51908 GCA_052146555.1 Isosphaeraceae bacterium
AGGTCGCGCCGTTGATCGACGCTCAGCACGGAGAGATCGATTTTCTCGGAGGTGAGCAGGTCGATCAGATGCGTCACGCCCAGCGACAGGATGGCGTCCATGTGGTCCTGAAGCTGCCAGCGCTTGAGCACTTCGAGCGTGTCACGGGCCCGCAGCGCGTCGCGAAAATGGTCCAGATAGGGGTTAAAATCGTCGTACGAAATGACGAACGCGCGCTCTGAGGGATTGGCCCGGTTGAAAGCCTCGATCTCAGCCATCGCCTGAAGCCGAAGCGCGGTCTTGCCGCTTCCCTTCTCGCCGAAGACGAGCGCCGTGGACGGATCGGCCGGGCTGCCAAAGAACTTGTTCCAGGCAGGATGGTGAATCGTGCCCAGACAACGTCTCTTAAAGACGGTGTCCGTCTGTGCATCTTCCTCGCTGAACGGATTACCCTTGATTCCGTGATGTTGCAGGAACTGTTCCGTTTTCATCCGGGCGCGGCCTTTCCCTTAAACCTCGAATGCCGGTCGGTCCGAGCGAACCCGGCTGTGTATCCGATTTCATTCGTTTTGTCTTACCCGATTCACGGGTGCCCTGCAATCTCAGGAGAATAGTCGGTAGTGGGCTAGTGGGCAGGGGGAAGGCCTGAACCCTCAAACCCTTTGCGCGATCCTCAGGCACCTTCGCTGGCCGGGTGCAGCTCGTCGGCCGGCTCGGACCTGGGGTGCTGCTCGACGGTGAAGCGGATGCCCAGGCGGCGGGACAGGTTCACGAGCATATCCAAGAGGGCGTAGAAGACCGGCGTGACCAAGAGTGCCAAAACCAGGGAGAGCATCTGGCCGCCGATGATCACCTTGGCCATGCTAGCGCGGGCGCCTGAGCCGGGGCCCCGGCCGAAGGCGATCGGAATCATGGCGGCCACGAGCATCACGGTAGTCATGAGGATGGGGCGCAGCCGCGTGTGGTTGGCTTCGACGATCGCATCGTGCCGCGCCAGTCCCCGGGCCCGAAGCTGGTTGGTGGCGTCGACCTGAAGGATGCCGTTCTTCTTGACGATGCCCACGAGCATGAACAGTCCAAACATCGCGTATAAGTCCATGGGCGTGTGCCAGAGCACAAGCGAGAGCATGCCGAAGGGGATGGTCACCGGCAGGGCCATGAGAATCGCCACCGGCTGTGTCCAGCTCTCGAACTGGGCCGCCAGGATCAAGTACATAAACGTGATGGAAAGCGCGAAGGCGATCAGGAAGTAATAGCCGGTCTCGCCCAAGGTCTTGGCCTGACCGGTGAAGACATAGCTGTACTGGGGCGGCAGGTTCATCTTTTTCAGGACTTTCTCCGCGCGTGAGACGGCCTCGCCTAAAGGAATGTCCTCGGGGTTGCCCAGCACGGTGACGATGCGCTCGCGCCCCAGCCGTTCGATCTCCGTCGGCCCGCGCTCGTCAACCAGCTTGGCGAGACTGGCGAGCTTGACCAGTCCCACCGTCGGCGAAGGGAGCGTGAGCTGGTACAGATCCTCGGTGGTGCCGCGGTCTTTCGCCCCGGCGCGGAGCCAGACGTCGTACTGCTCGTCACCGTCGCGGAACTTGGAGACGGGCAGCCCTCCGACCAGCACGCGCAGGGTGTCGGCGACCGTCCCGACCGGCACGCCCAGGTCGCTGGCGGCTTCCCGGTCCACCAGCACCTGCACCTCCGGCTTGCGCAGCGAGAGCGTGGTGTCCAGGTCCATGAGTCCGGGCTCGGCTTTAAGCTCGGCGATCAAGCGATCGGCATACGTGGAAAGACGGCTTAGATCGGGACCGGCCAGGTTCACCTGGAAGGTCTGGGACCGCCGGCCCCCCTGAAACGCCGAGACGTCGTTGACGCTGACGCGCAGGTCGGGGTAATCGACGAGCATCTCGCGCGCCTGCTGCTGGACGGCGAACTGGGTGTAGTCGCGGTCTTCGAGCTCGGTCATCCGCACGTAGATTGTACCACGGGTAACGTCGCCCTCGCCCTTGACCGTTCGCCCTCCCTCGGTCTGGCCAATGGTGGTGAAGACATGCTGCGTCCCCTTGAGCTTCTTGATCCGTGCTTCGAGCTCGGAGAGGAGCCGCGAAGTCCGGTCGAGGCTGTAGCCTTCGGGGGTGGTCACCGTGATCTCGTACTCGCTCTGGTCGTCGCGGGGGATGAGCGCAAGCCCCATGACCTTGCCGATCGGCACCGTGCTGGCGATGACCGCCAGCGCCAGAAGCACGACCAAAAGCTTGAACCGAAGCGCTCCGGCGAGCACCCGTCCGTAGGCGCCGTCGACCAGCCGCCAAATGAACCCCGACTTCGACTTCGGCTGGTGGGCGTGGCCGGGAAGAGTCGGCTCGAGCTTCAGGAAACGGCTGCAGAGCATGGGCGTGAGCGTGAACGAGACGAACAAGCTCATCGCCACGGCGAAGGCGACGGTCAGCCCGAAACTCGAGAAGAAGCGGCCCACGATCCCGCCCATGAAGGCAATGGGCAGGAAGATCACAATCAGCGAGAGACTTGTGGCCAGCACGGCAAGTGCGATCTCGCGCGTTCCCTTGCGCGCGGCGTCCATGCCGTTCATGCCGTCTTCTTCCATGTGCCGGAAGATGTTCTCATGCACCACCACCGCGTCGTCGATCACGATGCCGATCGCGAGGATCAAGCCCAGCATGGTGATGTTGTTGAGCGTAAAGCCCATATAACGCATGAACATAAATGTAGGGATAATGGACGTCGGGATGGCGAGGGTCGCGATTAAGGTGGTCCGCCAGTCGCGGATAAACAGGAGGATGGTGGCCGAGATGAGCACGGCGGCGAGGATGAGGTGGAACTTGACTTCCTCGATCGACTTCTTGATGAACCGCGACTGGTCGCGGATGATCTCCGTCGAGATATCCTGGGGAAGAGCTGCGCGAAGCTGCGCCAGGCGGTTCTTCACGTCCTCGACGACCTTGACGGTGTTGACGCCGGACTGCTTTTGCACGACCAGGCTGACTGCACCGTCGCCGTCGAGCCGGGCTAGCGTCCGGGGCTCTTCGTGCAGGTCGGCCGCGTGGCCGACGTCGCGCACGCGAATCGGATAGCCGTTGCGGTTGGCGATGATCAGATCACCGAACTCACGCTCTGTCTTCAGCCGGCCCAGGGTTCGCAGCACCAGCTCGCGCGGGCCCTGGTCGATGCGGCCGCCGGGAACCTCGAGATTTTGACGGAGAATCGCCTGCCGGACCTCGTCGACCGAGAGGCCATAGCCGGCCAGCCGGTCGGTATCGACGACCACGTTCATGGCGCGCACCCGGCCCCCGACCAGGTTGATGGCGCCCACGCCGGGCACGGTCTCGAGCCGCTCCTTGATCTGCTTTCGCGCGATCTCGGTCACTTCGCGAAAATCACGCTTGCCCGAGACCGCGATCGTCATCACGGGCATCGAGCCGGTATCGAACTTGTCGATGATCGGCGGCTGGGTCCCAGCCGGCAGGTCGGCGAGGATCGTGTTGACCTTGTCACGCACTTCCTGCGTTCCGACGTCGCCGTTCTTGGAGAGAAGGAACTGAACCGTGACGATCGAGACCCCCTCCTGAGTGATCGAGCGTAATTCGTCGATGCCCGAGACGGTGTTGATGATGTCCTCGATCGGCTTGGTGACCGTCGTCTCCATCTCCTCGACACTGGTGCCCGGCAAGACCGTCGTGACGGTGCAGACCGGGAAATCGACGTTGGGAAAGAGATCCACACCCAGCTCGTTGTACGCGACCAGCCCCAGCACCACGGGGATCGCCACGAGCACCCAGGTGAAGACCGGACGATTGATGCACAGATCAGAGATCGTCATGGCAGCTCCTGAGAGAAGGCGTGATGAGCCAAGGATGGCCACGGAGAAAATGCGGAATTAGAACGGTTTGCTTCTGTGGCTCCTTTTCCTCTTCCTATCAGCTTCCTATCAGCGGCTCATTTTCTTCTTCTCATCTTTGGCTCCTCTTGCCATCAGGGGCTTGTCTTCCTCGGCCGGTTCTGGCGTGCGGATGACGACGGGGGTTCCGTCAGCAAGCTGAGACTGGCCCGTGGTGACGACGGTGGCCGCCTCCGGCAAGTTCTTGCTGGAGACTTCGACCCAACCCTCACCCTCAGCGCCGGTGACGATATCGCTGATGGCCCGGGACTTACTGCCCTCGACGACAAACAGCTTCGTCACACCTGCGAAGTGAACGACCGATTCGATCGGCACAACGGCAGCTTTGGCAGCCGTGTCGGTGATGATCGTCGCCTTGGCGAAGCCGCCGGGCCGCAAGAGCCGCCGGTCGTTGGGTACTAAGGTCTCGACCTGGAAGGTCCGGCTGACCGAGTCGACCGACGGGTTCAGCCGCACTACCTTTCCCTGGAAGACCAAATTGGGCGCTGAGGCCACCGAGATGCGCACGGTTTGGCCCACCGATACGGCATCGGCGTAGCGCTCGGGAACGCTGGTCCAGAGTCGCAGCGGGTTCTCGATCAAGAGCTCGTACACCGCCTCGCCCTCGCGGATGATCTGCCCTTCGGAGACGGATCGCTTGGTAATCGCGTAAACTGCCCCGTCGGCCTGGCTGCTGCCTGGTGGCGTCCGCGCGGGCCTGGGAACGCGGATGCTCATGTCCTCGAGCGTCTGCTGCGCCTGGATCCGGGCCACGCGGCTGGCCACGGCGGAGGCGATCACGTTGCGGGCCGTGCCCCGGGAGTTCTCATAAGAGGCCGCGGCCGAGCGATATTCATTTTCATAATCTTCCAGTTCCTGGAGCGTGCTGGCCCCTTTCTTACTCAAGGCGCGCTGGCGGTTGAGATTACGAAGCGCTTTGTCTCTGGCCACCTGCACCTGCATCACGGCCGGAACGAGGTCGATCGCCTCCTCGGCCTGCTGACCGCGGATTAAGGCTTCGGTGATCCCGTACCGGTCGATAAACTGTTGGGCCTGCTCCTCGGTGATGCCCAGCTTGACGAGCTCCCCCAGGTAGCGCGACTGAGCCTGGTCGAGAGCAAGCCTGGCGTCGACCGGATCGAGCTCCACCAAGGGCTCGCCGGGCCTTACCCGGTCGCCCATGTCGTGCAAGACCTTCATGACCCGTCCGGTCCGCTTGGAACCAATGGTTACCTGCTCCCAGCCGCGCAGCGTGCCGACGACGCTCACGGTCCGCTCGACGGTTCGGCGCTCAATCGCAGCTACCGTGACCGGAACCTTGTGGACCGCCGCGGCCGTCTTGGCCAGCGGATGGGCGCCGGCCGGCGAGCACCCCGGAAGCGACGCGCCGACCACGGCGACGACGCCAACACCGGCGGCAAGCATAAAAATCATGTGCGATTTCATGATATTATTTCACGCCTCGCTTCGAAGGACGTTCATCGAAACCATCCAAGAGTCCGCTGACCAGCGACCGAGCCAGGCCCGTTCCCAGCGGCTTCTCGCCGTAGAGAAAATCGAGCGTGGCGATGACGATCAGGCCCCTGTAGACCGTGGCGCAGGTGCCCTCGCGGCCGCGGGCGATGATTCCGGCGTCGGCCAGGCGGCTGATCGCCTTTTCGATCCACCGCACCAGGTCTTCCTTGCAGCACTCCAGGTCGTGCGCGGGCTCCGAACCCGGCGGCCCAAAGATCAGAGCATAGAGGAACCGGGACCGGTCCGGATCCTCGCGGCAGAACGCAAAGTGAGCCTCGAGGATTCGCTCCAGGCAGACGACCGGGTCCGGCTCCGTCGTGACGATCTGGCGAAGCTGCTCCACCAGGTTCGCAAGTGGCAACCGCACCAGCGCCTTCGCCAGGCCCTCCTTGCTCTGAAAGTAATAGTAGAGCGTGGGCTTGGCCACGCCAGCGCTCTCGACAATTTCCCGAACCGATGTGGCATCATAGCCTTGCGTTGCAAATAGGCGAGCCGCGACACGGGCGATATGGCGGGCCACGGGACCCTCGGCGCTCTTGATCGAAGGCGCAGTCACGCTCATCGCTCCATTCACTTGACCGATCCGAACGCGAACCGCAGCCAGTCCACGCACTCTGTCTACCGAGCGGTAGGTATTATGCCCGTTTTCACATTACCGTCAAGAGGGATTGGACGGGCAGTGGGCACTGAATTCCGCCAGGTGATCGGCTCATGTCCGCGCCGGGTGCCACGCTCACGTCCGCGTGAGCGTGTCGAGCTGAGTCGGGGGGAGAGTCAAGTTCATGTAGTCACAGGTACCCTTGCTTTGGCGCAAGCGTGGCACCCTGTTTGGAACCGGGGCTTGAGCTGAGGTCGTCAATGTGAGCATGCTCCCAGTCATGGAGAGTTGTGGGTCGAAAATTGCGAATGACGAATCACGACCAGAAACCTTACGATCATGGGGTTTCCGCGGGTCTGGCCGTGCGATAGAGTTTCAGATATAGGGAACGAACGAGCACCGACAGGCCCGAGCCGAGAATTCGCATATGAATGTCAAGCAACCGATTACCTCGTCCATCACGATTGGCGATCAGCCGACCGCGGCCGACCTGCTGGATTGCAAGTACGAGGGCTTTGCCGGTGTCGTGAACCTGCGGCACGATGGCGAGCCCGAGCAGCCTCTGTGCCCGAGTGCGGAGGGCCGAGAAGTCAGGGCCCTGGGGATGGATTATCTCCATTACGGCGTGGGTGGCGATCCTCTCCGGGACGCAGAAGTCACCGAGGTTTGCGACTTCATTGACAAGATCACAAACGCCGGGGAAAAGGTGCTGGTCCACTGTCGCAAGGGGGCAAGGGCTGTGGCTCTCGTCTTGATCCAGCAGGCGCGGGCTCACGGATGGAAGACAAACGAGGCCATCGAGAAAGGCCGCGCCATGGGACTCTCCCTGGACGGACCGCTGCGGACAATCGTTGAAAGCTACCTCGGCGGAAAGTCGTAAGCGGTAGGCATCCCGGCCGGAACACGTGTGGAGATGGCGGGTTTGGGCTGCAGCGGGGGCGAGAGCTGCTTGAGGTCAGCGCTGGGTTAAATGCTGTCATCAACGACAGAACGCTGATTTTGGTAGGGGAGGCTGCCTCCTGTTTGTCCTCGATGCCTCATCACTGTTCCTTTGGCCAGACGTTTCGAAGGGTGCCGTCGGCCCCTGCGCGCAGTGCTTCTCGCTGCGTGCTCCGCAGGCTATTCTACAAGTAAGGGGCCAGGAGCCCGAAGATCAACTCGCCAGGGCGGACACATCATGTGCAGGTTCGACTCGTTACCCATACTCGACGGCGCTCTCCTGCCGCGCCGGGACTGGTTGCAATGGGCGGCTCGTGGATTGGCTGGAGCTGGGCTGGGGCTCGTCCTGGGAAACATCAAAGCAAAAGCGCAGCAACCGAAAACTGCGGCAGCCGGCCTGAAGGCTGAGGATGATCGGGCCGTCGCCGAGCCCGAGCTTGCCGAGCTTCAAAAGCGGCTGGTGAAAGCCGGAATCGGCCCGCTCGTCACCGTCCGGTCGGCCCACTACGTGGCGATCGGAGATGCTCCCGAGGCGTCCATCAAACTGATCCTGGGCGACTGTGAGCAACTCGCCTCGGACTATTTGAAGCACTTTCAGAGCCGCGGCTTCGCGGTCCGTCTCCCGGAGCGCCGCATGGTCGTGGCCATGTTCCGCGACGATCGCTCCTTCGGCAGGTTCTTCCACCTGCCCACTTGGGTCGAACTCGCGGACAAGAAGGAGGCCATTCAGTCGGCCGGACGATATTACTTGACGACAAACACGCTGTTCGTCTTTGATTGGCGCAACGTTCCTATCATGCCTCGTTCAGCACATAAAAATATGCAGACACTGTCCCACGAGGGAACGCACCAGCTCAGCTTCAACACGGGATTGCTCAACCGGGCGGGGGATACGCCGCATGCGATCGTGGAGGGCCTGGGCACCTACGGTGAGGCTCGCAAGATCATGGGCCCCAGCGACTTGGGACGGCCCAACGTGACCCGGATGGAAGACCTGGCCAAGATCCAGAGGCGCGTCGCCTGGATTCCTGTGCGCGAGCTTCTTACCGACGATGCGATTTTTCAATCCGGTAGCTCAGCACGCGTCATGCTAGGCTATGCCCAGAGCTGGCTGCTCGTGCATTACCTGATGAAGGACCAGGACACTCTGCCCCGGTTCCGAAACTATCTGCAAGCGATTGCCAAGCGAACCAGGCCGGACCACCGGCTCGAGGATGCCCAGGCTCACCTGGGAGACCTCGACCATCTCGATCGCGACCTGCGGCGCTACGCGGTGCGGATTCAACTCTCGCTTCGCTAGGCTGGATCGTGAAACATCGGCCGAGCACGGGGACGGGGCGCCGCCTCGTGCTTGCGTGTGATGCCCTGCAGGGCGAAACCAAGGAGCACAAGGGCTACGCCATGTCCGGCTCAGGCGACCGGTTCGCGGCCACGCCCGGCTTCTGGTCCATCCATTCAACGACAGCCAGCGGTACCAGGAACATCAGCCAGCAAAGATACAGGGGAAAGAAGACTGAGTTAAACGCGAGAAAAATCGCCAAGCAGAGCGTCGCAGATCCCCAGAATTTGAGGACGCCCCGGAACGTCATGCCGTAAAGAAGGAACATCATGAGAAGCAGCGGAATTCGTGCCAAGGGCCCCTCGACGCCGATCCGAGCGTCGATCGAGCCGGCCCCGACCGAGTCCATCGCCAGCCGGGTTCCCGAGAACATGATGGACCTCGCAAACCCCTCCGGACCCCAGACGACAAATGGCAGCGACAGGATTGCCGGAATCGCCATGACAAGCAGTAGCGCCACGATCACCCGCTGCCACGCGTCTTCTCTGTCGCCCCGGTGATACTCCCAGATCAGATAGAGCGGCGAGACGAAAAGCGCCAGGTGCTTGATGGCCAACGAGAGGCCAAAAAGCAAACACGCGGTCCTGGGCCGACGCTGGTATGTCACCAGCGAGAGCCCAAAGACGAGAATCGCCGGTGGATCGGGAAACTCGCCTGTCATGGCCTCCAGGGGCCAGCGCCCCAGCGCCCAGAAGATCGCTGCGAGCACGCCGTAGAGCGTGCCGCACCGCCGGCCCAGCGCATACAGAAGCAAGAGGCCGATTGCAAAGTGCGACAGCACACAGACCGGTGACCAGCAGAGCTGAAAATCGCGATACCGCGGGCCCGCTGTCAGGCTCATCGCGGCGCTGCATAAGTAAATGACGGGGAAATAGGTTGGATACTTTTGGTTCTCACGCATGTTGCCCTGAAGAATTCGCGCGTACGGGTTTTCGCCGCGGGCCAGCCGGACGCCCTCCAGGTGCATGAAAGAGATATCAAGTGTCGAATAATCCTTGCCGATGTGCCGCTTGATCGTCACGCACGCCAGACCCGCGCTCAGGAACACGTAGAGTCCAAGGGCGATCCCAAGAACGCGGTTCTGATTCATGCGGGGAAACTCCGGCAGCTCATCGGGAGGGCCGTGGAACTCTTGCGGGCGAGTTATTGTATCATGCCTCGTCTCACCAGTGACAACAAAACGGCGCGACCAGGGAGGACTTGAATTCACTCCCGTGCCGCACCGCAAGTCCCGGAACGCTGGTCGTCCGAAGGGCCGTCTCGGGCCGAGGTTTGTCAGTTCGCCTTTGGACTCAAGCTGAGCGAGCCGGGCAAGGGGGGCAGCGAGGCCGTCTCGTCGGCCGAAGGAATGAACTTGCTGGCCGTCTTACGCACGGATTCGGAGCTGTCGGAGCGAGCCATCTCGGCGATCCGCCGCTTCACGGAGACAGTCTGTGACTTCTGGGCCGCCAGCGCCTCGACGGCACGCATTCGCACTGTCTCGTCGGCGTCATGCGAGAGTTGGAGCAGCCAGACGACCGGGTCGATATCGGTCCTGTCTTTGATCAGGCTGATCACCGAGGCGCGCTGCTGCGGCTTGGGGCTTACCATCAGGCCGCCGAGGCTGATTTGTTCCTGGTTCAGACCGCGGGCTTTGAGGATCAGAGTCGTGGTCTCGCGAATGCTCGAATCCGAGTCGTGCAGCCGCGTGAGCAGCAGGTCATCGGTGAGCAAGTTGGGCCGGTGGGCAAACGAGACGAGTGTCTGACGGCGGGCGTCGACACTTTCTTTGTCCCCGAGATAGGCAATCGCCGGCGCGGCGGCTGCGTCGATCGGCAGATGCCCCAGGCAATCGATCGCGGCAATACGGGTGCGCACGTCCTTGATCGCCAGAGAGCAGATGACCGGTTGGTGAAAGCTTTCCTTCCAGCGTCCCAGAACTTCTTCCTCGACCGGGACCAGGGAACGGCCCGGCATCCAGACCCAGAACCGGCTGACCTCGCCCAGGGCGATGAATCGCACGTTGCTGTCCACGTCGGCCAGGCACGCCGAGAAGATGTCGTGGACCGGGGCCAGCGCTTCGGTCCAGCAGGCCGGGGCGGGCTCGGGAGTGAACTTGTCGAGAATCGCCCCCGCCACCATCGCCGCGGTGGCCCGCGCCGGGGGACTGAATTTGAAATAGCCAGTACGCAGGTAGGACAGCGTCTCAACCCAAGCGGCCGCCTCATCATCGGAAAGTGCGTGCCGCTGTCCGGGTTGCACGGGCACGACGCGCTGCTGAAAAATTCCCAGAGCCTGGGGGTCGCCTTCACGCAGCGCCTGGTTCAAAGCCGCCACGCTGCTCGCCTCACCCAGGGCTGCCGCATGACCAACAGGCGCCTTTGGAGTCGTCGTCGGCCGGTTCACAAGACCGATACAAATCATTGAGACCGCTGCGGCCCCCCCGCCAATGGTCGCGATCCAAAGCCTTGCCTGCCGTCGTCTTGGCATGGTTGCCTCCTTGCGTAGACTGGTTCCTTTTCCCTCGTTGCCAATCTCCTCCCAATCCATCGAGGCGAGATCTTAGTAACAAACCGGAATCCCGCAAGCGAGATCTGAAAAAAGCTAAAGTTTCCTACGCTCAGCGCCGACAAGATCGGGGCACACGCGCTCAAATCGCAATGCAATTCTTTCAAAGACTGCCCAAATTAGCTGATCTTCCAGAATCTTCGCTGCTTACTTCTTTTGTTCGGGAGCGGATCAGAAATCGCGTGCGATCGTCCGATTCTACAACGGGAGAACCTATGCCGCGTGTTTTGGGGAGAGGAGACCCTGCTGCGCCGGGTGTTAGGGCGCGGCCGCGTGGCGACGGAGAGGCTCATGAACAGAATAGGCAACGGCCGGTCTCTCTGGCTTTCGAGGAAACGACTGGCCCTGGGGATGGCGGCCGTGGTCCTTCTGGCTGCGGGCTCTCCCTGCGTGCAGGCTGGACTAGGCCGGCGGATCGATCCCGCGCAGGTGGTCCCTCTGGATCAATTGCCTGGCGAGTACCGCGAAAGCATTTCCGAGGTGATTCGCGACTGCACGTTTCACCGCCAGGGCGAGCCCGAGTCGTTTCCGTGCAACGCGGGGCTCTATCTAAGCCTGGTCAACGAGCCGATTTTGACATTGGCACTCTGGAAAGACCTGGCCGAGACAGCGGTGCAGCTTCGAAAACTCAGTCCCAACCGCTACCAGGGCGAGGACGGCATGGGTACAACGGCCACCTGGGATTTCGTGCTCCGGACACCCCGCCTGCACGTTCTTTTGGCTTACCTCAGCTATGTCAGCCCCCGGGGCAGTACCCGCATCGATGCGCGCATTGTCCTGGTTGTTCATACCGGATATTTTCGCGAGCTGAACAACGAATCGTACATTCAGCACGATGTCGAGGCGTTTGTGAAGGTCGATTCGAAGGGCTGGAAGACCCTGGCGCGGACGGTTCGCCCCTTGATCGACCGGCTGCTCGAAGACCAGGTGCGTGAGGCCGGCCAATTTATCTCGATGATGGGCCGGCTGGTGGTGATGTATCCCAACTGGTCAACCCAGATTGCGCTGGCTCAGCCCGATTTGGACGCCGATTTCCGTGCTCGGTTTCGTGATATTGTCGCCCAGAACCGCCGGCCGGGCGCTTCCAGCGGCCGCCCGGCCATCGTGGCGGAATCGGCCGAGCCGCCTACGGACACCCGCCGCCGCTAATCCCCAAGCCACTTTTGTCATTGTGGGCTTTCTTTTGCAGGTCTTGAGAATTCTGAGTGCGGATTGCGAAGGCAATACTCAGTATTCAAAATATTTGTACGTCGCGCGATGTCTCTTTGCCCTATAATGAAGCGACTGAATTCCAATAAGCCTGCGGAAGGCCCGCGGTGCTGACCCGGCTGGCGTGTTCTCGGCCGGATAGCCGCATAAGGGCAGTGTTCCGAAAGGCAAGGACTCGAACCGACGAGACGACCCGTGGACAGAACAACGTATTTCGAGAAGCTCGTTGGGTCGGTCACGCGGATAGCCCGCCACTCCTACTACCCCGGCAAGGAAGAGGCCGTCGAGATCTGCCTCAGCGAGATCGAGGACCTGGCCGACGCCGGCCGGATTAGCGACGTGCAGTTGGCTGCGCTGCGAGACCTGCTCTTAGGTGAGGAAGGCTTCTGCGGACTCGAGGGAGTTATCCGCGAGCACGGGCGCTGCGAGCGGGAATTTGGCGACGATCGAATCGCCATCATTTGTCAGGGCGCAGGGAGCCAGGCGGCATTCTCGGCGGGGGTCTTGCAGGGGTTATTCCACCCCGGTGACGCCGGCCGGCCGATCGTCGGCCTAGGCGGCACTGGGTTTGGGTCTGTCTGCGCGACCTTGGCCTGGGACGGACTGCTTCGAGGAGATTCAAAACGGGCCCTCGACCGGCTCGGTACATTCTGGCGCGATTTCGAGGCAGCCTCGACCATCGACGCGCTGGCCAACTATTCATCGCAGATGCTGCTGCATCTCCGCGCGATCGTGCCTCTGGGCGAGCCAGGTCTGGGCGGCTATTCAGCTCTAGGGTTAGAACAGTTGCGCCGCGTGCTCAATCGCCACGTTGAGTTCGACACGGACCGCTGCATGGCTTCGCGGGAAAAAGCACCGGCTCTTGCCGTCAGCTCGATCGATGCCGCAGGAGAGATCCGCGTGGTCCAGGGCCCGGAGATCACCGCCGAGGCCGTGGCGGCTTCAGCCGACGGGCTCTTTTTTAACCAGCCGAGCGCCGGACCCCGCACCACGGCGGTTGCGCCCAGCCGCCCGTGCTCGACCATCCAGGCGATGGCCGCGGCCAAGCCCAGCGAGATCTGGCTCATCCAGATCACCAAAACCGGCCGCGGAAGGTCGCGTGGCCCGTGCGGCGACTTGCCTAGCTTCGTCGAGCAGATCGAAAGCCAGTTGCTTGAGCGAGAGATCGCATACGTGCAGTCGGTCAACCGGATGCTCAAACGCGGACTGCTCACCGAGGGTTGCGGCTACCGGCACATCGAGGTGCACCGGATCATCATGGAGCACGACTTAGACGATGCCTCGAAGCTCGATCGCAGCCCCGGCTTCATCGGCGGCCTCATGACTTACGGCCGGGACCGCGCAGCACAGTTCCTTGAAAAGCGTGCATGTAGCCTGGCCATGCGCAGAGCAATGGCGCGGGTACGCTAGCCAGCTCACTTGGGATCACTTGCGGAGGACCACTGGCTGTGGGGATATTCCTTGCGCAACCGCTGGGCGAACTCATCGGCTCGGCCGTCTTGTTTGAGTTGACGGAAAAGCTTCTCGATCTGAAAAAGGGCTCGTGGGTGCTCTTGCCGGTCCTTGCTGTAGAGCAGGTCAGTGTGCAGGTAAGCGAGCAGGGCATCTTTAGGGCGATTGGCTGCACGCGGGCAATCGCCAAGGGTGTTGTAAGCGGCTGACTGCGTTGCCGCGTCCTCGGCGGGTGTGGCCTGGATGACCTGGCGGACGAGGGTCTCGGCCTCCTTGTATTTCTTGAGACCGACGAGGCTCCGAGCTTTCGCCAGAGTCGCCTCGTGGCGGGCACTTGAACGATCCGGTAGCGAGGCGAGAAGCCGGTCGAGCTCGGAGATGGCCGCATCGTCGTGGCCTTGCCGGGACAGCATCTTGGCGCGCAAGGCCGCCGCGCGGAGACTGGCCTCGGGCCGTTTCACCAGCTCGGCGATGGTGGTCCCGGCGCTGGCGTAATCGCCCGCATTCAGTTGCAGTCCAGCCAGATCTTCGAGGGCGGCGATGAAGTGCCGGCCGGAAGGATAAGTTTGGGTGAATCGGACCAGACGGTCTTTGGCGTCCTGGACGCGGTCAGGCTCAACAATCGCCAGGCCGGACAGGGCGGACGCCTCGCGGTAAAAAGCCATCTGGACCACCAGCGGCTTGTCGGCAGCCTCGCCGGCCGCTTTCTTGAAAAGCTCGGCGGCCTCTGCTAGCTGTCCGGCGTTTTCGCGCGACTCGGCAAGCTGAAGCGTCGCCGGCTGGCCGTCGTAGCGGATCGAGAGTATCTGATCGGTCGGCACCGAAACTGTGCTGGCGCCTACCGAAACCACCACCTCGCGAGCGGTTTCGGATTGCACGTGACCGAGAACGCGGCCGCTGATCGCCTGCTTGAGCTTCGATCCGGGAACCAGGACAAGCTCGTCGCCGACTGCACTACTGGCAAGCAGAAATGCCACCAGTCCCGCAGCGTTGATTCCGCGCGTTGCGGCACGGTTTCGTCGTTTTCCAAGCGAGCACGGTGGCATCGGCTATGCTCCTCGAAGCGATGGGTCAGCGATCGATCGGTAAGCGGGCAGCTATTTTGAGCTTCTCCATGAGTTGCTCGTATTTCAGCTTCATCTCCGGACTGCCCACCCCGGGGCTGAGCCGCATGATACCGCCTAATATCTGGCGGGCCTTGGTCTTCTCGCCTTGCTGCGTGAGGCTCCATGCCGCATGGTACCAGGCATCGTAGTATTTCAACGGCCGGGGGCGGGTGCCCGAGATCCGCTGCCCTAGGTCTTGCCAGTGCCGGACGGCAAGCGTCCAGTCGGATTGGCCGGCTTGGGCCTGAGCCTCCAGCAGCATGCCCTTTTCGATCTGGGGCTCGAGGTATCGTGGATACTCGGAGAGGACTTCCTCGACCATCGAGGCCGACTCGTCCAGCTTCTTCTTGTCGGTGGCCGCCTGCAGGCGCAGGGCCGCGGCCAGTTTTAGCTTTGTGCGGAGGACCTTTTCCTTGCCCCCGGCCTGATCCCTAAAAGCGGGGCTGGCGATCGCATCGGCAAGCACCCTGCGCAGCACCTTCTCGGCGTCGGCTCCGGCGCCCAAGGTCAGCAGGCTCTCGCCGGCCCACTCGAGCGCATCATAGGTTTGGCTCGACTTGCTCTCGGCAATCGCCGTGAGGAATGTATGATACGCTTGGCGCATCGCTTTGAGCTCGGCCCCATATTTCTTTTCTTCGAGCCGGCTCAGCTCCCGTTCCAGGAGCCTCCCCAGCTTGAAATAGAGCTGGGCGCGGCCGGTGGTCGAGCCTGACTGCTCGAGAGCCTTCATCGAGGCGATGGCGGGCTCGACCTGACCTGAATTGATCTGTGCCAGGAGGTTCGCCTCCATGATCCGGGCGTACGGAGCACCGGTTTCTTGCGTTTGGCTATTGATGATCGGCGCCAGCATCTTGAGGGCATCGGCCGCCCTGCCGGTTTCCGTCAAGGCGACGGCGAGGTCGGCGGCATTGCCCATGAAGCCGACGTCGGTCGGCCCCGCGCCGGCCTCACGGCGTGCCGAAAGCGACTTCTCGAGCAGGCTGATCGCTGCGTGGGATTCCGCGTCCGCCTTGTCTTTCTGGCCGCTGCGATCCAGCAACCGGCTACTGGCCCAATGGGTGCTTCCCAGCCGGGTCTGAGCCTCGATTTTCTTGGGCGACCGGTCGCGAACCGCGGCGTACTCAGCCTTCGCCTGGTCGTATTGCCCGCGTCCCTGGTAGATCTGCCCCAGGTTGAGGTGAGCAAGGTCGGCTTGCTCGCAGTCGGGCCAGGCGTCTGCGGAGTAGCGGGCCAGGTCAATAAGCCGCTCGAGGTCGGATCGACGGTCGATCTCTGGGTGCGCATTGTACGCTTCGGCCAGGGCCTGCATGCCGATCTCGCCGGCCTTCGGCGCGAGACCCCATTGCGGATAGCGGCGGGCCAGGTGCTCGGCCAGGACGTCAGCTTCGTAATACTGCTTGTTCATAAAATAACAATATGCCAGTTGGAAGCGAGCTTTGTTGACGCGCTGGGCGTCGCGGCGGGGGTCAACTTTCTGTGTGGCCGCCCGCAAGAGCCCGATGGCCCGTTCCCAGTCGTGCGAGGCCATGGCCTCTTCGGCCGCGCTGACCGCGTCGTCATAGCTCATGCGGACAACTTCCTCGGCTCTTGTCGCGGCGCTGGGCTTGTATTTTCGGAGTAGCGCCAGGGCCTCGTTCTTGTGCGGCGAAGCGTAGCGGATGACCTGCGAAGCGGCATCGACGATCTTCCGCGCGGCCTGCTGGCGGTCTATCTTGTCGGTGCTCAGGCTCATCTGGGCGTCGATGTTCTTAGCCAGCTCCAGCAGGACGCCCAGCCCCTCCTGCGATCGCTGTTCTTCGCGCCGGTTGTACGTCTCCAGCCAGCGCTCGGCCTCGTCGGCGGCCAGAGCGTGATCGTTTCGCTTCGCGAGCGCCACGATATAGAAGTAGCCGACGATCCGCTGGAGCGGCCGCAACCGCGGGTCGGGCTGGAGTAGCAGTTCCTTGTAGATGCCGATGGCCTCTCCGATCTTGCCCTGCTCCTCGTAGCACTTGGCCTGCCACATCTGGGCCGTGAGCCCGGCCATCTGGGTGCGGTAATTCTTGTAGAGATCGTCGAATTGCTTCAGCGCGTCGGACAAATGAGAAGTCCGCTCGGCCGAGGCGGCGGGGAAGGTCTGGGCCAGCTCGTAGACGGAGACGCCCTGCTGGAGCGTGGCGTCCAGAAGCGCTGAGTAAACCTTGTCGCGCTCTTCCAGCCGGGGGTCTCCCTTGGGAATGAAGCCGGAGTAGCTCTTGTGTGCCTTGCTGAGCTGCTCGACGGCGCGGGCGAAGGCGTCGCGCGCCTGGGAAAACTCAGTGCGGGCGTCGGCCTGAAGGGTCGTCTTGTGAGCCGCGTCCTGGGTGTCATCGGCCAGGAGCAGCGCCAGGTGCCCGCGAAAGACGAGCATCCGGCCGATCTGCACCAGGCCCTCGCGTGCGAGCGGATGATGAGGCTGTTCCGCCGCGAACGCCTCGAGCCGGCCCCGAGCCTGGTCGAGGAGCTCGCGTTTCCGCGCGACATCTTCGGTGTGCGAGGCCTCGTCGATTCGGGTGCGGCCCTCGTGGTAATCGAGCACGGCCTTGAGTTCGGCCGGCAGCTTGGGATCGGCGCGCAAAGCGTCGATGAACCAGAGCGCCTGATCGTACAATTCCTTCTCGCGCAGTTTTTCCAGAAACTTGAGGGCCGTTCTCGGGTCCTCGGCCGAGCGGACCTCTGTCGAAATCGCGACCAGCGCAAGTGCGCCAGCCACCACGACACCGACCCGCACGAGAGCATGCCGCGCCATGAAGGGCTCCTTCGGTTGCCCGGGCTTCGCCCTTGCCCGAGAGCTTAGGCCTCATCAACTCTATGAGGTTGCGAAACGCGACGTCAAGTCGGGGAGCTGGCGCCACGCCCCGCGTCCGCGCAAACGTGCTCCAGCAGCGAGGCAGACACACCTTCGAAGCCAGCTTGTCGCCGGCGCATTACTCACTTCTTCACAAGTTCAGCTCATGACTGTCGGCACGGTGGACATGGGACTTGTTCCGACCGGGCCGGGGCCAGTAGAAGAGGATGCTGCCGACGAGCCAGATCACGAAGCCGGTGATCACAATGGTCCAGACTTGGTGTGAGGAGAGCGAACCGGGGAGCGGTGCACCGGCTCCGTCCGTTCGATTCCAGACCAGCATCACGAGAATGCCCGCCATCTCGATTAGAAGACCGAGCATCCTGAGAATATGGCCTGTGGTGCGTGTCATGAAGCACGACTGGCTAGGTGGTTCGCCAGCTCCAGGGTAGGCGGAACACCGATCAAAGAGTGGGCAGCTCGAAGCCCTTGCGCGGTTCGCGGGCGAGCAAGTCATTGGCCTCGGAGTCGTCCTTGAGGGTTTCCGTCTCGGTGTCCCAGCTCAGCCTGCGGCCGACCCTTAACGCGATGTTACCCAGGTGGCAGGTGTTGGTGGACCGGTGGGCGATCTCGATGTCGGCGGCAGGCAGGGCACGCGAGCGGAGGCAGTCGAGGAAGTTGCGCACGTGGACTTCCCGGCCGTCGTTGGCCCCCTTGACCGACTCTCCCTTGAGCTTGATGGCACGCGTCGGGCGGTCGCCGTGGGCGAGCTTGATGCCGTAGGGCAGCACGGTCGTGTCGGGGATGATCTCGTAACCGCTGCGATCCAGGAGCAAGCTGCCGTCGGTACCGCAGAAGAGGATGCCGTAACCGCGTCCGTGGAACTTCAGCCCGTTCCCCTTACGCATCGAGTACGTCAGCGTGCAGCCGGGGAACTCGTAGACAACCTGAAGTGTGTCCGGCGTATCCCGGTCGTCGTCGGTGGTGAAGATTCCGCCGCCGGCGGAAACGGCCTTGGGTCCCTTGGCGTCGAGCGCCCAGAGCACGATGTCGTTGAGGTGCACGCCCCAGTCGCTCATCATCCCGCCGGCGTAGTCGAAAAACCAGCGGAAGAGCAGGTGGAAACGGTTGGGGTTAAACGGGCGCTTGGGCGCGGGGCCGAGCCAGCGGTCGTAATCGACATACGAGGGCGCTTCACTGTCGGGATAGCGGCCCATGCCGGTCGGGCTGATGTTCTCGAAGTTCCAGGTCTGGACCCAGAAAACCTTGCCGAGCTTCCCCGAGCGCACGATCTCGACGGCTTTCCGGAAATGTTCGGACGACCGTTGCTGCATGCCGACGGCCATGATCTTCTTGTACTTTCGCGCCGCCGCGGTCATCGCCTTCCCCTCGGCGACGTTGTGCGCGACCGGTTTCTCCAGATAAACATCTTTGCCGGCCATCACGGCGCTAATGGCCGGCAGCGCGTGCCAGTGATCGGGCGTGGCAATAATGACCGCGTCGACGTCTTTGCGGTCGAGCATGTGACGGTAATCGCGCGAGGTTTCCGGCGCGTGGCCCTTCTCTTCCTTGACGCGCTGGGCCGCCCCGGCGGCGTGTCGGTCATCGACGTCGGCGATGGCGACGAGCTCGACGTCGGGCTGGTGCTGGAACGTATCTAAGAGCTCGCCGCCGCGGTTGCCGGCGCCGATGAGCCCGAACCGGACCTTCCCGTTGGGCGAAGCGGACTTACCGATCCCCGGGGCCCCGATCACGACAGCTGCTCCGGCCGAGAGCCCCACCGCCTCCACGAACCCGCGTCGCGTCACCGCCGAACCGGACATGAGGTCGAGCCTTTCCGGAGAAAGCTTGGCTAACTTCTTGGTCCGCCTGGAGCGCAGTCCAACCCATCAATCCTACCTGCCGGCAAAGGCTTTGGCCAGGGTCCGGAAGCAGTTCGGACTCGCCATCGAGACGCCTGACAGCGCATCGAGCCATAGGAATGGGAATCTTGCGCAGCAGATCTGACTGACTATGCTGGGGTACGCACCAACGTGGTGGGCGCCGGGATCGTGGGCGCAAGCTGAGGAGGCACCGGCAGCCAAGTAAGACGTATCCGCGACCTCGCTGTCCGCACGGCAACGTTTACGGCAGAGGAGACACCATCGGCGTCTTCTTCCCACCCCTCATGTGCTGATGCGTATAAGGGTGGGGACTGCCATGGCCGCCGGTAAAAAAGGGCAGGTGGCACACCACTGCGGCAGATCGCTGGTGCGGGAACAGAGAAGAGGCGGGCAAAGATGCCGTCAAGTACATGCCACTTCACTTCGCAGCGCCGCCGCCGAGAAAGACCGGGCGCCACGATGCGGTGGGATTGAGCGTGGGCGTTATGACTCGAGAGGGCTTGGCCCGGCCTGGTGAAATCGGCCAGTCCGGAATCTGGCCGACCGGGACCTCCAGGCCAAAGTGATCACCACAGCCACGGTGCTTATCATCAGGCTGGATGGCTCGGGTACATAGGCGAAGGTGGTCGGGTCCGTGCGATCGAAAACGAGGAAATTCCCGTGCGTCAGACCGCCGAGGCCGGCGGGTACAAAGGTGGCGCCCTGCTGTCCGGCGGCTGGCATCGGAGCACCCGTTGTCCCGTTGAACCGAAAGATCCCGCTGCCGGCCACGAACAGGTTGCCGCCGGGGCCGAAGATCAGGCCGTCCTCTAATGCAAGGCCGCCGCTTGCCTTGGGCACGAATGTCGCTCCGGCTTGTCCCTTGGCCGGCATCGGAGCACCCGTTGTACCGTTGAATCGCAGGACCTCCTGATTGATGTCGGTGACGTAGAGGTTGCCGTCGGGACCGAAGACAAGTGCCAGGGGCCGCGACATTCCGCCGCTACCGGCGGGAACGAATGTTGCTCCCGCTTGCCCCTTGGCCGGCAGCGGGGCACCGGTCACGGCGTTGTAGCGGAATATCGCGTCGGTTCGTGTGCTCGTGACGTAAAGATTACCATCAGGCCCCACAACGACCGCGCCTGTGTCTTTCAGACCGCCGCTTCCCAGGGCAACGAACTGGGCTCCAGGATTGCCCATGGACGGCATGGGGGCGGCCGTCGTCGCGTTGTAACGCATCACGCCACCAGGACTACCGGTGCCCTGATTGGTCACCACGTAGAGATTCTTATCGGTCCCGAACACAAGGCCGAAAGGGAACTTCAGCCCGCCGGAACCGGGAGCGACGAATTGAGCGCCGGGTGCTCCGCCCAAGGGGAGCGAGGCCCCGGACTTCCCATTGTAGCGCATCACGTTAGTCGTGTTGTAACTGACCACATACAGATTGCTGTCGAAGCCAAAATCAAGCCCCTGGGCATCATCCAGGCCTCCGGTGTTCGGCTTGACGAAGGCTTTCACGAACCCCCCGGCATCAGTGTACTGGAGCACCTGACCGTCATCGGTGACATACAGGCTGCCCTGGACCTCCGGGGCAGTCCAGATAACCGCCAGCAACGCCAGGCAAAACATTCGATTCGAGAGACGCATGGATGCCTCCTCGAGATGGGTTTCGGGGAAGTCTATTCACCGAGAAAGCCCGCAAACGAGTTGCTGGAACCAGCGATCCCTTCCATGATTTCAGAGATTTCAGAAATCAGCAATTATCATAAGTTTGGACGACGGAGTGGCCTCTGTTTTTTAGCACGAGGGTGACCACCGGACGACATGATCCAATCGCCGCTGCACCCCCGGGACTCGGCCTGAACGGAGACCGCTAATCCAAAGACTTTAATTAAGAGAACTGAATTTCTTGTTGGTAGCCCAAGAATGTTTCGTGTGATTTGCTACTTGAATTGTAGGGGCCGTTGGTCCTTGGCCCCCTGGGCATCCATTGCTGTCGGTCCTGGAACGTTCTGAAGATAGCGACCGAGCAACGCTCAGTCAATGGGCTGCGTAGAAAAGCGTGATTGCCTCTTTCAAATAAGAGTGCCGGTGCACAATCGCGATTAAACTGGACCGCTTCGAAGTGCGAAGGACCGAGCTCCCGACAGCCTCGGTCGATCACCCTTGTGGCTAGCTCGAGCCCTGAAGCCGACCTGCTCCACTGTGCACCGCTTCGCCATAATTGTCAGTACCATAATTATGAGCACATGCGGAGACGAAATTAATTTCAGACCTGGAATCTGCTGGCGACCGCGTTCAAGTCACGCGAATTCTTCAGCGATTCGTCGTAAACGTTGGCAAAGTCAGCGCCAGGGTCGAGAGAGTCTCTTAATCCGGGGAAATGGCTGCGAGTACCCCTCCGCGAAAGCGGTCCCTCCGCGACGATGAATCGCACCTGATCGATCCAATCCGCTGCGCCTGGCTGTGCATGCGGGCCAGACGCGCATTTGACGGCCTCCGCCGGCTGGTTTACCGTACGTCGTGGATGGGGGGATGACGGGTAATCCCCAAGCATCGTGCTCTTCATGGGGAGCTGTGGAATGTACGTCCACTGGGGAACGCTCCAGAAACGGTCATCGCTGGGCGGCTGCCTGGCACTGGCGGAAAACGCGCTGCGGGCGCAGAACCTGCTTGTCTTGAAAGGAGCCGACGGCTCCGACTACCTCATCGTGGGTGGCAACGACGCGGTAACCCTTACGATCGTCTGCGTCCCCCAGCCCGGCAGCGTCTGGATTGTGGTCTCCGCCTCTTCGGCCGACCAGTTTATCGCCGTGCAAGCACGCGACGTCATTCGCGGGATGATCGAGAGCACGCCCGTCGTGTAGCGTTTCGCCGGGCGAATCTTCTTGTCCTGGCGATCGAGTATGATGAGGTGGGTGCGCGGGGTCGAATCGGCAATCCTCCGTCTTTTTTCTACCGGCAACCTGCAACCAAGACTCTCCAGGAGCGCCCAAGTGGAAGCAGTGACTGCGGAAACGAAAGCGGGACGACACGGGAGCCCGAGGCTGGGCGACCAGCGGCGGTGGGTGATTCGTGATGCCAGTTGGGACGATTATGAGGAGCTCAGCGCGCTCTTGCCGCCTTTGTTTCGGCTGGCGTTCGACGGGAGAAGCCTGGAAATCATGGTCACAGGACAGCTCCACGACGATTATGCGGATGCGATTGATACCTTCTTCAAGGCCGTCGCCGGAGCGCTGGGCATCCCGTTTCGACCTTACCGAAGTGCGTCCTGGAGCAGACCGGAGCTTGAGCGAGGAATTCAGGCCGACAATTGCTACTACCTGTCCAAGGACAAAATCAAGGTGGGCCTCGCGGGCCGGAAGAAGAAATCCAATGACGCCAAGGATTATCCCAACCCGGACCTGGCCATCGAGGTGGACCTTTCGCCCCCGAAAATCGACCGCGAAGGCGTCTACGTCGCCCTTGGCGTCACGGAACTCTGGACCTTCGATGGGTCCACACTTGTGATCAGCCGGCTGGGCAACGATCGGAAATATTGTAAGGTCGAAAAAAGCGGTTTCCTTCCACTTTCAGGCGGGGACGTGGTCCGCTGGGTCCTCGAGGAAGACCAGTCCGATTACGATGCCTGGACCAAGCGCATTCGCACCTGGGCCAAGAAGACCTTGAAAACCAAGGGTTCTGGGCCAGCGCAGCAGTAAAGGAAGAGAAATGAGCTGGGATATCCTGTTCTACGCTGCCAATGAGCTCCCGCCACCGGTCGCCCAGATGCCGGGTGACTGGAAGGGGCAGCCGCTGGGTTCACTCAAGGACGTGCGAGCCAAGATCTCAAGCTCACTTCCAACCGTCGACTGGAGCGATCCGACCTGGGGCATCTTCGAAGGCGTCGGATACTCATACGAGTTCAACGTCGGCAAGAAAGAGCCTTGCGACAGCTTCGGCGTTCACATCAGGGGGACTGGGGACGCGGTCGGTCCTTTGGTCAAGCTCGCCCAGAGTTGCGGCTGGTATGTTCTTGATATCTCGCAGGGAGAGTGGCTCCATCACTGTGCCAGTGAACAAGCCGGCTGGGAACGCTTCCAAGCATACCGTGATCAAGCCGGCTGGCAACGCTCTCAGGCGTAGCGCGATCGGGTCATCGCCAAATACGACTAAAGGCCGGTCCGGCAGCTCAGCATCAGGTGTACTTGCCCGCAGTGTCGCTACGCCTAACCAAAGGCAGACTTTGATCCTACTGGCACACGGGCCTTGAAACACAAGGCAGGGCTGGTCAAACCTGGAAGGTGTGCCGAATGCAAAAGGAGCCAACCTGTGCGTGGCTGAGGAAACGATGGGTGAGGGTCGGCGATGCAGATGCTCAAGAGGGTTCACGTTGCGGGATGGAAATCGATCCGGGACCAGACCATTGACTTCACGCCTTTAAACGTGATTATCGGGGCAAACGGCGCAGGCAAGTCGAATCTTTTGTCTCTGTTCAAGCTGCTGAATGCCATGCTTGCCAGGACGCCGGGATTTCGTAACTACGTGGGCATGAACGGGTATGCCAGTAGCCTTCTCCATTATGGGTCGGAACGAACTCCATTTTTGGAACTGGAGCTGACATTCGATACCGACACCGGTGAGACTTGTTATTTCGCTCGATGGGCGGCAGCTTCAACTGGGGCGCTGATTTTCACCGATGAGAGAGTCGAGTTTCAGCGCAGAGACAGGTCAGAATCACAGGTCGTTCTGCTCGAGGAGGGGCACTCAGAAACCGGCCTGATCCAGAAGGCCGACGATGGAGACAGGACTGCGCACGTAGCGCTTCAGCTTCTTCGCTCCTGCCGCTTATTCCACTTTCACGACACATCAGAAAACTGTGCGGCCCGACAGCCTTGCTCCGTAGAGGAGAACCGATTCTTGTACCTGGATGCGGGCAACCTGGCGGCAATGCTTTACCTTTTCCAGGAAAAACACCCGACTGCCTTTCGCCAGATCAGCGCGACGGTGCGACAGATGGTTCCCGACTTCGATGCTTTTGCGCTTGCGCCAAGTGAGCTCAACCCGAGCAAGATCCTGCTCAAGTGGTCCCATAAAGACTCCGATTATGAGTTCGGTCCGCACCAGCTCTCCGACGGCTCTCTGCGGTTCATCGCTCTTGTAACGCTTCTCTTGCAGCCGCAAGAAAAGATGCCGCTCTTGATCGCGCTTGACGAGCCGGAACTTGGTTTACACCCCGCCGCTCTGGAGGTCCTGGCGGGCATCGCTAAGTCAACCAGCCAGCGCACGCAGCTAGTCTTCGGCACGCAATCCGCAACATTCCTGGACCACTTCGAGCCAGAGAACGTTGTCGTTGTGAGCAGCAAATCGGGGGAGTCGACGTTTCAGAGATTCGACTCCGAGAACCTCGATGCCTGGCTTGCGGATTACACGCTTGGCGAGGTATGGGAGAAGAATATCGTTGGTGGAGGACCCTACGATTGAAGCGACTCAACTTGACAGTCGAGGGTCAGACTGAAGCCGCGTTCGCTACCGCAGTTCTCGCTCCTCACCTGGCTCAGTTCAGCGTCTTTATTTGCCCGCCTCGATTCACGGGATTCCATGGCCGTCGCAGGGGTCGCATTCCCAAAGGCGGGTTTCTTCACACTTTTCAGCATGCACTTTCCGACATTCGAAACTGGCTCAAGCAGGATCACTCGCCGGATGCTCGCTTCTCGATGATGGTCGATCTCTACTCGCTGCCGCATGACTTTCCCGGATAATTTCGAAGGGATGAAGAAACCGTCGGGCCGGGAGCAAGCAGAGGCTCTGGAGGCTTCCCTTGCCGAGGAGATCGGCGACTACAGATTTATCCCTTATCTTCAGGTCCATGAGTTCGAGGCACTGGTGCTCGTCGAGCCCAGCCAGCTCTTGTTTCTTTACGAGGTCCCCAGGTCGCAGATTGAAGGACTATGTGGGGAGTGCACACTCTTTGCCACGCCGGAAGACATTAACCACGGCCAGCATTCGCATCCCAAGCATCGGATCAAGAGCCGCGTTCCATCCTACGACGAGAACGTCGCCGGGCCTTTGCTTGCTGAAGAGATAGGGCTTGCGAAGTTGCGCGAGCGCTGCCCTCATTTCGGCCAATGGCTCAGCCGCTGCGAACAGCTCGACGCCCCTGGGAGCTGAGCCTTTTGGCCGGCTCGGATCGCCGCTGGCCGCAGCCGAGGGCGAAGCCGATCTGAAACCGATGAGGCAAGAGGCGGTGACATTGTAGCGATGCTTGTTCTACCGGGCCAGCCGCGGCGCCGAACCCGGACCTTCACTTGCGGCCACGTGCGAGTTGGCCGTCCGCCAATGGTTCGGCTGACGGCTCGGTACGGGCATGGCCAGGCCGGCGCGGGTGTGGCGTGCGAAGGCGAGGTCGAAATCACCTCGCCAGCCCGGCTGATCGAAATCGGTTGGATAGAAGAGAAAGACGCCCGCGAGAACCGTAGTGATCGCAAGCATCCGGCCCACACTGGTTCGGAAAGACCTTTGATAATCGACTGGGGCAAGCGCTTGCAGACGCTCCGAGACAGGCAAGGCAGGGCCGACGCCCAGCACCGCCAGGGCCAAGAGCGCAGGCACGTAATGAAACGCGTACCCGGGCACGCCGAAATGTACCAGCAGGTGCGACCCGGCGGCCGGCAGCATGCTGGCGGCGAAGAGCACGATCAGGAACCGGCCGCCTCGAGTGTGTCGCAATCGTGCCAGTCCGCGCGGTACGAACAAAAGAACCGGACCGAGCGTCCAGAGCAAGGCCATGCTCAGTTTGATCGCATACCGCAGCGGCGCATCGACCAGGCCCAGGTTCCAGACCGAGTTCAGATAACCAGCACTATAGGCGAACTCGGCGCTCTTGACTCGGTACCGCGTCCAGCCGCCGACGTCGTGCAGCATGGCCAGAAGCCAGGTCAGATTCAGCACCGTGAATAGCAGGCACGCATAAAAGGCCGACTTCCAGCGGTGCTTCCAGAGGATGAGTAGGAAGACCGGCATCCACAATGTACCGATGTCTTGCCTGTAGCCCGTTCCCAGAGCTAGCACCGCGGCCGCGGCAAAAGGATGCCACGGCCTGGGTCTGTGCCAGGTGCGCCAGGCCACGCCCAGTAGGAAGGCCCCCACGGCGATGATGGCCGTGTAGTTGCCGGCCATCGCTCCGTATCCCCAGAAGACCGGCCCTGCGCCCAGCAGCAACGAACCGGCGACCGCCATGCCCGGCGTCACCAGGGCACGCAGGAACCACCAGACGCTCACCAGTGCCAGCGCGCTACTCGCGACGTCCAGAAGGATGAACCCGCGATACGGGTCTCCGGCGAGCTGCCCCATCACCCGCCCCAACGCCAGAAAGAGTGTGTGGTGCATGGGAAACAAGTACGCCCGGATCTGCTCGAGATAGCCGAATTCGTCGGACTCGATCGCGCAACTGCGCGCGACCGGCAGCCGGGTGGCGGCCACGAGAAGAAAGGCAATCAAAAACGCTTGTAAGAGGGCCGATGGCGACGAATCGCCTGGCTCGTGCTGCTCTTCCGTATAGAGATCGGGCGAACCGGTCGGTGGGATGCTCATAGAGGGGCTCCTTCCCCGCCCAGTTGATGCCTTGGCACATCTTTGCCGGCTGAAATCGTAATGGAGCCGTCCGATCCTGGCAAGTGCCGATCGTGAGGTCTACGGCGGGAAGAACTTCAAAATAGCTCTTGCTGGCCCTGGGGGCTAGCGGCGTATTCGTCGCGATCGCCCGACCGGCTCGGCAGGTTGCTTGAAGCGCAAGGGGTGATCTCGACCCACCCGGATCATCCGCAAAGCGGCACGCACCTACGAGACCATCAGCGCCAAGAATGCTTACTGTAGAGTGGCTGTGGTGGAGCGAAACGCTCCACCACAGGAAGACCACCGCTCGAACCCTATGTCATGTCCTCGGGGAATTCTGCTCCACTGACCCGCGAACCATTCTCGCGTCGTTGGTCGGATCCATTCCTCGATCGAGATGAGAAGCGGGCCAGTAATCAAGTTCTCACCACGGGTCTTGGGATTGGTCCGCGCTGCACCCCACCATGTGATGGTTCTCCGCTGCGCTAAACCGCCGGCGGAGTGGCTCGGCCGAAGATGAGCGAGACAACGAAGAGCACGATGAAGACGAACAGCAAGATCTTGGCGATGTAAGCGAAGTCGCCCTGGAGTCCGGCGAACCCGAGCACGCCGGCAATGAGCGCAAGGATGGCGAAGACGATAGCCCAACGAATCATGGCAAGTTCCCTTCAAATGCGACGTTTGAGAGCGAGACGACGTTTCGGCACGGGGCCCGTTGCAGATGATGGAAAGGATGCTCAGCGAGCCGCCGTTCGCGTGGGCTCGTCCAGTCCCCGGTGCCGCTCGAAATGAAAGTGTTCGTGCTCGTAAGCCAGGCCGAGAAACGCAGTGGCCAGTCCCACGATCAAGCTGGTCAGAAGGACCACGATGAGGAGCATCATCGGCGTGTCGAGCTGCACCCATTTCAGGTATATGATCGAAGCCGGATCGTTGGCAGCCAGGTTCTGATAGCGGGTGCCGACGCCGAGGGCCGCGATTCCCAGCCCGATTAAGGCGCCCGCTGTGATGATCGAGCCACAGAGCGCTCGCATGGAGGAACTCCTGGGGAAGACGGACGGACCGAAACCGAGACCGCTGGGGAAATGGTCCCCATCGGCTGGGAAGTGTGATTCACATGTTGCAACCGCGCATCAGGCCGGCAAGGACAAGCAAGATTCCGGCCATGATCATGACGATTCCGCTGCAGCCGCAGCCGGGATAGGCCCCGTACGGCCCTCTCGGCTGGTACCAGCCGGAGCCGCCACCAAACAACCCGCCAGGTCCTATGCTCATATGCATACTCACTTGGAACAAGGGGATCGCCGGCAGATCACTGGCGTCCACGGCGTCGGCCCAGCCCTGAACTTTAGCAAAACTGGTGCCAGCCCCGGCAAGACCGAGCGGAATGACAGTTTGAATGTGGGCAGGTGGCAGGTGGCAGGCGGCAGTGGGCAGTTAGGTGGGGTCCGCTTCGCGGGCTATCCGGATGCGATCTCCTTCTCCCCTCGGGAGAAGGTGGCCGGAGGCCGGATGAGGGTACCGCGCAGGCCGAGGTTAGCTCCTCATCTCCCTCATCCGCCCCTGCGGGGCATCTTCTCCCTGTGGGAGAAGGGAAGACAAACACGCCGACGCCGGCACGCTTGCGTCTGAGCAAGCGTGGCACCCACGAACCCCTCCCCACTTCTCACTGTTCACTACCACCTGTCCACTGCCTACTGCCGACGTGTCTCGCCAGAGTCAGCGCGAAGTTGTACTATCTTTTGTTTGCATCCTGCGCGAGATTTCTGACGAGGTTCCTTCACGATGCAGCCTTCCTCTGCCCGGTCCGCGACCCTCTCGTCTCCCGGCTCCTCATTGCTTCCCACGGTCGGCGGCAAGTACTTCGCGCTGGGCGTCCTGTTTGTGATGAACCTCCTGAACTACATCGACCGTTACTCGTTCTTCGCAGTTGGCACACAGATTCAGCGCGATCTGGCGATCAACGACCAATGGTACGGCGTGCTGGGCGGATCGTTCATGATCGTTTACACCATCATCTCACCGCTGATGGGCTGGCTGGGTGATCGATACAACCGGCGGGTGATCCTGGCCTGCGGCGTCGGGCTCTGGAGCCTGGCGACGGTGGGCACGGCCTTCTCGGCCGACTTCTACCATATGTTCTTCTGGCGTGCTCTGCTGGGTGTGGGGGAGGCGAGCTACGGAGTCATCGCCCCGGCCCTGCTGGCGGACCTCTTCTCCGTCGAGAGGCGCGGTAGAGCGATGGGCATCTATTACCTGGCGCTGCCGCTCGGCACGGCCTTGGGCTATGTCATCGCCGGCAGGATCGCCTCTGCCTGGGGCTGGCCGTCGGTTTTCTTCGCCGTCGGTCTGCCCGGATTGCTAGCGGCCTTCGCCGGGCTGCTGGTTCTCGACCCCGGCCGCGGCGCCTCGGAAGGCAAGAGCTACGCCGCCCGGTGCAGCCGGCCCCGGTTCCGCGACTATGCCGAACTTCTGAAGACGCGAACGTTTGTTTACAACACCGCGGGCATGGCCGCTGTCACGTTCGCCACTGGAGCCTATGTTGCCTGGTGTTCGACATTCTATCAGCGCGTCCGCGGGCTTTCCCTCAAGGAAGCCAACGACTCGATCGGCAGCGTGCTTGCCGTCGCCGGGCTGGTTGGCATTGCAGTCTCCACGTTCCTGGCCGACTTCCTGCGGAAATATACGCGCAGGGCGTATTTGATTCTGGCCAGCTTTGTGGTCATCGCATCGGTTCCGCTGGGCGTGATGGGCATTCTCGATCCCGAGAAGGCATCGTCTCTGACCCTCTTGTTCATGGCCTCGGTGCTCATGGCGATGGTGCTGGGGCCGTCAAACACCGTCACGGCTAACGTCGTTCCGGCCAACCACCGCGCTGCCGGCTACGCGCTTTTCATCTTCTTGATTCACCTCTTCGGGGACACCAGCTCGCCGATTCTTCTGGGCCGGATCTCCGTCTTTTTCGGCTCGCCCGCCATTACCGGCTCGGCCCTGGGACGGTTCCTCGCGGCCATCGGGGCAGGTCCCGTCCCTGATTGCACCGGCCAGCTCACCAACTTGACCGTCGCCATGCTGGCGGTCGGGCCGGTACTCCTTGCCGGTGGAATTCTCTTTTTGCTCGGCGCTCGCCATCTGCCTGAAGACATGGACCGGGTTGCCGCCCTAGGAGGCACGCCAGCCAAGTCTGGCGGTCCGTTGCACTGATGAGGCAGAGGGCAGGGGGAAAGTGAGTCCTGGTTAGCCTCCGGCCGGCACGGCCACGTCGTGTGAGAAAGACGCGAGCGTGGCGCCCGGCCGGGCCCTGCGACTCGACCGACCGACTTGCTCTCAATGGAACTCGCCGGCCGCGGCACCCTTGGGCTGCGAAGGCGCCGGGGCGCGGTATCGCTCCTCAAGCCGCTGAATTTGCTTGAGGTTGTTGCTGGTATTCTGCATCCTGAGGTTGGCGTCGAGCGCCTGGTTGAGCATCGAAGCGTTCTCAGCTTTCTGGCCAGTCTGGTTTGACAGCGTTTTGGCCGGTGATTGTCCTTGCCATTGCCCTTGCTGTTCCGGCTGGGGAACGGGCGGCTGACCGACATAGCTGGTGCCGCGATAGAAGGCGTATGCAGTGGTGCTTTGGCGGGAGACAGCCGTCACCTGGCCCGCGATGCCCTCGGCCACGAAGACACCGCGCAGGTCCGTCTCACCGGAGAAGAACTCGGGGTTATCGCTTCCCTTGACCTTGACCTGGACGCGGGGCAGCGGCTCCTTGGTGCGGGCGTCGCGCACGATGACTCGCACCCGGGCGCTCTGCGGCTCTTCGAGTAGCTCCAGCTCCAGGGGCGAAACCAGGACGATACCCGAGGCATAGAGGCTGCCGCCGCGAATCATCACCAGGTAGGCCCCCTCTTTGGAAAGCGGCAGGTCGACCGTCCGGGAGCGATCGTCGTAGTCCGAACCGTCTCCCAGGTCGACGGTCTTCTCGACCAGCGGCGTGATGCCGGCCAGGTCGATACCGGAGATGCCGCTGAGCGTTCGCCGGGTCAGGTACAGCTGCATCAGGTCGACGGGGTAGACGGTGACGTTGGCCTTGGCGATGTTGCGGTACTCCAGTTTGATTCCAGGACTGACAATCGCGTCGCGCGCGGCGTCCGGTTCCGGCCCACCTGCCCGCGGCTGGTTGCTAATGCCAACGGCGCGAAGGCCGCCGGGATCACGCGCGGTCGCGTCGTCCGGTCGAGCCCCCGAAGTGTGGGCCACTGCCGGCTTGGCCTGGGGCCGGACGACCGTGACCTCAGGCACCTTCAAGTCCTTGCGGGTGTAAAACTGGATTGCGCTGGCGGCATCGGTGAACCGGTCGGCCACCTGTCGATAGTATTCCAGGGCCATTCCGGGCTCGCGGCGGGCGTCGTAGATCTGGCCCAGAATATACAGCGCTTGCCACTTGTTCGGGCTGGGCACCTCAGCGCCGGAGGCGTCCTTGTAGAGGCTGCCAGCGATCTTCCGGGCCACCTCGACGGCCCGGTCATACCGGCCGAGGTGAAAGTTGGCCAGGGCCTCGCTGTACTGGAAACTATCGAGGTACGTGCTCTTGGGGTAAATCCTGGTGAACCGCCGGGCGAGCTTCACGACGCCGGCGTAGTCTTCCAGCTCGAGGAAGGCGCCTAAGAGCGCCAGGCTGGCCTCGTCGGCCATTGGAGACTTTGGCGACTGGGCGAGAAAGATCTGGATAATACGAATCGTCTGCAAGAGCAATTCCGACCGCGTCACGCCGGCGGCGGCCAGCTCGCGGCGAAGGGCAGGGTCGGCAAGCGCGCTGGAGGCCGCCTGGGCGAGCACATGCGAGAGGCCGAAGAAATCGCTCTCGATCGACGGCGTGTTGGGATAGGTCTTCCAAAGGTCGATCAGGTAGGCCATCGCCTCGAGCGTCTTGCCCCGTTGGCGCAAGAGCTCGCCGACGCGTGCGTCCTCCAGATAGCTGGCCTCGATCAGGCCCCGCCAGACGATCATCGCCCGCTCGTATTCGTTGATCTTGCGGTAAGCTCGGCCAATCTCGCGCAACTGGTCGAAGCTGAGGATTAACTCCGGCGACTTTTCCTTGACGACCTCGAAGTACTGGACGACCTTGCGGGGATCGTCGTTCTTGATGCTCAGCAGCAGCAGCATCCGCGCCGCGTCCTTGGCCACGTCGTCACGCAGCGTGTAGCCGGCGAAGAGGGGCTCAAGCGCGGCCATAGCTTCGGGGTATCGCCCGGCGTCGAACTGCGCCTTGCCCCGGGCGTAAAGCTCGTCGGGACTGGCGCGGTATGCGTCGGTGTTCGTCTGGCCGGCGGCAAGGACCTTCAGCTCACCGGGCTGGCCCAAGTGGAACTGCCCCGGCTCATAGGCGCTGCGGACCGAAGCCGGCAACGTCCGGTACTGGCCGGGAAGGTAGCCGTAGACGTCGTACTGAATCACCCCGGGGTACTGGTCGGGCGCGAAGTAGAAGGTGAGCACATCACCGGCCATCGTAAATGAGCTTGCCGAAGTCTGCACCGACCCCTCGATCAAGGTTGTGCCAGCCGGCAGATGCTCCTCGACGACCAGGAAGTCGCGATCCCACACGGGCGTCGTGTACGGGACGTTTCGATAGATGTAAAGCCCGACGCGCGCCTTGCCCCCGAGTGCAACCTGGGTCGCGATGTTCTCGAAATAGACCGAGTTCACGGCAACGCTGAAGCCGGTGGGCAAAATCTTGCCGTCGAGCTCCGGAGGCGCTGGCCAGTAGACGCGGCGGTCGACCAAGGCCTGACGATTGGCCCGATTCTGGTCGGGACCAAAATCGCGCGCAAAACCGGTCATCGTGACCGCGTAGCTGAACGTTCCTCGACCCTCCATCTTGAGCGCGACGCGGTTGGCATCTCTGGCCTTGAGTGCCTTCAGGGGCACCGCGATCGTCCGGCTCTCGGAGGAGCCTTCGAAGAGAAGCTGGGCCACCTGAGTGGTGTTGACCACCACGGTGAGCCGGTAACGATCCTGGGCCGTGCGCGCCCGGCCCTCATAGATCGCCAGGGCCGCGAGCGCCGGGCCCTTGGCCCGATGCGGATTCCAGCCCTGACAATAGCGGTGGGCGTGTAGCCAGTCGATCGCTTGCTCGAGCTCGGGGGCCTGGGGCCGCACCCGCGCCAGAGCCAGCGCGACCAGTCCGGTCGTCTCGACCGGTCCCCGCGCCGCGGTCCTTTGCCCTGATCCCTCCCAGTACAGTCGAGCCCGCTTGCCCGGGGCAACTGGTTCATGTCGGGCGCGAGGCATCAAGATGCTCAGGATCTCGCCGGCCAGCTCAGGCCGCTCAAGATTCGCAAACGTCAAGGCCAGGTAGGCAAGCGCCGGGTTGGAAAGGCTCTGCCGCTGGCGACTGAGGCTATTGGCCATCTCAAAGGTGGCCGCCTTGCGTGTGCTCAGCGCGTGCAGCAGCGCCGCCCGCGCGTCCAGGTCGCGCTCGCTGGAAGAAATCGCCTGGGTCAGCCAGGCGATCGACCGGTCGATCGCTTTGGTATCGGTGAGCAGCCCCAGCGGCTCGGCCGACTGCAGCGCCCAGACGACCGCGGCCGTCGTGAGCCGTTCGCTGGAGAGAGCTGCCAACGGGCTCAGGCCGGCTCTGGGTGGAATGCCGCAGCTCACCCAGGGCCAACCGCCGTCGTCGTTCTGGGCGGCGATCAGCTCGGAGACCAGACCTTCTATGCGCTTGGTCAGCCGCCCGGCATCAGGAGTGTCCACGAACCGGGTGCTTCGCACGGGGGTCGCGGGAAGCGATTTCAGATAGCCAAGCGCCGAAGTCGCGGCCAGCAGGTCGGCCGCGCGATCGGCCATCGTGCCGCTGGCGGGCGGCATGATTCGCGTGTGGCGCGCTGACGCCGGCAAGCTGGAATCATGTCGCCCCAGTGCCAGCTCGACGATCATCCGCTCCATCGATGGGGCGATCGAAATTACCATCTCGGGCTGCTCGTACGTCCGGCCTTTGGGAAGGCCAACAAAGACGACGGTGCCGTCACTGCTCTTTCCCGAGGCCGAAGCCTCTGCCTGCACACCCCAGGGCCGTATTGGAATCTCGGTCGTCACCTGGTCGGTGTAGTCGCCTACCGTGCCAGTAAGGGTTAACCGCACCGAGTCAGCGTCGGGAACCTCGAACGGCTCGAAGAGCACTTCCGCGACCCCGTCGCCTGGGACCTTAACGGTCCGGGGATAAACCTCATCGCGGCCGCCGGCATAGACGGAGAGCTTCAAGTTCACGGTCCCGTCGATGCCCATGTGATGCACCTGGGCGATGAACCGGGGCCGATCGCCCTGCGTCAGTGCAAAGGGGATCTTGATGTCGACGAAGAAGTTCTTGCGCACCGACAGCGTCGCGGTTCTCTGGCCGACCAACGTGTCCGCCGCGGTCACGCCGCGGGCCATGAACTGGTACTGCGAAAGCGCGGAGGGTGCCTTGTACGTGAGTTTGGCCTTGCCCTCCTTGTCGGTGATCACGCTGGGGTACCAGTAGGCGGTCTCAACGAACCGCTCACGCGACTGGATTTCCTTAGCATCGGCATGCTCCCGGGAGGAGCCTCCACTCGAGGCGAAGTAGCCCATGTGAGCTTTCTTCGCCATGAGCTCGCCGGAATCTTTCCCGGCCGACTTCGCGGCCTCCTCTTCGAGGTCGTCGGCGCGCCCATTCGCGCGGCGATCCCTGGCGGGTCGCTTTCCGGCGACCATGCCCGCGGCCATTTCCTTCGAAACGGCTCGGTGAACCTCCTTCCCCTTCTGGAGACTCTGATTGGCCGTAAGCGAGCCACCCGGCGAGCCAAGGGCGAAGGGCTTGCTCTCCGCCGGCATCGCGGCGGCCGGGGACGGCGCGATGGCTGCTTGGCCCTGGAGCTGAACCTGCCTTCGGAGCTGGTCTTGCACGCCCAGCCGGGAGGCTTCGTTGGCCGTCTCGGCGGCGAGCCGCTGGGCCTCGTCGACAACGGCCTGGGCGACCGGGACGGTCGCCGGGGCGTATCGGAAGGTGTTTGTGGCCTCGGTCGCGAAAGCGCCGGTGCGGGTCTGGTTGTAGAAGAAGCCGCTGATCGCCGGCAGCCGATCGGCGTAGAGCCGCAAGAGCGACTGGTCGATCATGCCGACGGCGATCTCGGCCGATACGGGCCGGCCAAGCTGGTCGGCGGTGCTGATTTCCAGCTCGACCGGTTCACCGGGCCCGACTGCCGGTTTGACCGGAGCGAGTGTCACTTTCAATTCACGCTCGACTTGAACGTCGAGCCGGGCCTGGTCGAAGGTGTTTTCCCACATTCGGGCCGCGCTTAGAGTGAAGTTGGGAAACTGGGATCCGTCCACAGCCCAGCCGATCGGGTTGTCACCATCTTTCAAGCGGACCAGCCGGTACGCGATGATCCGGTCGGCCTCCCAGGTCAGTAGTGCTGTCCCTTCTCGGCCGCGGCTGTGCAGGTTGACACTGGCCTCCTCGCCGGCCTTATAACTTTGCCGGTCCGCCAAGATTCGCAGCCGGGTCTGGTCCTGCTTGCCCGAAAGATAGATCGCCAGGTCGGTGACGATTGGGTTACCGAACCGGTCCGTGCCGGCGACGCGAAAGACGTAGCGGCCCCCTTGAGCGTCGTCGAGGCGGAAGCTCACGCTTCCTTTGCCCGTCTTGGGATCCGTCGTGACCGCCTGGCGCGCCACCTCGCGCTCGGTGACCCGTCCTGCCTGGGCGAGCTCTTTGATGGCCGCGACGGACAGCGGCTGGCCAATCGGCTCACCGCGGGCGTCGCTGGTGTTGACCTCCAGCGAAATCGATTCGCCGTCGAGGTAGACATCGCGACGAGTTCGGGCGGCGATCTCGAAGCCGTGGACAGCCAGTGTCACAAGGACCACACTGGCCACGTTGTCCTGGGGCAGCCGGGCGACGAGTCCAAGCGACTGCTCCTCGGCGAACCCCTCGGTCGGGAACGAGATGTGAAACTTGCCTGCCGGGTCGGTCGTGCCCGAGAGCACCCGCTGGTCGGGAAGCGTGATTTCAATCGGCCGGCCGGCGACCGGTGCGCCATACTGGTACTTGGCCACGACGTCGGTCTCAATCGTCTCGCCCCGATAGTAGACAGTCTTTTTCAGATCGAAAGCCAGGTCGATCGGCTCGAGCTGGTACGACTGAACCTCGAACGCACCGGCGAAGTCGCTCTTGCCCGGCTGGTAGACGCGAATCCGGTACGTGCCGATTGCGGCGCCGGGGTCCAGCGGCAGCGACTCATGAAAGGTTCCGAACTCCGAGAGCATCACGCTGCGGGCGACGAGCTGCCGGCCCCGGCTGTCGGTCACCTCGAATCGGTAGCTCGCGCCGGGCGTGACAGCATACTGGCCGCTCTTGACCTCGCGCAGGACACCGCGCACGGCGACTTTCTGGCCGGGCCGGTAGGCCGGCCGGTCGGTGGTGATATAGGCTCGGGGCGAAAGCCCCTGCGCGACCTTCTCCGGCACACCCAGGCCTGAGCCGGCCACGTCGGCCCCATCGAGAACGACGTAAGTCAGGCGAATAGGAGCGTCACGCGGCGGGCTCCAGTCATGAAGCACGACGCCGTCGGGGCCGGTTTTGGCCTCGATGACCACGGCAGCACCGTCGGAGACGAGCACGCGTGCGCCTTCCCTTCCCTTGCCCGTCTTCATGTCCTGGGCGAAGACGAGAATCTGGTCCCGCGACGTCTTGACGATGGCGTCAAGATCGCTGGAAAGTACCAGTGTCGTGGCCTGCAAGTTCTTCTGATCGGTGACCTTGACCACGTACACGCCAGGCTGTTCGAGCTTTTTCAGCTCGTAGGCCGTCTCGATCGGCTTGTACCGGGCGTATCCCGGGACGAGAGCGCTCCACTCCGCATCGGGGGCGACCAGGCCGATATCGAGCGCCTCGACGTTCTCGAGGCCGTTTTTCTTCCGAAAATAGGTCTCGGGGTTGAGCTTATAAGCCGTGAAGGTGAGCTTGTCGAGGTTCCGCGTAGCGATCTTCAGTCGAGCCGGCTCGCCGGTGCGGAAGGTGCGGGGAGTGAGGACCGTCAAGCTCTTTGATTCCATCACGAAAACGCGCGATTGCGCCTGCGACCGCCATGGTTCGACCGTGATTTTTTGGAACCGTTCGATGGCCGCGGCGGGGTCGCCTTTCTCGTTCTCGAAGATCGAAGCGGCCTGGAATTGGGCGTGGGCCGCCGGCTCGCTCGTCGGGAACCTCGAGAGCAGCGGGCCCCAGGCGGCGATGGCCTGGTCGAACTTCTGCTGCGTCACGAAGCTCTCGCCGATCAGGTAAAGGATCTCGGGCACGCGAGCATCGAGGGGATTTTCAGCGGCGAACTCGGTCCAGGCGGCACGCGCTTCGGGATATCGGTCGCGGCTCTTGTGATCGGCGGCGATCAGGAGCTGGGTGTCAAGGATGGCGCGCTGGGCATCGGCACCCTGCGGGCCGTTGGGGAAGTTGGCCAGGTAGCCTCTCCAGGCCGCGATGGCCTCACTATACTTCTGTTGCCCCTGAAGTATCTGGGCGTACTGGAAGGTGGCCATCATGACAAGCTCGGACTGGTCGTGGCGGGCCTCTTCGGTGTCTACCTTGAAGCCTTCGCCCTTCTGGAAGCGAGAGAAGGCGTCCAGCGCCTGGTCGCTCCAGCCCCGCGCTACGTACGCCGCGCCTATTTTGTACGCGGCCCGGACCGCTCGGGGGTGCGACGGGAAAGCGGCGAGAAAACGCTGCAGAGCCGCAACGCCGAGACTCAGGCTGGTCTCATCCGGCGGACTGGGAATGCCGTAGGTCGAGGGAAGCTCGGCCAAGGCGAGTGCTCGAAAGTTGTCGGCATCCCGGAGCATATCAGCCGGCTTGGTCCGCTCGATGTCGCGGGCCAGGTCGCTCCAGGTGAGCCTGGCCTCGACGATCCTTCCAGTCTGGCGCAGGGCTTCTCCCATGTGGAAGCGAACCGCCAGGCGATCGGCCCCCTCGGGATGGTCTTTCAGATACGTGCGGAAGTTCTCGATGGCCCGGGGGAAATTTCCAGCCTTCTGGCTTGCCAGGCCCATGGAGAGAGCCAGCTGGGCCCGCAGCACGGGGCTTTTGGCCAGGTCACGTGCTTGGACCAGCAAGTCCCACGCAGCGCTAGGGTCTGACTGGGCCACGGGGTCCTCTGGCTCGAGCAGCCGCCGGGCAAAGGCGTGATAGACCTCCGCCAGACGGTCCTTGCGAACGTCGGCCAAGAGGCTCGTCGCCTCGGTCCGCGCGAGCTCCTCGGCGACAGCCAGATTGCCGGCGGCAAGCTCGATGCCGGCAAGCTCGAAGCGGATCTTGGGAATCCAGGCTCCGGAGGGGTTCTCGACGGCCGCGGAACGAAGCGCAGCGCGGGCCGCTTCCCGCTGCCCAGAGAGCCGCAGGGCGATTCCCTCCAGCAGCCCGTAATACGCCCGTTCATCGGCGTTCTGGGAGCCCTCACGGAGCCCCTTGAGCCCACCGCGAGCCGCCTCGTACTTGCCTTCCTGAAGCGCAGCGATGATCTCTCCCGGGACGACCGGCGCAGCCGGGCGGACAGCGGCCCCGCCTGCGACCGAGGCCACAGGTGAGGCCGGAGCCGGAGGGTCCGCTCCGCGGGCCGACTGGCCATCGTTCCAGGCCCAGATCGCAGCGGCCAAAGTCAGTGCGCTTCCGAGATATGCCCCACCGGTTCGCGGTTTCACTCGAAGAGCCTCCCGAAGTCGTGGTGAGTTGTCAATCTGCGACTGTCCTGCACGGGATGGAGAAACCACCGCTCATCCCAGGAAGAGGTTCGGGCCGGGGGCGGGGGCGATTGCGTCGCGCTGGGCAGAGGGCTTTCTTCGACTCCGCAAAGGGACCCAGATTCCCTGACCTCACTGCCGCCGTGAAGCTCATTCTGCCAACGTTTCCAAAGAAATTAACGTCCGCGAGACTCTTTTCTTAGAGCTTTTTACCCACCGAGTGATTACCCTGGCAGGGAAAAGCAGGAGTGACGGACCCCCCCAGGTATCCATGCGTGCATTGACGTCATCGAGTGCAATCGGCTGGGATTGAATCGAAAGCCAAGCGATCCGCGATGTCGGCGTGGTTGGTGGGTTTTCGATCGGGCGGCGTAAAGAAGACGCCCAACTTACAACGGATCGGCACCAGGGATTTGGAGACCGAAGGTGGGACGAGCAGTGGACAGGCGCGACGCTTCAGGGCCGGCGGCGCAGGGGCCTCGGCGGCCGCGAGGGGCTTCTCGGTCCAGAAACTGGCCGGTTCTTGCCGTTGAAGTTCTGGAAAGCCGCATGCTCCTCTCTTCGGGAGGGTCCCAGGTCAATTCGCCCGTATCGCCTTCACTCAACCAATACCCGCTGGAGATTTCCGTCGTCCCGACCGTGCAGGTCTCCTCGACTCCCCAAGGCGGATTGTCGTCTTCGTCGAGTACGAATGTTTCCGTGCAGGTCTCCACGCCTCCGGCAGGCGGATCGTCGTCGTCGACGAGCACGACTGGTTCCGGCCAAGGCACGAACGTTTCGGTGCAGGTCTCCACGCCTCCGGCAGGCGGATCGTCATCTTCGACGAGCACGAGTGATTCCGGGCAAGGCACGAACGTTTCCCTGCAGGGCGCGACCCAGGGCACCACGGATTCGCCGAATCAGAACCCTCTGCCCAGTCCGCAGGAGACAGACCAATCGTCTAGTTCGCTGAATGTGAGCTATTCGCCCGTTGCGTCGCAGGGAAACTCGCTCTCCGACACCGAGACGACCGCGAGCCAGGCCGCTGCCGAACCGACCATCTCGCTTCATTACTCGGCAGGAACTGGAAAGACGGCGGTCTCGGTCACGCTCGTCTCTAGTCCAGTCTCCTCCACGCCCGATCAACGCCAGTTCATCACCTCCACCAGCCTCGACTCGGCTGACCAAGCGAAAGAAGTATTCGAGCTTACACCCCGGGGCATCTGGCAATTGCCCGACATTCCCTCGGGATTGGACGTGGTGGTTTCGGGAAACCTCGGTCCGGGACAGTTGTTCATGACCTTCAGGATGCAGGTAGGACCCCAAACCGGCTCGCTCCAGCTCATCATCAGTGGATCTGAATCCCCGTCGGCCCCAGTAGAACCGGCGCTCGATCAGCTTTACCTGGTGAGCTCGAACGGAACGGTGCTGACCGAGCTATCGGGGGTGTCAGCGCTGGCGCACGGGTCTCAGGAGAACATGACCATCGGCCTCAACGAAGTGCCCGTCGGTGCCCAGCTCTTGGCGCGGGTCGTCGAAAGTTCGAACACGACGGCCGCTTTGGCCGACGCTTCAGGCTCTTCGACGAATCAGAACATCCCCTTCACTTTGGAAGTCCGTCGCCCCAACCTTTCAATCGGAACCACGGCGATTGTGCCAGTCTTCTCTGCCGGTTCGGCGGACCCCATCGCCGGGCTCGTTTCTGCCTTTCTTGGCTTGTTAGCGTCGACCACCTTCACGACGGGGGAGAGTTCTCTCGCCGTGAACGAGCCGGGCACCTCGACCTCGGGGATTGCAGACCAGCTTCAGACCACGGACGCGACGGTCCTGACAAGCTCGGCGTCCCTATCCCAGGTCGCTTCACCTATCAGAACAGCCATGCCGGGCGTCTCAATGGGCCCTTTGGCCTCTCGCGGTTCCGCTCCGCTTGGGCCTAGTCTTGGTACAACCCAGGAAGAGCCCACTCCCATGGTCGATCGGGCCGAGCGGGCGTTTGACCTGGCGACGACCGGATCGGACGCTGGAGCCGACCTCGAACTCTCGCCGCAAGGAGATGGAAGCGGTCGGGATGACACCGGTTCCGGGAGCCGGGGGGACGGTTTTGGCTCCTTCGCGGATCGCTTAAGTCGGCTGGTTGTCGTACGCAACCCGGGGGGCTTGCCCATCCTGACCGGCGCGCTCAAGATTGAACCCTCGAGTGTCGATCGAGTGTCGATCCTGGCGAGCTTGGCAGGCGAAATGGGATCGCTGGAGGACGAGCACCAATTGGGGCTACCGGCTGACTCTCGATTTCAGGTAATCCAGCCTGACCCGGACCTGTCCGGTGGGGCCATCTGCACCGACTTTTTCACCACGGCTTGTGGCTTGCTTCTGGGCATCGGGCTGACAAGCGGTCCGCTCTATCCGGACATGATCACCTTCGTGCGTCACTGGCTGCCGCGGCGAATGCGCAGGGCCATCAGGTCGCGAGCGGACGCAGAGCGGCTCAGGCGACTCTCCTGAGCCTGGCGGGCCGGTCCTCCTTTCGGGGTGCAGGTCTTGGAGCCCGCCGGCTCAGTTACCGTCGATCGACAGACTGGCTCACGATGCGCCTGGAGGCCGTGCAATCGGTTGGTTCGGTGGGGTTTAGAGATCCGGGTCGAAGCACGGGTCGTTGGGCGTTGGTTGCAGCTCGTGGAGCATCTCGGGTGCCACGCTCGCGAAGATGCAAAAGTGTTCTCTTGTGTGAGCCCGGCGCGGTCATCCGCACGCTCTTGCGGACTCTTGCGTGGTAGGCGGTACAATGAAGTGCTCACAACCGGTCGCTTGCTTGGCAGAAGCACAGGGAGCCGCGCTGACTGAGGGTGGCTCAGCGCAGCATGCCGGTGGAAACCGAGGTCCCTGTCAGCTCGTCACACGCTTGATGCCCTGCGCGCGAGAGCAAGAGCAGGAAGCGGGCGAGGTGGCCGGGCTGTTCGGACAAGCACCTGGCATAGGTGAACATGATGCCGAGCTGAAGACCGAGATTGCCGTGCGACCAGGAGGCTGCCTGCTCGAGATCGGCCAGGGCTCGATCCCACTTCAACAGCCGCACGTAGCTGCGGGCACGGCCGAGATACGCCTGGGGAAGCTCCGGATCTGACTGAAGCGCCTGCGACCAGTCGCGGACGGCTTCCTCGTCGTGGTCTTGTGCAACCTCGACCGCGGCCCGGTGGAACAAGGCGAAGGGATTGGGCGAGAGCGAGATCGCTCGATCGAGCAAGGCAAGGCCTTCAGTAAGATCGCCAGCCTCGGCCAGCAGGACACCTTGAAGCTCAAGCAGCCCTGGCTCCTTGGGACTGAGCAAGAGCCCCGCCTCGATTTCCCGCCGGGCCCCCTTGCGGTCGGCCGCGCGGTGGAGCACCCGCGCGCGAATCAGACGAACTTCCGGCGAGAGGGGGGCGATGGCCAGCGCGCGGTCCGCCGCTTCGCGGGCGCTGCGATGCTCGCCCAGGGCCGAGAGCATTACCGCCCGATTGCACGCTGCTCGATAGGCATCGGCGTCGCTCGGCCGCGTTCGCGGTGCCAGCTCATCCGCCGCGATTCGCAGGTCGGCTAAGAGCAAGGCTCCGGGCGCTGGTAGGAGCAAGACTTCCTCGGGTCGGCTCAGTTGAAGCTGATCATAGCGGCGGGCGGCTAGAAGCGATCTTTGAAGCAGCCGTTCGTGCGATAGACTGGGTTGCACCTTTGCGGCTTGGAGCGCCCAACCCACCGCCTCTTGCCCCCGATGGAGCAAAAGGTTGGCCATAGCAGCAGCGGTCAGTACCTCGGCCTGACGCGAGGGCGATTCGTGGCTATTCAGGAGAAGGCTCAAATCATCCAGAGCGGCGGCCGGCTGGTTCAGCCGGAGGTAGAGGAAGGCACGGCTCAGCCGCGCTGAGCGGTCAGGAGAATCGGCTAGGAGCTTGTCGTACGCCCTGCGCGCGGCGTCGGTCTGGCCCGACTCAGCGTCGATGTTGGCAAGGTTGAGCCGGGCGGCGCGCGCGTAGTCGCTCTGGGGCGCTGCCTTGATGACCTCGTAATATTCGTGCGCGGCTTCCTGGAATTCGCCCAGATCAAAGTGCAGCAGCCCGAGTTCCAGGGCGATCCGTGGCGCTTCCGGACGATTTCCGAGGAGCTCTTTGGCTTGCTTGAGATCATTGAGCGCCCGGTCCCAGCGTCCCCTCGCGCGGTAGAGGTGGGCCCCGCTGAACCGCACCCAGGGCGACCGTGGCCGCAGGGCGACCGCGGAGCTGTAGTGGATCTGCGCCTCGTCCCAAAGTCTTTCCTGATCTTCAAGATAGGCCAGGTAAAAGAGATACCAGTAGTTTCCCGAATCGAGCGTGACGGCTCGTTCCATCCACTCAATGGCTTGCCTGGGGTGGTCTAAAGTGTAGTGGAGCAGCCCCCACTGAAAGCAGGCTGTGGCAGAGTTCTCACTGGCGGTACGCTCTGGTTCGCCGCCAAAGCGAGGCAAATCGCCGGCCTGAGGCGGAACGGCTCCGGACGCATCAGGAGCCCGGCCCGTCCTGCCATGGCTTGCTTCCAGAAGCGCGCGGAGCGCCTGCCAAGGGCGAGGCGCCTCGGCGAAAGTCAGGCCCCGATCGCAGACATTGAGGGCCCGCCGGAGCGTGGCCGGGTCTCGAGCAATCCGGGCGGCCTCGCCGGTTTCACCCGCCTTTCGCAGCGAGTCGAGCACTTCAACCATCCAAAGGAACAGCAGCTCGTCGACCTCGTGCTTGAGGTCAGCTCGCCGCTGGTCGTCGAGCAGGCTCCAGACATGCTCTAGATCTTTCAACTCTTTCTTTGAGGTGAGCACGTAGAAGGGTTCCAGCATCGTCTTGAGCTGACCGACGGCGCCGGGGATGTCCTCTCCCTGGCCGATGAGCCGGAACCGCAGGCTCTCGGAGGCATCCAGCAACTGGTCGGCGTCGTACCGGACCCTGAGCTCTTGGCTGCAGTAAAAGGCTTTGACCCGGATCTGCGTTTCCAGATCGTCAAGAGTTGAGTAGGTCCAAAGCATTTGCAGCTTGTCTCGCAACTTGCTGCCGAAGCTCCACATGGAATCAAGCTTCAGCAAGTTACGCACGATTGAGCGGTCGGAGCGGTGGATCCGGTCACCCGCGTTGGTCAGCCATATCTGTGCCTGTTCGAGCTTGCCATCGTTGAGTGCCTCATCCCCTTTGATCAGCAGGCTTTTCACCTCTTTGCACCGATCGTCGCGTTCCATCTGGACGTTGACATAGGCGGCTAGGATCGAGGCGGCGGCGAAGAGCGCCGCGGCGGTACTGGCGAGTCGGCGGCGATTGCGCCACAGTCGCCGGCTGATCCGGCTACGCAGGGGCTCACGAGCATGCACCAGAGGCAAGTCATCGGCGACGGCGCGGAGATCGGCGGCGAGCTCGCCGGCGGTCTGGTAGCGGTCGCCGGGCTCGGGCTCCAGACAGTGGCAGATGACTGCCCGGAGCGGAGCGGGAATGGCCAGCTGGCCGACAAAGAGCTTGGTCGGGTCGCGTCTCCGCTCTTCGGCGGCGCGGATCAGGGAATCGATGACCGACTGCCCCTTGAAGGGGGGGGCAAACGGCTTTTCACCCACGAGCGCCTCGAACAGCAAGACGCCCATGGCGTAGATATCAGCGCGGCCGTCGAGGCGGTCGGAGATACCCTCGGCCAGGGCGTCGAGATGCTCAGGCGACATGTAATCGAGTGTGCCGCCGAAGGTCGCTTCCGGAGCTTCTGCCCGGTCATCGCTGGCGAGCACCGGCTCCCGCGCCAGGTTGAAGTCCAACAGCATCGGCATGCCGTCGTCGTTGAGAAGCACGTTGCTCGGTTTGATGTCGCGGTGCAGCACGCCCCGGTCGTGGGCGTGTTCCAGAGCCTCTGACAGTCGTGCGGTCCACCACGCGATCGCCTGCGCGTAGCTGCGATTGGCCAGGGCGAAGTGGCAGGCCGATTGGACCGCCGAACCAGGATCGCCCGTCTCGCTCAGCCGGTTGAGCGTCTCGATGAGGGCCGCGCCGCAGAGCGCCTGTTCCGTCTGCCGGATCTCCGTCAAAACCCGCGCTAGCGTGATGCGGCCGAAATAGGGCATGCACAGAAGATGGAGGCCGGTCGCCGGGTCAACCCGGTGGGAATGAACCGGCACGATATGGGTGTGCTGGAGCCGCGCCAGCGCCTGCGGCTCGCGCGAGCCCTTGCGCGTCACCTTAAGCGCTACGGGCCGATCGGCGAGCTGGCGCTCGCGTGCCAGAAAGACGCGGGCGAACGCGCCGCGACCCAGCTCCTCGACGAGATAGAACCCTCCGATCGTCTGGCCCGTCTCGGGAAAAGGTACCGTGCTGGCCATTGCGGCCGAAGCTGGCGAGAGCGGCAGCGAGACCGAGGAACCCGACGCCATCATCGAATCGGAGGGGGTCGCCGAACCGATCAGTCCGTGGATGTCCAGCACGCGCCGCAACGGCTCGGCAAGCGCCGGATACCGCGCAAAGAACTCCGCCGGCTCGGGCTCCGCGCCGTCTTCCTCAAGGAGGCAGAATTCCTCGTAGACAAGTGCGACGGAGCTGTCTTCATCCAGATCCGGGATACTGTCAAGGTACCAGCCGGCGGCAATCCTGTCGCCTGCGTCCCATCGCAGCGACAGGTCAGTCCGCAAGACCGCCAGACGCGATCCTGGCATCATTCCGGACGTGCCCAGTTCGGACAGGAATTCGGCCGGGTCAAGCCGCGAGCCGGTGCGATGGGCACTCTGCCAGGCCTCCTCGTAACGGCGGCAGAGACGCCCCGCGGCGGGAGATGAAGCGTCTTCCCAGGTGCGCCCCGAGACCACGCTCATTCCTCTGACTCCCACTCCGACTCGACCCGCCGCCGCAAGTCTTCGAGCACCCGCTGGACCGTCCGCTCGCTGATGCCCAGCTGCTCGCCGATGTCCTTGCTCGAAAGACCTTCGGCCTTGAGCTCCAGGATCGTCCGCCGCTCTTCGGGCAAGAGCTCGCGCAGCCGCCCGAAAACCTCACGCGCCTGCGCCAGCTCGCTGGGCGAATCGATCGGATCGGCCACTTCCCTGGGACGCCGTCCTTCGGTCCAGAGTGGCTCCTCCCGGTGCATGTCTTGCTTCAGGCTGGCCGCGCGACGGTACTCGTCGATGACCTTGTTCTTCGCGGCCCGCGCCAAGAAAGCTACCAGATGGCGCGAATCTTCGAACTCGGTCGGGGCGTCCCGCATCCTCCTGAAGAAACTACCCCAGACGCTCTGCAAGAAATCGAGCGAATCAAACCGCGATCGCAGCAGCCGGGGAAGCTGCCGCCGCACGACGAGCCGCACCTCCGGCTCGTAACGCTGCAAGAGCTCACGCGCCGCCCCCTCGTCGCCCGAGGCAATCCGCTGAAGAAAAACGGCAAGATCGCCTTCTTCGCTCAGCGGACGATCGCCGACCGACATACCCCGCCTCCTCGCTTCAACCAGGTACGGCTCGCCCTGGTCTCTTCGTTCTTCCTTGACAATCGGCCATCGCAGCGATGCTGCATGTGCTTCCAAATACCCTAACGCAAACCTCCGCGACTTGCCAAGAGACGCTCTGCTCCACGCAAGATCAATAGATCAACCCAGCGTGCACGCTGCCTCGTCCGCTGCTTCAGGCTCAGGATTTGGCCGAGCAGCATTGAATGGACAGGCGAACATAAGCAGGGTGTCCTGGAAGACTATCGATCGATCTGTCAAAGCCCTGCTTTCGCCGCTTGCCGGAAGAGAGTTTTCACGACACGGAACCGCGCCTACAACAAGAACGAGTGGCACGCCTCTTCGATCAGATAGAACTTCGCCAGGAGCTACCGCCTTGGGTGTTCACGACGCGCGAGTTGACTATAGCCGCCTGAGTCTCAATGAAGCCGATCTGAAAGCCGATCCGATCAGCCAGTTCCACGTCTGGTTCGAGGAAGCCACGCACTCTGGGATTCCCGAGCCCGGCGCCATGACGCTGGCGACCGCGACGCCCGAGGGACGGCCCTCGGCGCGCATCGTACTGCTTCGCGGCTACGACGAGCGCGGATTTAGCTTCTTTACGAATTACGACAGCCGCAAGGGCCGCGAGCTGCACTCCAACCCGCACGCCGCGCTCGTCTTCCACTGGCACGAGCTGGAGCGCCAGGTTCGAATCGAGGGACAAGCCCAGCGCGTCTCGGCCGAGGAATCCGACGCCTACTTCCAAAGCCGTCCGGCCCTGTCGAGCCTAGGCGCCTGGGCCTCGCGTCAAAGCGACGTCATCCCCAGTCGCCAGTCCCTGGAAGCAAGTTACAAGGCGCTGGAAATACGCTATCCCGACGGTCAAATTCCCCGTCCCGAATTCTGGGGCGGTTACCGCGTCGTCCCCGAGTCCGTCGAATTTTGGCAGGGGCGTCCCAGCCGCCTGCATGATCGCCTGCGCTACCGCTGCGAGCATGGCGGCTGGGTGATCGAACGCCTTTCCCCCTGATCGCCGAGGTTCCTCTCCACCGAGACGAACCCTTTTCCCAGCCCCGACATCCAATTGACGAACGACGCGTGTGCAGGGCAAACTAAGCCGTCCGGTTCAAGGTCGCCTCCAAGCTCGTGCCAGGAATGACTCAGGGAGCTGCTGAACGATCCATCACAACGAGAGGATGTAATCATGCACTTTAGGCGAGGAGGGATCGGACTCGTCGCAGGCTGCGTCCTGGCGGCTGCGACGGGGCTCTTGGCCGACGACGCGGCGGTTCAGAAGGACCTCAAGCACCTCGAAGGCGAGTGGAGTTACAAGGACGAAAACGGCGGCGAGGTGACCTATAAGTTCAAGGGAGACAAGCTGAGTGTCCGGGCTCCGAACCGCTCGTACAGAATGACCGTCAAGCTCAATCCGGCGGCTAACCCGGAAAAGACGATCGACTTCCACGTCGACGAGGGGCCCGAGGATGCCAAGGGCAAGACTTCCAAGGGAATCTATAAGTTCGACGGCAACGATATTTTCATTTTTTGCATACGTCCCGAAGGCGACCGGCCGACGAAGTACGAGCAGTCCGGCTACGAGCAGATTCTCTCGACGCTCAAGCGGAAGAAGTCGTAAAGGGCGCCGCGGGGTTCGCAAAAGGGCGTACCTGTTCACTTTGACCGGACCGGGCGGCACAGGAAAAAAAAACACGCGGAGAAGCGTCCCCGATGCTCCAGATCAAGCTGCCCGATGGTTCGATCAAAGAGTTTCCCGATGGCGTCCGCCCGGCGGAAGTGGCCGCGGGCATTGGCAAGCGGTTGGCCGAGGCGGCCGTAGCCGCCGTGGCTGGCGGCTCGATCGTGGACCTCGAGAGGCCGCTGGAAGACGGCTCGGCCGGACCCCTTGAGCTGCGGATCCTGACGTCCAAGGACCGCGAGGCGCTCGATGTCCTGCGGCACTCGACCGCGCACATCATGGCGCGGGCCATCATGCGGCTTTTTCCGGGCGTCAAGCTCGCCTTCGGACCCACGACGGCAAACGGCTTCTACTACGACGTCGAGATCGTAGGCCGCAGCCTCTCGGAAGACGATTTTCCGGCCATCGAGGCCGAGATGGCGAAAATCCTCCAGGCCGCCGAGCCGTTCGAGCGGTTCACGCTGCCCGTGGCCGAGGCCCGCCAGTTTGTCGCCGACCTGGGCCAAACTCTGAAGGTCGAGCACATCGATGACGAGCTCCACAAGTTCGGCGTGCTCAGCTTCTACCGTCAGGGCGAGTTCGTTGACCTTTGTCGCGGGCCGCACATTCCCCACGCCGGCAAGGTGGGGGCGTTCAAGCTACTCTCAATCGCGGGAGCCTACTGGAAAGGGCAGACCGACCGCAAGATGCTCCAGCGCGTCTACGGCACGGCCTTTTTTGACAAGAAGGAACTCGACGCCTATCTGGCTCACGTCGAGGAGGCCCGCAAGCGTGACCACCGCAAGCTCGGCAAAGAGCTGAGCCTCTTTACGATCTCGCCGCTCGTGGGCCCGGGACTGGTCTTATGGATGCCCAAGGGAGCCATCGTGCGGGGCGTCCTCGAAAACTTCATGAAGACCGAGCTCATCAAACGCGGATATCAGCCTGTCTACACCCCCCATATCGGCAAGGTCGATCTGTACAAGTGCAGCGGGCACTATCCTTACTACAAAGAATCACAGTTTCCGACGCTCAAGATGCCGGTCGACGCCGCGGCCAAGGAGCTGCTCGACGGCTTGATCGCCGGATCGCTGGACGACACCGTCCAGCGTACGCTCTTGGCCAGGGCCGGCGTCCCGGAGCGGCTGCCGCAGATCGCCTCGGAAGCCGGTGGTGCGAAGTCCGCGGGCGCCACCAAACCCTATTTCGAGATGACCGTTTCGGAGCGCATCGGCTATCTCGAGCAGACGGTGGAGTTCGAGGAATATCTGCTCAAGCCGATGAATTGCCCGCACCACATCCAGATCTACGCCGCGCAGCCGCGTAGTTATCGCGAGCTGCCGCTGCGGCTGGCCGAATTCGGGACGGTCTACCGCTACGAGCAATCTGGCGAGCTCTCGGGCATGACCCGAGTACGCGGTTTTACACAGGATGATGCGCATCTCTTCTGTACCGAGGATCAGGTCCGCGCCGAGTTCCGCTCGACGATGGACCTGACTCAGTTCGTACTCCAGACGCTGGGGCTCTCCGATTACCGGGTCCGCTTATCTCAACACGACCCGGCAGACCCCAAGTATCGGGGCGCAGCCGGCGAGACCTGGCGGCGGGCCGAAGGAGACATTCGGGCCGTGCTCGACGAGATGGGGCAACCCTATGACGAGGCCCCCGGCGAAGCGGCGTTCTATGGACCCAAGGCCGATTTCATCGTCCGCGACTGCATCGGACGGCAGTGGCAGCTCGGGACGGTGCAGCTCGACTATGTTTTGCCCGAGCGATTCGGACTGGAGTACACGGGTGCGGACAACCACCCGCATCGCCCGGTCATGATCCACCGGGCCCCCTTCGGCAGCCTGGAGCGTTTCCTGGGCATCCTCATCGAGCACTTCGCCGGCGCCTTTCCACTGTGGCTGGCGCCCGAGCAGGTGCGCGTCTTGCCGATCTCGGACAAAGTCGCTGGCTACGCCGCGGAGGTACTGGCCAAGCTGCTGGAAAACGAGTTCCGGGCAACGCTCGACCACCGTCCCGAGAAGATCAACGCCAAGATCCGCGACGCCCAGCTCGAAAAAATTCCGGTGATGCTGGTCGTGGGCGCCAAGGAAGCCGAAAGCCGGGCCGTCGCCTATCGCGACCGGACCGCCGGCGACTTTGGCGCCATGCCATTGGCGGAGGCTCTCGCCCGGCTCAAGGAAGAGAACGATAAGCGGACCGCGAACCAGGTGGCCCCGGCCCCGGCCGCTCTGCCAACAGACGAAGGCGGCGAGCAGCACGCGTACTGACAGCACCTGGAGGGTTGTTTCGCGGTGCCCGCTGCCGCCTGCCCACTTCACTTGCTGGATGTCGCCCGCTTGTGACGGGTTCGCAGATTGGACCAGATCTGGCGGCCGTGCTGCCCGAGCTGGCCGACGACGCGGCCAACCTTGGAGCGGCTGGAAAGCGATTGGAGCTGGCGGATCAGGGCTGAGCGTTCCGCCCGGTGAAGCTGTGCGGCCAAGGCGGGCACCACGTGCTCGATGAGGCCGAAGGGCGTCTCGCCGGGAAGGCCGGCCGCAGTGAAATTATTGAATGTTGGCGGCAATGTCGCTCGTAGCGACTCGAACAGCGATCGCACGGCGGACTCACGGATTCCGACCCCCGCGGTCCAGTCATACGGAGGTGCCCAGACGATGCCGAGATCGGGATGATCGACGGCCATGACCACGACCAAGGTCGGCGGAGCCTCGCGCTGGGGGTGCTCGATGAAGTGCCGGTCCCAGTCTTGGGCGAAAGCGACGTCCGCCGGCTGTAGCCCCTTGCGGCCATCGATCACCAGAATCAACAGATCGCAGTCGATCGCTTGGGCCACCGACTTCTCTTTCTGTGCCCGGTCGCGGCGCGATTCCTGGTCGGACGCCGGTGCGTAACCGGGCACCTCGACCCATCGCACGCTGCCCAGCCGGTCGAAAAGCGACGGGTCCAGCCCGAGGCCCTCGAGCCGGGCCCTGACCAGTCCGGGATCGCCGCTGAGCGCCTGCCTGAGCGACTCGATCAACCGCGACTTTCCCGAGCCCCGGGCTCCGGCGACGGCAGCGACGGGCGTTGAGAGCTCACCCACCCCGGCGCCGGAAGCCGAAAGAGTACGACGGGTCAGGCGGCGATACTGCTCGGCGCCGATGGCCAGACGGCCACTCATCAGCTCGATCAAGTGCACGCCGACGCGGTTGACATAAGCCTGAAAGAACCACCGCAGCACATTTTGCTGCATGTTTTTCCAGGCCGGCTTGACGATCAGCTCGCGCGTGCCCAGCCGGGCCAGCCCGGACAGCGGGTTGAGGATGGGCGCTAACATGGCGTACCAGTCGTTGGCCCTGGAGATGTAGCCGGCCATCGCCACCGCCCGCCTCCAGTGCGAAAGCGTGATCACGTCGCCGCCGGGAACCTGCCGCGAGAGCTGCGCCAGGTCGTCGGAGGCCAGCTCGATGGCCGTCAAGAGCTCGACTAACGGCACCTCGTCCAGCGGATGCGATGCGCCCGGGTGGTAAAACACTGCCAGCTTGCGCAGCAAGCGACGTCCTGTCTCGATGTAGATGTCGCCACCCAGCAAGTTTTCCATGGCCATCGATTCGGCCGCGTCGGCTTCCTCTTCTATGATCTTCCACGCTTCGCGGTCGCGTGGGGAAAACGTGCCGGGTGAGCTCCAGTCCAGAGGTGGCATGATGGCATGAACATCCTTGGTCCATTTCGCGGCCAGTATCGAGAACGCGCCGCCGGCCGCGATCCAAGCCAGAGCAGCGATCCACAACCAGCCATGCTGCCACAACCAGACCGTGCCGAAGGCCATGTAGGTCAGCACCGGGCCGAACAAGAGGATGGCTAGGACCCCGGCTCGCCACTGCTTGAGAATGCTGTACATGGAGGATTCTCGTTAAGGCCGGGATGGAACTCCCCTCTGAAGCAAGCGGACAGCAGCCGGGGCAAGCCTCGCCGGCATTTCACTGGATCATGATCGATCGATGGAGTCCAAATCCGCGAGTGGCATGGGGAAGCGCTGTCGCGATAACGCCTTCTCCCATTGGGAGAAGGTGCCCCGAAGGGGCGGATGAGGGTTAGCCCAAGTTACGGAGTTCAGCCCAGGAACTCAGGACTTTCACCAGTTTTCGGCGAAAGTCTTGACTACATTTCAACGACCGCTTGTGTGACCCGCGAGGAGGGTTGCGTCAGTGTCGTGACCGTTGGCCGTCAGCGCCTTGGCGTCTTCGTCAATCCGTCGCAGCCGCCGGGGTAAG
>JBKQMU010000065.1:0-3309 GCA_052146555.1 Isosphaeraceae bacterium
TTCAGGCCGCCATCGAAGCGACCATTGCCAGCCTTCCGACCAGCCACGCCGAGCAACTGAAGACCCTGATGACACTCAACTTCCAACAATTCAAAGACGTCTCACTCATGGCCGCGTAAGGTATATAATCTATGGAAAACTCGGTGCCGTTTCATATTCTCTGGGTAACTCCGAACTAACACAACTATTTACGCCCATTGGCACATGGGGTCTCACGAATGGCGCGATGGCTATGGCTCTTACCCTTCCTCGCCGTTGCGACGTTGCTGGTCGTGATCGTGCGCGCGATCCTTCAGCCGGTGCACGATTGGGCTCTGGTCGAGTACCCAAAAGGAGTGAGTTTCGGCGGGTCGGTAAGCCGGAGTCGGGCCACCTACTTTATTGTTCAGTGGGTGCGCGACCCGGCCAAGCCTGCACCATGCCCGCTAGTCCTACACCTACCTCGGGGCGATCTGGGCGGCGACTCTCTCTGCGACTGGAACTCGCCGCAAGCTGCCGCGGCGCTGGGCAGTCCGGTTGACTTGGATTTGTTCCCGTTTCACGACAGCCACGGCAAGGTTGTCGGCATCCGCGTCGGCCTGCTTCCAGGCTGCCCTGCGGTCGAGGTGAGTATCCGTAGCACCCGGCTTACACTACCACTCAAGGAGGAGGACGCCGTGAGGCTTCTGGGAGAGCCGCTTCGGCGGGTGGTGAATGATCCCTCGGGGCTGCCCAGGTAACCTGAGCCCGCATTCCGTGTGGGGCCTCTTTTCCTTGTAATTCTATACCGATATCATATTAACCAGCTCAGTGTCGCGTCATTGTTCACGAAGAGAGCAAGCGCCTCGGTCAAACCCGGCCAAGGGGTATGATTTGCTCGGGATTGGATAGAATCCGGACTTTCCGCGCCCAGAGAGTCTTGGGGGTGGTGATGAAATGGTACGAGGATGAAATCCGGTGGCTGGAAAAGACAAAGAAGAGAGCGTCGGCGGGTGCGCCTCCCGTCGTGTTCTACGGTAGCTCCTCATTCCGGCTTTGGGAAACCTTGGAGCAGGACTTCCCCGGGATAGGGGCGATGAACCTCGGGTTCGGCGGGTCTACGATGGCGGCCTGCGCCCACTTCTTTCCCCGCTTGGTCCCGCCCCATCGCCCTCGCTCACTGCTTCTCTACGCGGGCGACAACGACCTGGGTGATGGACGTTCCCCTGAGCAGGTGCTTGCATCGCTCCGGGACCTGTTGCGCCAGGTCGACACGCTGCTCGGGCCGATTCCGCTTGCTTTCCTTTCGATCAAGCCCAGTCCCGCCCGTCAGTACCTCCAGAAAAGTATCGAGCGTTCCAACGCACTCGCCCGCCACGAGGTTTTAGCCCGCCCGGCGGGGCGATTCATCAACGTCTATCCTCGCATGATGCGCGCTGACTGCCGGCCCAGAGTCGAACTCTATGCCGACGACGGGCTCCATCTTTCCCGCCTTGGTTACCGGGTCTGGGCCGAAATAATCATGGAACATTCCCGATTTGTTTTCTAAATCTACAACGAAGATTTAATCGATGTTCCTATTTACAATGTATGCTTACTCAACATGAGCAGGGACCATCATCGCTGGCATAGCACAATTCTCGGGCGCGATATCGATACTCCTATCCGCAATGCGTGCTTATTCAACATGAGCAGGGACTATCATCGGTGGCATAGCCCAATCCTCGGGCGCGAAATGGAACTGCTGGTATTCGGGAGGTCGGGGGCCCGGGTACTGGCCTTTCCGCCCCGGCTCGGTCGCTTTTTCGACTATGAGAACTGGGGCATCATCCACTCCGTCCGGCAGCACATCGATGAGGGCTGGATTCAGCTCTTCTGCCTGGACAGCATCGACGACTCCAGCCTGTACGGCTGGTGGAAGCACCCGCGGGAGCGGATCGTTCACCACGAGCTGTACGAACGTTATGTCTTAGACGAGGTCCTGACCTTCAGCGGCGAGATCAATCCCAATCCGTTCGTGACGGCACTCGGTTGCAGCCTCGGGGCCTATCACGCAGCGAACATCGTGCTGCGACACCCCCATCGGTTCGGCAAGCTGGTCGCACTTAGTGGCCGGTACGACCTTACCCGTCCAGTTGATTATTTCGGTGATCTGTTCGACGGCTATTACGACGATTCCATTTACTTCCACACGCCTTGCCACTTCCTCCCCAACCTCCACGACTCGTGGCATCTGGACGCGATCCGGCGTCTGGAGATCACTCTCGCCGTCGGCGAGGAAGACCCTTTCCGCGAGAGCAATCACCACGTCAGCTCGACGCTTTGGGAGAAAGGCGCGCCGAACGCCCTCCATGTCTGGGGCGGTCGCGCCCACCGAGCTTCCGCCTGGCGGCGCATGGTCCCGTTGTACATCTGACCTGGCGCCCTGCCTCAAGGCGGCCTTGGAGGGCTTGGGATAGCAAACGGACACAAACCAACGGTCGATGGTGACCGCTGGTTCAGGAGTGCGCCTTCTGCCCCAAATCACGTCATCGACCCCCCACGTCGCGATCCCCCTCCGGAGGGGATGGCGCACCCGATCAAGGGCGACTCGGAAGGGTGGTTCGTGGGACTCCAAAAGGGTGGCGTCCTCGAAACAGCCTCGACACCTCGCCGGGGCGCCTGAGGTGATTCCGTTCGTCGGCCGGAGGACGCCTCGCGGGGGCGCCTGAGGTGATTCCGGACGTCAACCAGTGACGCGACCTTCAGGGGGAAGTGAGGCGCGGCCACCGGCGCGCGGGCGAGGTCGCGGCGTGCCGACGCCGGGCTATCAAGCCGGGGAGCTCCCGCAGGGCGTCGATCTTACCGAGCACGAACGGCCGGGCGCGACCCCGGCTGAGCCTCCAAAGCCCCTGAACGACCACGAAGGCGAGGTGGGGGATGACCCCGGCCACCAGCCATCGGGCCGGGAGGTCGGACCAGAAGAGGTATTCCGCGTTGCGGGCCATCCGCCGCTGGAGCACGGGGCAGTTGTGGTCATAGGTGGCCGAGATGTCGTGGTACACACGGGAGCGGGGCTCGAACACGCACCGGTAGCCCGCCCACCGGAGCCGGAAGGCCAAGTCGACGTCCTCGCAATACTCCCCGAACGCGGCGTCGAACCCGCCTGCCGTCTTTAGCGCCGCGGCGCGAAAGAAGGAGCTCGACCCGCTGGCCCCGAAGACCTCGCCGGGCGGGCGAGCTGCCTAGATGTCCATTTCGCAATTCGTTCCTCAGTTTTGATTGATCTGGACTATTCAGGCAGTTTATGGGAATGAGGTAATTCTCGCACGATGATCACCCTTGGTCCCCAAGAACACGGATGTTCGCCAT
>JBKQMU010000066.1:0-10737 GCA_052146555.1 Isosphaeraceae bacterium
TCATCGCGCTGCTCTTGCCCGCTGTGCAGTCGGCACGCGAGGCCGCTCGGCGCGCTCAGTGCACCAACAACCTCAAGCAGATCGCGCTGGCCTGCCATAATTACGAGAGCGCGACCGGGTCGTTCCCGATGGGCAATGTCGTGACCAACGTGATCGCCGACGGCTTCGGCGCGGCCTGCACACAGGTCAAGGAATACAGCGCCTTTTGCTACATCTTGCCTTACATGGAGCAAGGGGCCGCCTACAATTCCTATAATTTCATCTGGCCCACTAACCTGAATTCGTTGAATATCACCGTCAGCCAAGGCACCAACCTGACGGCGGGGACGCAGTTGCTTGCCTCGTATATTTGCCCCTCCGACCAGCCGGCCCTTCCGATCGACCCTAACACGTGGCATGTCGCGGTCAGCCAAGGCTCGTACGGTGAGAACCGCGGCCGCATCGAGAACATCAGCATCTACTGGAGCAATAATGCGGGCGTCATAACGAAATATCAAAATACCTGTGGCTTCGGTGGCGGCGATGGAATGTTCATGCCGGAGAGCGTCGTTCACGTTGCCGAGGTTACTGACGGCCTGAGCAACACCTTCCTCTTTGGCGAGATGTCGCGTTTTGCGGGCGAGCCGCCTTCAGCGTGGATGTGGTCCAACATGCTTGACTACTGGTACGATACAACCTGGAATACCAGCAGCGCCACCCCCGGCTATCGGATCACTGGCGGGGCGTTCGTCATCCCTGCGTTGAACTCCCCGCCTGACACGACGCGGAACAGTGCCCTCTTCTATGCCTGTTTCTCCGCCAACGTGATCTTCCCTCCCGACTGGCTGAACAATGCCCAGATACCCGGCGGCCCGTGCAACAGCTTGGGTCAATGGGGATTCCGCAGCTTTCATCCCGGCGGTGGGAACTTCTCCTTCGCCGACGGCTCCGTGAGGTTTATCAAGAACTCGATCAACTTGGTCACTTACCGGGCCCTAGGGACCCGAAACGTGGGTGAGATCATCAGCGCCGACCAGTACTGAGATAGGGAGGCTCGAGGCCAGCACGCGATGCCTGGGTCGCGGGGTTAGACAAATTCATGGCTAAGCTGGTTGCGTTCTTGCCGAGCCGGACGCCGCGAGGCCGCGGTTTGCATTGAGTTAGCTTCTTCGAATACGTTTTCTTCAAGCCCGGGACTAGACCCTCGGGCTGCTTGCCGTTGGAGACGTTCGATGCAGAGATGGTTCCGAGGTTTGTTGGTTCTTGCTTTGTGCCTTTTCCTATTCACACCCGGATGCAACAACACGGCTGAGCCTTACAAGACCGAGCCAAGGATCGTCACCCCGCAAGCCAAAGCCGCCATCGCAAAGGACAAGTGGAAAGCGAACATCCGCAATAAGCAAGCCAAGAGCTTTCGCGCACCCACGCCATGAGGCCGCCCCACTTCGAGCGACTTGCGAAGTCTTCATGGCTGTCTTCGGCCAATTTCAACAGAGCTGGGAAAAAGCCGTGAATTTGCCGGTACGCCTGCACCGGGTGTAAGATTTCGCCGCTGGTCAAGGTGAGGAAGATCGAGTACAGTGTAATGGTCTTCGCCGGGCTAGCGCGAGGCAATCTCAGGCCGGTCCGCTATCGTGTTTCGCCCTCACCTCCCCGTCGAGGCCAGGCTGAGTGCAGGTTGATTGAACCCGGTGGACGGTTTGTGAGTCTCGGGGCGTTGCCAGGTTCTCGCCTGGCCGCGTTCGGGTATTTGTAGGAGATCCGCGTGCCCAAAGAAGAACCGATCAGGACCGACGGTCGCATCGTCGAAGCGCTACCGAATACACAGTTCATGGTTGAACTGGAAAATGGCCATCGAATTCTTGCTCACATCGCGGGCAAGATGCGCAAGAACTTTATCCGGATCGTGCCCGGAGACCGCGTGACAGTCGAGATCACGCCCTACGATCTAACCAAGGGGCGGATCGTCTACCGCGAACGTTGATCGAGCCGGCCCAAAGCCGTCCTCGTCGTAGGTGCCCTGCCCGACCCGCATCGCCTTGGTGGCTCACTTCCGCCGCCACCAGAGATCCAGGTCGATACCGCCTGCGCTTGCCAGCGGCTCGATCGCGCGACGAAACCGCAAAGCATCGACCGGATAGCCTGCAGTCGGCTTGAGTCCCTCGACCCGGGCCGTCCAGTAGCCGTTAAACGCATCCATCCAGACTTCGCGCAGGCTCTTACTGACGATCGACGCTAGGGCAACCAAGCCGTTGCCGCTCTCGGCCCGCGGTGCGAGGGAAAGCCTGAGGGTATTGGTGTGACTGCGTAGGGTGTAGCGGCTCAGCTCGGGCCCCTCGGGTCCGCGGTCGATCCAGGTTTCCGGGAATGCTTCGAGAAGCAGCTCAAAATAGTAATGACGGCCGCCGTGCTTGTCGCTCTGGACCTCGGTTGGGCGGCCATCGGACGCGAGCTGCCAGATGTGGCCGAGCAATTCGCCAAAGGCCGTGAAATGGACACGAGCCTTGGAACCGAGCAGGCCCAGCCGGTGGTTGAATCGCTCCGGTCCGAGCATGACGGATCGAACCGACACGAGCCGCCAGGTTGCGGTGGCAGGCTGAAGCGGGCGCTTCGCCGTCAGTTCCTGAGACGCTGAGAGCGAGCCGGCCGCCGGCCAGGGCGGCGGGACGAGTCGGTCGTCAAGCCAGCGGGCAAGCTCGGTCTCCCTGACCGTCCCGGCGCCTACGGCGTCGAATAGGGTTGGCGGATCGTGCGGCAGCGCCTGCCCGACGGTGCCCAGGAGCGCCAGGCAGGTGGCGTCCAGACGCTCCCGACCCTTGCCGCCGCGAAGGATGCGCTTCGAGTCGTCTAACCAGAGCCGGCCGGGATCGCCTCCGGCCCGATCGACCTTGCTGGCTAAGTCATGCCAGAGATCCGGCGGCGAAGCGTCAAAGACTGGGGCCGGTCCATCCATCATATTGCAGCTCTCCGCGATGACGGCGGTCATCACCAGCGGGCCCAGGTTGGGCCCGTAGCCAGCCTCATCGATTCCGACCCAGCGCATCGCGGCTTTTTCCCCTGCTCGAACGTGGCAGAACGGCGTGCGGCCTATGGTAGAGGAAGACCATAGAGTCGTACCAGAAGAAAGAGATCCCGCTCATGCCACAGCCACGCCGGGCCACCAGGTTTCCTCTGGCCGTTCTGTCCCTCGAGGGCCGCACCCTGCAAAGCGGGCTGCACCACGCGATGCCCGTTGCGCACCCGGCCATTATCGGCCAGGCCCAGCCGAGTCTAGCGACCAACCCGGCCGGCGTTGCCGCCATTACCGCAGCGCTTTCCGGAGGCATGGGAAGCGAATGGGTCAAGCTGATTCGCAGTGAAGTGAAGAACCTTAGATCGGTGCTGGCCGGTTTTCTCAGCGGCAGGATCACCGCGTTTCCATTCCCGGCCTAGTCGCGCAGACGCCCAGCGTGCAACCCGCCTTTACCGGTCAGCCTTACGATCAGCTCTTGCCCACGCTAGCCGGCGCCTCGGTGTTCAAGGGAAACGTGATCGAGATGGGCGCCATCATGCGCGGGCCCTTTCATGACCCCGCAACCTCGTATTACGTCTTTGCCCTGGATCGCGGCGCTGGAAGCCACTTGGGCCCGGTCTTCGCCAGTCACGGTAGCATCACGCCCGACACGCTCGTGACACTCACAGTCGCACCATACGGGTCAAGCGCGACGGGAACCATCACCGATCTGACAACCGGCGTGGTATCGCCGATTAGCGCCTCGAGCATTCGCATCGAAGGCTCGGTGATTCGCGCCTATCTCAGCACCAGCTCGTTCCCATCGAAGGGGCTGCCGCTCTCAAAGTACCGCTTTGCCTTCTGGACCCAGACCCAGCCCGGAACGGACATCAGCACCGTGTCGAGCTTCGCCCCGGCCAATTCAATGACCCCGATCGGCGTGCTCAAGAGCGTCGCCGCGACCCGCAGGTGAGCAAACGCCTCAAAGCCTCGAGATGGCCCTGGTTAGCTGCGGTCGAGTGAAAGTGAACCAGACACAATGCGGGCTCAGAGCCCTACCAAAAGGCCCCGGGGCATTCTGCCCCCGCCACCCGGCGAGACGGTGCTTCGTTGGGTGGCTGTGGTGGAGTGAAAGCGACACCGCAGGCGCTGCGGGATCGGGTGCGACATGGTGTCACTAAGTCGCTCCGCTCGGACCCCCGTCCGCTTACGCGGCCGAGGCGTCGGGTTCGGCCGTCGAGTGACCGTGCTCGGCGACGGCATCGTCCGACGAATCATTGTCTGCCCAGATGGAAGCAGGAGCGCGGCCTTGGATCTCGGCGGCGAGCGAGGCGTAATCCTCCGCGCCTCGGCTGTGAGGGGCATACTGGAAGATCGACTGGCCGAAGCTCGGGCACTCGGCTAGGCGAATATTGCGGCGGATGCGGGTGCGGAAAAGCTTGGCCTCGGACCATGGGGACGCAGTTGTGGTGCGGCTGGCGAAGAAGGCCTCAAGGTCCTCGATAACCTCGCTGCCGTGTCGGGTGCCGGCGTCGTAAAGGCAGAGGATGATGCCTCCAACTTTGAGATCGCGATTGACCCGGCGCGAGACCAAGTGCACCGTCTCCAGCAACTTCGAGAGGCCGTGCAAGGCCAGGAAGTGCGCCTGAAGCGGGATGAAGACCTCGGTCGCTGCGCACAGGGCGTTTAAGGTCAGGACGCTGAGCGAGGGGGGGCAGTCCATGAGCACATAATCGAACGGCTGGTTGTCGGCCTCGAGCTGGTCGCGGAGAATGACCTCGCGCCCCACCGTCCCCAAGAGCTCGAGCTCAGCGCCTGCCAGATCGATGTGGCTGCCGCAGACCTGGAGATTGGGCGCGACCTGGCGTCGGACGTTTTCGAGCTTCGTTCCCTGGGTTAGCACCTCGTAGAGTGAGGGGCCGGAGCGTCCCGGCAGCAGGCCCAGGTGAAGCGTGGCGTGAGCCTGGGGATCCAGATCAATGACCAGCGTCTTGTGCCCCTCGAGCGCCAAAGCGGCCCCCAGGTTCACCGTCGTGGTGGTCTTGCCGACACCGCCCTTCTGATTCAGCACCGCGATTCGCCGCATCGAAGTTCCCTCCTGGAAGAATGCGACCGGGCCCCGCTCGATCGGCCCCGGCTCGGCACAGCCCGTGAAACTCACCCGGAGCGTCCAGACCCATGAAGGCAAAGGCCCACGAAGCGGGAGTGTACCCGCTAGGCACCAAAGCGCAAAGGCGAAGTGGAAACGAGAAAGATCTCACAAAACATCCGGGGCTGACTGCTGGCCAGGAGGGTCAGGCGGTGTTCACTGATTGAGATTGTGCGGTCCTTACGCGTAGGGAAGTAGGTCGGCCAGGGAGGTTTCGAGAATCTCAGGGGCCGGTGCCCACGCACACGATCAGCGCCTCGGGGCCAAGTTCGTAAAGGACCTGCCGGCAGGCGCCGCAGGGTGCTGTGGGTGATTTCGCAGGAGCGTAAATAAGCATTGCCTGGATACGAAGAGGACCGGTGCCCCGCGCGGCGGCCTGGAAGACGGCGTTTCGCTCGGCACAGACTGTCAGACCGTGCGACGCATTCTCGACGTTGCAGCCGCTCTAAATCTCACCGCGGTCCGTCAGCACGGCCGCTCCGACCGGAAAGCGGCTGTACGGGCATTACGCGTGGAGGGCAGCATCGCGCGCCGCGGCGAGCAGGGCCAGTCGCTCGGGCTGACTAAGGACGGTCATGAGGGAAAGACGCCCGGTTCCTCGTTCGACTATCTCGCATAGACAGTCTCTTATGGATATAACCGTCGTCAGATGGATGACTTGGGGCAACCACGCCGGTCACACGTTCAGTATCACCTGAACGGGGCCGAATTCGACGTAAGTCCAATCGCGCACAAAGGTAACATCCATAAGAGTTCGCGTATCTAGACACAGTAGAACTCGGCTCCCAGGCGAGCACAGAAGTCGCCAAATGATTCGCCCGGCTGCCGATCGACCTTGAAACGCTCGAAGATGGGAATCAGGTCGGAGACGATCTGGTCGTGAGGGACGTAATCTTTGAATACAAAATTGAGCCGGTCGCCGACGGTTCGACCTCCCAGAAAAATGGTGTAGGTTCCAGGGCCGGGCTCACAGTCGGGGCCGACGTGAGCCGACCGACCCACCAGGCCGATGTCGGCGTTGTAAGGCCGGGCGCAGCCGTTGGGGCAGCCCGTCATTCGCACGGTCAGCCGCTCGTGGTCCAGTCCCAGCCGGTGGAGGGCTGCTTCCAGCTCATCGAGGACCGTCGGCAAGAATCGTTCGGCCTCGGTGACGGCTAGACCGCAAGTCGGTAAAGCCGGACAGGCCATCGCCCAGCGGCGGACCGTCGAGATTCGCTCCACCGCGGCGATGCCGTACTCTTCCAGCCAGGCGTTGACTTCGGATTTCCACGCCGGCTCGATGTCGGCCAGCAGGATCGATTGCTGGCAGGTTAGCCGAGCCGGAACCTGGAATGTCTGGAAGAATGCGTGCAAACCCGTGAAAAGCCGGTGTCGCCCCTCGTCCTTGATCCGGCCGTTCTCGACTGGAATTCCGAGGTAAAGCTTGCCGTCTCCCTGCTCGCGCCAGCCCAGGTGGTCGTCGACGTCGTTGACGGTGACGCTACGGGGATCGACTAGCGGCCGACCTACATACTCCTCGATCTTCTGACGGAACGCGGGCAGACCCCAGTCATGGATCACGTACTTCAGCCGCGCCCGCTTGCGGTCGGACCGGCTCCCGAAGTCGCGAAAGACCTTGAGCACGGCCTCGCCGATCTCGAGTACGCCCTCCCGCGGCACGTAACAGAGCGGAACGGCAAGGAAAGGGAAGGTTTTCTGGGCGCTCGGCGTGGTGCCCAGGCCCCCGCCGACGAGCACGTTGTAGCCGGCGATCTGGCCATTTTCGACGATCGCCAGAAAGCCCAGATCGTTGGCGTGAATATCAGTGCAGTTATCGTCCGGAAAGCCGAACGCCGTCTTGAACTTGCGCGGCAGGTACGCCTTGCCGTAAAGCGGCTCGACGGCATCGTCGGCCGGCGTTGCGACGAGCGCAGGACCGGCCGGCGGCAGAGTCTCGATCTTCTCGCCATCAAGCCAGATTTCCCAGTAGCTCGACGTTCGAGGAGCCGCGTGTGCCGCCCAAAGGTGGGCATCATGCTGAAGCTGGTCGCGCAGAGCGTCGTGCGCCGGGGCCGGGCAGCAAAGCACGTTCCGCTCGACATCGCCGCAGGCGGCCAAGGTTGAGAGAAGCGTCCGGTTGATCGTCTGGATTACGCTTTGCAAGTCGTCTTTGAGGACGCCGTGAAGCTGGAACTCTTGCCGGGTGGTAATACGCAACGTGCCGTTGCCCACCGTGCGGGCAAGCTCGTGACAGGCCAAGTACTGCCCGGCGGTCAACTCACCTCCGACGACCCGGACCCGCACCATGAACTGGTAGGACTTGTCTTTCTTCTCTTTCTTGAGCTGGGTGCGGAGGTCGCGGTTGTCCTGCTGGTACGACCCGTGAAACTTGAGAATCGAAGCGGCATCCTCGCTGAAATGATCCACGCCGTTATGGATCTCATCAGCGACAAACGTCTTCAAGTATCCGCTGGCGATCTTGACCGCCTCGACCTTGCTGGGCTTGGGGCTGTTTCCAGGAGCGGCTGGCTCCATGCGTCTTCCCCTCTCTCGGGCGTCTTCATAATGATCCAGAACCCCGCATGAAGCCAGGGCCCCGGGGCAATCTTTACTATTACAGTAAAGTTAGTTGTCTTTGGAGATTGTACGATAGCAGAACGCAGCGAGCAACGGGGCAACGCGAAGGAAATTCCCGGTTCCGGCGGCGATTATTTGGGAGTGGGGTCGGCGGGGGTCTTGGGGATATCGATTTGCTGCTCGAGCACCGGACCTTCCTGCCGCGCAGCTTCGGCTCGCTTCTGCATGAGCTGGGCCTGGATGAGTTGATCGAGGCCCTTGATGGTCAGCTCGGTTGTGTCTTCGACGCTCACATTCGGCGGCGCGCGAAAGACGAACTCGTCGACCTTGATCTCGGGATTGAGCTTCACGCCCGAATAGACGAGCGTTAGCTGGCTGGGCTCTATCTTATCGTCGGGCCGCTTGCCCGAGGCGGCTTTCTCCGACCCGGCGCGCGGGGTGGCGAGAATGGTGGGAACTTTACCGACCATGACGAGCTTGTACGGCCAGCCATCGTCCTTGCCGACGGTGAGGGTCGCGACACTGGGCACGTACGCGGGCAGAGGACCGGTGGGAGGGAGCGGTCGCTGATCGGGCCCGATCAAGCCACTTCGGTTTCGCCAGGTGCCACGCAGCACCCAGACCGGCATGCCATCAAGACTGTCTTCTTCCTTGATGTCGAACTTGATCGACTTACGAAGGCCCACGAGCAACGCCTCGGGACCGGAAAACCCGAGCTGGGTCACGAGCTGATCTCGAATTTTGGGATCCATGTCAGGCGAGTTCAGTCGCTCGAAGACAGGCTTGATGCTCAGCTTGCGGTAAGACTTGGAATCAAAAATCTGCTGGTAATCCCAGAGCGTTTCGCCGTCGCAGACCTGCGTGATCGTGCCCTCGGATTCGGGCAAACCACTCACCGAAAGCCTCAGAAAAATATGCGAGGAGGGGGCCTTGAGGTATCGCCCGCGGATCTCGAACTTCTGCTTGAGCATATCGACGGTCTGCAGCAGGTCGGCCGAGACGGACTTGAGGCCGGCTATTTTCTTGATCGCTTCATCAATCAACCGTTCGGCCTCGGTTGGCGGTTCCTGCGCAGGTTCAGCGGGCTTGGCGCCGCTGGGTCCAATCGCGGCCGCCGGCGCGGAGGCCGTCGGCGAGGCTGGAGTGGAAGCCGTGGGTGGGGTCGGAGCGGACGCCGGTGGCTGGGCCGGGGCCGACGCCGGTGGCTGGGCCGGGGCCGACGCCGGTGGAGGCGCAGGCTCCTGAGCCAAAGCAGGCTGCCCGGCGGGGATGGCGAGGGTAAGCGCCAAAAGCGTAAAGACCGCCGGCGCGGGTGATTCGGTCCGATTATGATACATGGTTTAGATGTAGGGTAATTCCTCAAGGTAGGGGCAAGAAAGCCCGATCATAATCGCTAGGCGTCATGAGACGCAAGTCCGGCAGGCGGCCTGCCTCGCGCCGTCTTCCGGTCACCCGATCTGCTGGCTTTGACATTGCTAATTGCACATTCCAAATAGCAGACGGAGGTTGATCTCTCTGTTCTTTGGAATCTGCAATTTTCCTCGGCAACGCGGGATCCAAGAAGTTGCAGGTGAAAGATACGGCGGTCCGTGCAGAAATTGGTGGTTTGGTCCGGCGGAGCCGGCTCGAACGAACCTTTGAAAGATCGGTCGAGCGACCAGCGGCATCCTTTCCAATCAAGAGAATTCTCGACTCGCCCGTGGCGGAGTCGGTCGCAGTGGTAGTCAGGATGACAAGCGTTCTCCCCGGTCGTCGGATCGGATGCTAGGCGTCCCGGGCCGGCCGGCGTCGATCGCGGGAGTTGGAGGAGTTCCATGCAAACGATCGGAGTGCTGCTGCTGGCGGCAGCGACCGCTGGCGACGGATTCGGATATGACAGCCCGGGCGTCGGTCTGAAGAAGTGGCTGCGGCCCCACGCCGTGGTCTCTGACAGCGCCCCGCCGGGCGGCCCACCGTATACGGCCGCGACGATGGGCGGAGGCCCTGGAGCCGCGGGAGCCGGCGGCCGCCGGTTCGTCAATACCAAGAGCCAGATCTATTTCCTCGATCCTGACGGAATGAACATCGGCTGGCAAAACGGTATCGGCCCTAACGGCGAGCGGTCCTACCTGTCCACCCAGCTAGTTGTGCCAGCTCGCTATAACTTCAACCAGGGCTATATTTACCGTCTCAAGCTCTCGAATATCCCGGGCCGCCAGGGCGTCAGCCTCTATCCGACGATCGAGGTCGCCCCAACCACGCCTGCGACCGATGCCTACCTTGCTCACAACGCCATCCCCATCCAGTTCACGGCCGAGGACTTCGACCAGGTCGTTGATGGCGGCAATTTCGTGACCAAGGTCATCTACTTGCCCGATCCGAAGTACCAGGAACTCGCCGTCTCGGGCGTGGAGACCCTGATATCGACCCGGCTGGAGCCCGGAGTTGACCCCATCCTCGAGGCCGACAAGCGAGGCACGATCCTCGTGATCGTCCGGCTCGGGGCAATCGACCTCGAGATGCCCAGCAGCCCGGTTGCCGGCGCTGTCGTGAACGGTCCCGTGGTTGGAGCACCAATCACTGGCACCGTAGTCGGTGCCCCGAGCAACGCTACGCCGATCGGAACAGCCGCCCCGGTCACCGAAATTCCTCCGGGCAACCTGCCTCCCGGCGTGACCCCGCAACCGCCGGCACCCGCAGCCACCGAACCGGTTGACACGGCCCCGGCGCCCGCCGCGGTAGCACCGAGCACGACGCCGGCTCCGGCCCCGGCGCCTCCCGCTCCGGGCGACCCGACCCACCGGCCGGCAAGCCCAGCACCGTGCTTCCCAAGCCGAACGCGTGACTTGCGGTTCCGCCGGCGCCGGCGGTCAACCCGGCCCCTGCCGAAGGGCCCGAGAGCTGAGGTCGCTTACCCGGCGAATGGCTCGGACCGGATCCCAACCCGAGCTGGGCAGAGCCTTCTCTCTGATGACTCATGAGCACCCCGGTGGAACCGCGCATGCGACGTGTTCCGCCGGGGTTCTTTGCAGCAGCCCTGCCCGCCTCTCGGTCCGTCCAGGTGAACCAGGCATGCAAAGCG
>JBKQMU010000067.1:0-10665 GCA_052146555.1 Isosphaeraceae bacterium
TCTTCAGCCGGTCTTGCGGAGCAACCTCTGGCTGACCATTCACGTGCTGACCGAGGTTTCCAGCTACGCCGCGTTCGGGCTGGCATGGGCGCTGGGGCTGATCACGATGTGCTATTACCTGACGGCCGTCTACCATCGCTCGCCACGCTACAGCGAGCTGGCGCTACCGCTGGTGCCGGGCTTGCCGCTGTTGGCGATCGGAGCAGCCGGCGTCGGTGAGTCCTACGGAGCCTTTGGCAGTCATTGGATGAACAGTGATTCGCTCTTCTATTTCTATGCGATACTGGCGGGTGTGGGGGGAATGGCGTCGCTGGGGTCAATCCTGGCCATGGGCGGTGAGATGGTGAATCGGCTGGTTTTCTGGAAAACGCTGGTCCGCGACGACGCTGACGAATCCAATCGAGACGACGAACCGGCCGATGCGTTTGCTTCGCCAGCTTCTTCGGATGCGAAGCAACAGGGAAATCCGACCCCGCACGCAAGGCTTGGAGTCGACGACATCCGCTTGACCGAGCAAACCGCCTGGAGCAAGCTGGACGTGCGGCAGCGGGCGATGCAGGAGACGGCGCAGACCATCAAGCCGCTGGCCAACTTCATCTACCGCGCCATGCAGGTCGGCGTGCTTTTGATCGCCGCGGGCACGATCTTGGGCGGCGTCTGGGCCGACTATTCCTGGGGCCGGTTCTGGGGCTGGGATCCCAAAGAGGTCTGGGCGCTAATCACGCTCTTGGTTTACCTGGTTCCTCTTCACGGCCGGTTTGCCGGCTGGGTCAATACGTTCGGTCTGGTCGTCGCCTCGATCGTCTGCTTCAATTCGGTCGTGATGGCCTGGTACGGCGTCAACTTCGTGCTCGGGGTGGGGCTGCACTCCTACGGTTTCACCAATGGGGGATCTCAGGGGCTCATGAGCGCGATCATCGCCGCGGTGCTGGCCATTCCCGCCGCGGGCTGGTGGCGTAGGTTTCTGGGGTATCGCGAGCTTTTGTCTCCGGGCCAGTGAGGCGGAACCCTCATTACGGAGGGGAGCGGCGGGTTTCCCCTTTTTCCGGGGGGAGAAGGCATTGACTTACCTTCTCCCTGGAGGGCGAAGGTGGCCAGAACGGCCGGATGAGGAGGGCGCGGTGGCGATCGCCTACGTCAGCCCCTCATCCGCCCCTACGGGGCACCTTCTCCCGAGCATAAGGGAAGATAGCGGTAACCTATTTCGGATGCTTCACGCAGCGCGTGCGCAAGTCACGCTAGCCACAACTCGACGAGCTTCGTGATGCCCGAGACAAGCGGACGAGCAACGACGCGGCTGGAACCCGAAACAAGCTGGACGATCGTCGCCGAGGCACCGCTGAAGGGTCTCTTACTGGCCCGTGAGGCAGGCCGAATCCTGGCCTGGGACGAAGGCAACCAACTCTACCTGTTCAGCACGCAGGGGGAAACGCTTTCGACCTCGCGGCTGCCGCAGCGGATCGCGGCAGGGGCGATCAGCGATGATGGGTCGCTGATAGCCGTGCTAAGTCAAGGAGACGACGCCAGCTTTCTGCTTTTGGACGCGGACTTTGGCGTCCAAGTCGACCGTCCCGCGCCGAGCGAATCATCGTTCTTGTCGATTGACCCCCACGGACGGTACGTGGCAATTGGTAGCCGCTTAGGCGCAGTGAACTTCGTCAACCGGTTTGGCCGCCTGGCTGGTCGGCTGGAGACCATCCAACCGCTCGCTCACCTCTGTTTCGTGGCGGACCGGCCGCTCCTCATCGCTTCGGCGGCTTTTGGCCTGCTGGTTGGGGTGGGGGTGCATGGGTCGCGGAGGACGGGCCGGCTGGAGCCGGAGATTGCCTGGCAAGATCGCCTGATGTCGAACGTCGGCAGACTCTGCGTCAGCGTTGATGGCGGCATGATCCTGGCCAGTTGCTTCACGCACGGGATCCAGCGGTATGACCTGAAGGGGTGCAACCAGGGCTCGTATCACTTAGGGGGAACTGTCTCGCACGCCGTTACCGATTTTCCGGGGCGAAGTATCGCGGCGACAACGCTTGAGGGCGAGCTTGCCATCATGAACTCGGCAGGTAACGTGCGCTGGAGGACTCAGCTTCCCCGTCCGGCGATCGCGCTGGAGTTCGACCCTCTTGGCCGCTTTTTGATCCACGGCCAATCGACCGGCGAGATCGTTCGCGTGAACCTCTTCGGACCGGAGAGTGGCTCACCGCGCTTAGCGTCGGTGCAAGCGGTGGCAGGGCACAAGATCAAGAGCGTATCGCCGCGGACGGCTTTGGGCGCGGTGCGCCGCCCTGACTGGATGATTGCTGTTGTGCAGACCGAGCAAGAGGCCCAGACCGCCGTCATGGCGATCACCGAAGACCCGGTCCGCGTGGCTCTTTTTACCAGCCCGCATCGCTTGTCGTTGTACGCAAGCGACGGCCAGAAGCTGACCGGGAGCCTCGAGCTCAGCGGCGTGGGGCGGATTCTGCGGACGGCGCCGGGGTGGCTGGCGGCCGCGACCGACCGTCAGATCGGGCTCTTGGATCTACGGCGCAACTCTGAGCGGCGGCTTGACTTGAGCCTTGTGGAGTTGACTCATTTGGACATCAAGCCCGACTCCTTCGGCCTGGCGATTGTGCAGGAGCGGGACCGAATCGGGCGGGTGACACCCTCGGGCCGATGGGTCTGGAAGAGCGTCCTGCCAAGTGCCGTCGAAGACCTGGTGATCGGTCCGGAAGGCTTCGCGGCGGTCACGACAAGCGCTGGGCAGCTTTTGGTTTTCGACCCGGCGGGCCGGGCGGCGATTGGGGCGGCGTTCGATCCGTCGGACCCCCCCCTTCTGATCGAAGCTCCCGAAAGCTCTCCCCGGGGAATTGTCTGGTTGGCTCTCGCACGGCGGCACCAGCAAGTTACGGGTCATGATCGAGGCGGCAAGCAGAAGTGGAGCTGTTTACTTCCCTGGGAAGGTTGGTCGATCGTGAAAGTCGGCTCCTATGCAATTGTTACGTCGGCAGATGGTCGGGTCCTTGCATTAGATGGTTCCGGTGTAGTATGTTATGGGGGACCCACCACTGGCGGCTCGAACGATGCGTATGCAATTGGTGAGGAAGCCGATCCGGTTCGAGTCACACGCCGTAACGAACACTTGATCTGTTCGAGTTTGGACGGTCGCGTCCGTTGGCGAGCTGTGGGCGATGGAATCCTGGGTCCGCTGGCAGTCAGTCCTGCGGGAGTGGCAATTCTCCTCGGCCAATCCCTGGCTTGGTTCAAAGCGGCTGGTGCCGGCAACATGCCCCTGGATGAGCTCACTTAAGAGTCCTGCGCGGCCCTAACGGCGAAGTTGGGGAAACCCTGGCGTAAGCTGGGGAAATCCTGGCGTAAGCTGGGGAAACCCTGGCGTAAGCTGGGGAAACCCTGGCGTAAGCTGAGGTCACTTGGCAATACTCTGCGCAGGGTGTTGCCGATTCATTCAAACGGCGTATAATGCTTGCACCATCCCAGTTGTTGTGATACTCTAAGTCTGAACGTTAATTCAAAAAAAGTCGGCTGCAATGTTGACTTCTTTCATACTATCAATGAGACAGTTTTCATGGTGATCGGCACGATGTTTGATTAGCCATGGAATCATGCGGGTTACGAACACGAGAGCCGTCCTCGACGAGTCCATGAATGGAGTCGCTTTCTTGCCGGAGGTCTCGATGCTCGGAAGTGCAATTGGACATTTCCTCGAGGCGTTCCCCGAGGTTCAGATGAGCTTGCAGCGGTGCGGTCGCGAGGAGGCCCAGCGCTTCAAGTGGATCCAGTCCGAGATGGTCGGTCGAGATCTCGGCGACCTGGCGATCCGGCAGTGGGTCCTCCAGCATTGGAACGGGTTTCTGCGGCAGCATTGGATCGAGCACTTACAGGGAAGGACTTACTGGATCGAGCTGAAAGATCGCGATTTCGGGCTCTTGCAGACCGAATTCCGCAACTCCAGGCTGATCGACCCGATTCTTGATCGTCTCAAGGTGCTCAAAGAAAACTTAGACATCATTCTTTGGGCTCAGGACACCTTTACCACGGATGAGATGGAAGAGGTTCTAAGGATTCTCGAAACTCTGGACGTAAACAGTTGTCGCATCCAGTTTGAGTTCGACCCCTCCGGTCATCTGGGTGCTTCAAGAATTTTTGTCTGAGCTGCCCGTGGCCAGCGACTCGAGAAGCGTGACCAGCGTCCTGACAAAGCATCCGGTTGCACCGGCGTCGCGTGTGGCGTTATCCGACTCGTTCCAGCTCGGGCCGGCGATGTCCAGGTGGGCCCAGGATGCTTCACCAACGAACTGTTCCAGAAACTTCGCGGCGGTAATCGCTCCCCCCCACTTCCCGCCGACGTTTTTCAGGTCGGCAACGTTGCTCTTGAGTTGCTCCTTGTAGTCATCGTCCAGCGGGAGCCTCCAGACACGCTCGCCGGAGAGCCCGCAAGCCTGGAGCAACGATTGCCCCAAATTTTCCCGGTTGCAGAAAAGCCCCGCAACCTTGGGCCCGAGTGCGACCATGCAGGCGCCAGTCAGGGTCGCCAGGTCAACGATACTCGAGGGATTGCTTTCCGCCGCGAAGCTCAGCGCATCGGCGAGGATCAGGCGACCCTCCGCGTCGGTGTTCATGACCTCGACAGTCTTGCCATTGCGCATGGTGAGGACATCACCTAGCTTAAGCGCTTTGCCGCCGGTCATGTTCTCGGTGAGTGCGAGGTATCCACTGACGTTGACGGGAAGATTGAGCCGCGCGGCCGCCTGCATGCTCGCAGCCACGACAGCGGCGCCAGTCATGTCGCTCTTCATGTCTTCCATTGAGGCGCTGGGCTTGAGACTCAGTCCGCCTGAATCGAACGTTACGCCCTTGCCGACGAGCGCGAGGGCGGGGGTTTCGCCGCCTCGGCGATAATCGAGGATGACGAAGCACGGCGGGTTTTCGGAGCCCGCAGCCACTCCGAGCAGGCCGCCGAAGCGCTCCTGGCGGATCCGCGTCTCGTCCCAGATCTGGACGGAGATCCCCGCGTCCGAGCCCAAGGTCCTGACTTGCTCGGCGAGTCGAGCGGGGCATTTTTCGGCGGGGGGGGTGTTGGCCAGGTCGCGGGCGACGTTGACCGCCTGGCCGACGATCTCACCTCTGCGCACCTGTGCTTCCACCTGGCGGACGGCTTCCTCGCGCGTGTCTGGTTGTAAGACGATATTGAGCGTGCCGAAGGGATGCCGGTTGGGCTCGGTCTTGCGCAGGCCCGGACCGCGGGTTCCGGCGATGACGCCTTCAACCAGGGCCGAGACCCAGCCGGCAACTGGTGGATCCACGTCCGGAGGAAGCGCAAGCGCCACGCTCTCACGCGGTTTTGCCGCCAGTCGCTTGGCCAGCGCGAAACCTGCCGAGAACGCTGCGCTGGCATCGAAACGGGCACGCGGGCCGAGACCGGCGACAAGCACGGATTCGGCCGCGAAGCCGCCGGGAGCGTGCAATACGGTCAGATCGCCGACCGAGCCGCCCAGCTCTTTTTGAGCGATCAGCCGCTCCAACAATTCTCCCAAGGGCGTGCCCACAAGGCTATCGGCCAGCTCGCCTTGATCTTCGAAGATAGTCAGAACCAGCCAGGGCGTGCGGATCTCCGCAAGTCTTTGGCAGAGGACGTTGATCATCATAGGAAATAGCCACCCCAGGGCAGATCGATCGGGTTGCCGGAAGGGTTTACTTGGTTGAATGTCGTTCCATGATGGCGGTGACCGGTGGTCGCGCCAAGCGGACTTGCCCCACCTGGCGTGGAACGCTACAATCCGCCCACTCACCTGTTTCCAGGCACCTGGAAGACCATGGCGGCGGTAATTTTCCGTCGCGTCGCTGGATCGATAAGGTCAATTTCGCCGGTTACACTGGTTTGGGGTATGCAGCACTAGCTGCCCCATCGACCCGTGCACCGGCGCGTCGGGAGAGCCAGGGATGGCAAAGTCGCTTCTGCTTGAGCATCGGCTGATAGCCTTGACGCTGCTCACCGTTGCTGCCTTGTCCTCGGGCTGTGTCGAGCGACGCTACACCTTACGCAGCAATCCTCCCGGGGCACTCGCCATTGTCAACGGCGAAGAGATCGGCCAGACGCCGGTCTCGGCGCCATTTTTCTATTACGGCGATCGCGAGATCACGCTGATTCGCGACGGCTACGAGACCAGGACGGTCATTCAACCCATCAACGCACCCTGGTGGGACAACCTTGCCACCGAGTTCTTTACCGAGAACCTCGTGCCGTTCCACTTGCGCGACGAACGCGAGTTCAGCTATCAGCTCGCGCCGGCCTCGATGCCACCGTCCAGCGATGTGCGCGACCGTGCCGAGGCGCTGCGCAGCCAGGCGCGCATCCAGCCAAGGCCACGGCGAGGCGGGATCCTGGGCTGGCTGGGCTTCGATTGAGTTTTGAATTAGCCTGGGCGGTCTCCAGCATCGAGGCGAGATCGCCGCCATCTTGCGCGTTTCGGTAAATTGGAAAAAGGGAGCAGGATCAAGCGAGTCCAGCCGATGAGTAAAGAAGGCGTTGATGGATACCTTTGCGATTCTCCCAAAAGGCTGAGTCAGGGTAAGCCGGCAAGAGGCCAGCGCGATCCTGCGTCTGGGTGTGAGGTGATCGGGGTGGCGATGTGAAGTCCGGGCCGGTCCGGCATCCGAAGGGATGCGGAGATGAACCAGCATGAAGATCCACGCTGCCGCGATCCAAATGCCGTGCGACATTCTTGATCTGCCGGCGAATCTTCAGCGCGCCGACGAGTTGCTGCGAAGTGCTCGCGATGCCGGGGCCGAGCTGGTCGTGCTCCCGGAGCTGTTTAACACCGGCTATAGCCTGTGCCCCGATTTTGGACCTTACAGCGAGACCGCCGAGGGGCCGACACTTTCCTATTTGCGTCAGCGTAGCCGACAGTGGAAGATGGCCATCGCCGCCGGCTTCGTCGAGCGATCCGGCCGACACCTCTTTGATTCCGTGGCTTTCTCGACCCCCGACGGCCAGTTGCATGTTTACCGCAAGCGCAACCTGGTTTTTTGGGAGCGGTTTCGGTTTCATCCCGGCCGCCTGCCGCTGGTTGTCTCGACGCCGCTGGGGCGAATCGGCTTTGCCGTCTGCGCGGATATGATCTATCGTCGCGTCTGGGAGGACTATCGCGGCCGCATTGACCTGGCGATCGTGGCGGCCGCCTGGCCCGACTTCGCCTGCCGGAAAACAGGGCAAAAGCACTGGCTGCTGGGCCATGTCGGCCCGCTCTCAAGCGCGATCCCCTCGAAAGTGGCCGAGGACCTGGGTATTCCGGTGGTATTTGCCAATCAGTGTGGCGAGACGAAGACCACCATCCCCGTCCTGAGGACGACGATTCTCGACCGATTCGCCGGCCAGAGCAGCATCTGCGACGGCAGGCATGGCTCCCCCGTTCGTGCCGAGCGGGAACTCTCGGTTCTGGTTGCCCCCATTACCCTCCATTCCAAGCGAGGTTTGAAATCGTGGAGTTCTATGTACCACTCGGCGTCCGCGGCCTCCTTTTCCAGCTCGGCACGTTTCTGATCGGCATCCTGGGTGGAGTTGTCTACCGCCAGGCCGCCCGCCGCCGTGGCCAACCGGCCGCGAACCCGCCTCTGTCCCTTGCCCTGGCCGAGCTTCTCGCTGCTGAATAAGAGTGACAAGCTTTTAAGGGTTGCAACTGAGATTCACCCCAATTGCACGTATCCCAAAATATTGCACGTATCCCAAAATCGGGAAGGCGCAGGGGTTGCTGGGACTGACCGAAGGGAAGCCCCAGGGCTGGAGCTTGTGAGCCTGGGGCGTCGCCTCCGGCTCCGCCACCAGCCACCCAGACGTGCGCAATTTTCGAGAGAAGCAGCAGAGCGGGGAATGTCGTTGGCTTTATCGGTTCGCTTCGGCCGCACCCGGGAGAGCGCATGGGCCCGCCGGACGGTTCCGGTGGTTCGCGGGCGCTCTCTCTCGGGCGGGTCTGATGAGGTTCCAGCATGTGCGGCATCGCGGGCGCAGTCGACCTGATCGGCAAGCGGCTCTTTCCCCTCGGACGATTGCGCGCGATGACCGCGGCGATCGCCCATCGAGGGCCGGATGACGAGCAGTTTCATATCGAGCCGGGCGTGGCCTTGGGCGCCAGGCGGCTTTCGATCATCGACCTGGCCGGTGGCCGCCAGCCCCTTTCCAACGAGGACGGCTCGGTCTGGGTCGCGTTCAACGGAGAGCTGTTCGAGTATCCGGAGCTGCGGCAAGAGCTCCTGGCACGGGGGCACCACCTGGCGACCCGCTGCGACACCGAGGCCTGGGTGCATCTCTACGAGGACCTTCGCGAGGCGATGTTCGAGAAGGCCCGGGGGCAGTTCGCCGTCTCGCTCTGGGACCGCACCGGTGGGAAACTGATCCTCGGCCGGGACAGGGTCGGCATTTGCCCGCTCTATTACACGGAGGCCGAAGGCTGGCTGCTCTGGGGCTCGGAGGTCAGGGCGCTTTTGGCCTCCGGAATGGTGCCGGCCAGGCCCGATGTCCGGGGCATCGATCACCTTTTCACATTCTTCTGCGCAGGCACGTCGCGCACCTTTTTCGAGGGCATCCACTCACTGCCGCCAGGCCATTTCTTGAGTATCCGCGACGGCTTCGTCGATAGGCAAAGGTACTGGGACCTCGACTTTCCCGACGCCGGCACGGAACGGCGGCTGGCGGACCCCACGCCTCTGGTTCTCGAGCTCGAAGGACTCCTGCAACAGGCCGTCGAGCGTCGGCTACGAAGCGATGTGCCGGTCGTCACGTACATCAGCGGCGGGCTCGACTCGACGGTCGTCCTGGGCATCTGCAGCCGGCACCGAGGCGAACCGATCCCGGCGTTTACCATCGGCTTCGAAGGGGCCGGACCGGACGAACGGGCCCACTCAACCGAGGCCGCCACGCTGCTCGGCTCGCCCCTCTCCACCATCACGATGGATCGCTCCAAGATCGGCGCCACGTTTCCCGAACTGGTAACGGCCGCCGAGGGTCCGGTGCTGGATACCTCGTGCGCTGCACTCTTGAGGCTGGCGCAGGCCGTGCATGAGCAGGGTTACAAGGTGGCGCTCACCGGCGAGGGAGCCGACGAGGCTCTGGCGGGCTACATCTGGTACAAGACCCAGAAAATCCGCGACGGGGCTTACCGGACGATCGGGCACTCGGCCCCACGGTTGTTGCGGAACCTGGTCGCGTGGTCGGTCGCCGGCAACCGCATGGTCATCCCGGCCGAGCAAGCCGTCGCCGGCGTCCGCCCGGCGCAGCAAGACATGTACGAAATGATCTCGCAATCCAAGCCCATTCTTTACTCCGAGGCGATGTGGCAGCGGCTCGGCGATCACAACCCGTACGCGGACCTGGACATCTCCGACTCTCGAATCCGCCGCTGGCATCCCCTGAATCAGTCGCTTTATGTCGGCTACAAGGTGATGCTGGCCGGACTGCTGATGATTTCCAAGGGCGATCGCATCGCCATGAACGCGTCGGTGGAGACCCGCTACCCGTACCTCGACGACGACGTGATCGCCTTCTGCGCGGGCATCGCGCCGGAGTACAAATTGCACCGGTTCACGGAAAAGTGGATCCTCCGCCAGGTGGCCGCCCGCATTTTGCCCAGGAAGATCGCCGGCCGGCCCAAGACGATGTTTCGCGCCAGCCTCGCGCAGACCTTTCTGGGACGGGATCGCCCGCCGTGGGTCGACCAGCTCCTCAGTCCCGACTCACTTCGCGCCACGGGCTACTTCGACGTCGCCTCGGTGCTCCACCAGCGGTCGCTCCAGACTGTCCTACCGCGCGTCACCGCGGCCCGCTTCATCTTCGACGTCGCGCTGACTAGTGTGGTCTCGACCCAACTCTGGCACCACATCTATTGCGGCGGCGGCTTGTGCGACTTGCCCGTGTGGCAGCCGCCCGCCATCGCTGATGTATGAGCCGAGGTAGAGGGTCCTCCCGTCGGATCGGAGTCGCTCCAAACGGAATAGAGCGGTTTACAGTTGAGTTGCAGACAGGAGGGTGCCTACTTACCTTCTCCCTCCAGGGAGAAGGTGGCCGAAGGCCGGATGAGGGGGCTTGATCTCCCCGCTCGCCTTCACCTCCCTCATCCGCCGCTTCGCGGCACCTTCTCCCAGGGGAGAAGGTATGACCAGAACTGTCTCGTTTGTCGATGTAAGCAATGCATGAGCAAAGCGCAGTAATAGCTTGTTCCGTACTTACAAAAGAGTAAAGGGGACATTACTGTTTTTTGACGCAGAATAGATAACATGGGTAGTATTGGTTTGCCTGATGTTTCAGGCGTCAGGCCGAGTCGGGGGCTGGGGTGGTCGACCGCGCGGTCGAATGCTGTGCTCCAGCCCCAGCCGAGCGGCGGTTTCGGTGGTCCAAACATCGCTGCCGTAAGGACGATCCCTTCGCACCGAGAGCCGGATTGAGGCAACTTCGGCTTCCGTCATTGGGGTGTTGACGAACTCCACCCAGTCAGGCCCACGATGAACCGGGCCCGGATCGGAAGAGTAAAGGGGGAAGAGTAAAGGGGACATTACAATCGTGTTCGGCATCAGATTTGCGCGATATACCTTCCCGGGTTGATCTTGCCGTCAAGCAGGCAGGGCGTCCGGGATGGCCAAACGTAAAGCAAAGCCGCTGAAGTCCCGTGATATCCAGGGGTT
>JBKQMU010000068.1:0-2933 GCA_052146555.1 Isosphaeraceae bacterium
GTTGAAAAGCTCAGCAGCGTTCGCCAGGCATGGGACATGATGGATGTATTCGTGGACGTGTGGGGGGGCTGGTCGAACGGTCAACCCAAAGGCGCTTGACGGTGGTGTTCCTCCACGGTAATACTAATGGTATGAAAGTCGCGGTTTCAATCCCTGATGATATTTTCGCTGAAACCGAACATTTGGCGAAACACCTGAAGACCTCACGCAGCGAGATCTACAGTCGCGCTCTCGGTGAGTTCTTAGGGCGCCACGCGCCTGACCGCGTGACGGAAGCCATGAACGATGTGATCGCTGAACTCGGCGACACAGCAGACACTTTCAGCCGACGCGCGGCGCGGCAGGTTCTGCGGAAAGTTGAGTGGTAATCGAACAGGCGGAAGTCTGGTGGGCCGATCTCGATGAACCTGCCGGGTCCGAAGCAGGATACCGCCGACCCATCGTCGTCGTGCAAGGTAACGCACTCAACCGAAGCCGCATTGGCACGGTGGTGTGTGTTCCGCTGACGAGCAATCTCAAGTGGGCGACCGCTCCCGGCAACGTGCTCTTGCCTCGTCAAGAAACGGGATTATCGAAGGATTCGATCGCCAACGTCTCGCTTATCGTGGCCCTCGACAAGCAGCAACTCACCGAGCGGGTGCGCAAGCTTCCGTCCCGGCGCTTGCAGCTTATTCTGGCGGGCATCGACACCGTCCTTGGCCGCTGAGCATCGCTGCGGCGTCGTGCCAAAGCGGCAGCCGGCTGGGACAATTCTGGGACACTCCGAAAGTGACATTGCGTGATATCGCGTGACATCACGTGATGCCAAGTGACTGTTGCGCTTGGCACTTCTCTCAGATATCGTTGATTCGTGAGCCCTTAACCCCCGTTGACACTTTTGCAGTGACTCGGCATATCCAAGTCGCGCTGATGGCGCATCGCCAGCACGCCTCACGCCTTGCATTTTGAGTCCGGCGACGATCCAAGCACTAAGGACTATCGGATCGACACCATCGCGCTCTGCCGCGCATCATGCTCCCGCCAGCCCGAGGCGCTCGCGAAGACGGCATAGCACTGCTTCATCCACCGGAGGCTTCATTCGACGCGCGTACCGTTCCGCGTCGAGGAGCAGCGCGAGTACTTTCTCCCGCCCTACGGGGTCGCGCACCGCTTCGAGTGGGGTGCGACCATCGAGCGCCGGAATCTTCTCCGACACCCAGCTCTCGTAGTGCTCCGCCATCAGTTGCTGCACGACCGCCGTGGCCTCCAGCCCTTCTTCAAGCCCGACCGCATCCCAATCCAATCCGTCCGCAGCGCGACCGGATGACGCCCGCTCGGCTAGAAGCTTCTCAAGCGACTGAATGCGGTCGGCGCGAAACCGCACTTCGTCCCGGAAGCGCGACTCGATGATAAGCCGGAGCTCGATCGCGCGACGCGAAGAGTTAACCTCCGCGGTGAGCTTGCCGCCCTTGATCTCGAGATGACCCAGGATCGTATTGCTCCAGCTCTGCTGCATGCGATTGCCGGCCTTCTTCCAGTCCCACGCCACGTACTTGATCTGACCCCGAGAGGTGCGCTCGGCGCGCGCGACGAGCTCCTCAGCGGTCGCCTCAAAATCGAGATCCGCGAGGGCACGCACCACGACCTCAGGCGAGTCGATGTCGAATGTGAGGCGGTGCATTTCGAGCGGCTCGCCGTCGGTGTTCTGTATCTTCGGCATGCGTGGATGAAGGAGCTCGTCCGCGATCTTGAGATAGCGTTCGATGAGCTCGAAGTCTCAATCGCGGAGCGCCTTCCGCGTGCAATTCATCTCTCCACGCAACAGCTTTGTGCGGAGGTCGATAAGCTCGATCTTCCGAATCGGAGGCATGAAGTAGGATCCCGCACATTCCAGCGTCGTGATGCCCTCGGCATCGACCAGCTGGCCGAATACAATATCGCCGGGTTCCATTCCCTGGGTGGCGCTGCGCTCCAAAATGTCCCGCTCCTCGCCCGTGAAGAGATCGCGCGCCTTAAAGCCGCGGCCCGGATCGCACCGCAAAACCTCATGAAAACTGAAGGGCGCCTCGAGACACCCCTCGAGATATCGCCGCACCACAGGATCCAGACGCTTCCCGGCCCGCTCGAGGAACAGCCGCGTCGGGATGCGCTCGCGAAGGGCTTCGTCCACGGTGGAGGACGGATCGTGCGGATCCGGCGACCAGCAATGAAAGAGCCAGGACATGAAGAGCGTCACGTGCGATGTCTTCGGGTCGAAGGGCTCCTCCACCCCCGAGAACTCCGCCCAGGCTTCGTCCAGCGCCCCGCGGCCGTAGGTGCTCACCACGAACTCGAGCAACGTCCTCCCCATCGCAAAATCATCGAGCGCTCGCCGCAGGCGCCGCCAGGCCAGCGCCCCGGAAGCCTCGAGCGCCGCGTCTTCGGCACGCAGACAGCAAAGCTTGAATTTCTTGCCGCTGCCGCACGGACACGGATCATTGCGGCCGGGTGTAGTCATCGTGGAGCATTTTAGGCCGTACCGGAGCGATCGTCGCTCTCTGCCGCCAAAATAAAGGATATTTTATAATAGTCTCGACCAAAATTAATAAGCCTTTAGAATGGCCAGATGAGATACCTCACCGCACGACTGACGCAAGATCTGCCTAAGAAAATGGTGCTTCTCGCCGGTCCACGTCAGTGTGGGAAGACGACACTCGCCAAGTCTCTGCTGGATGAGCGCGGACAGTACCTCAGTTGGGACACAATCGCGCGGGAGGCGTGATCAGCGCTAGTTTGCCGAGCGACATGAGTGATGGAGCGCGTCTTGTACTCGTGCTTTTATCTGCGTTCACAATCGCATCGATACTGACGCGCGCTAGGCCCGTGTTCAGCCGTTCCTTGATAGCGGACCTTCGCGATCGTCGCCTTCGGTTAAGAGCCTCGGCTACGTGAAAGGATTAACTATCGTGACCCCA
>JBKQMU010000069.1:0-9199 GCA_052146555.1 Isosphaeraceae bacterium
TTCAGGCCGCCATCGAAGCGACCATTGCCAGCCTTCCGACCAGCCACGCCGAGCAACTGAAGACCCTGATGACACTCAACTTCCAACAATTCAAAGACGTCTCACTCATGGCCGCGTAAGGTATAATAGAGAGCTTTGAGAGAGCCAGAGCCTCATAGGGCAGCTTTATCATGGGCCGACCGAAGTTTTCCCCTCGCGAATTTCTAAAGGCCAGGCATCCCGAGCGATTCTCCGATTCAGAGAGGGCTGATGAGCCCGTACTCGATCGCTCCCTCCTAGAGTATCACCTACACACCCTGACCAGTCGTGGCCAGGAGAAAGACTTCGAGCATTTCGCGAGGCAACTCGCCCAGAAGGTGATCTGTCCGAACCTGATCCCCCAGACCGGTCCGACGGGGGGAGGGGACAGCAAGGTCGACACGGAGACTTATCCTGTCTCGGACCATATCTCGCTCACTTGGTACGCCGGGGTCGGACGCGACGCGGCAAGAGAACGCTGGGCGTTTGCCATCAGCGCCAAGGAGGATTGGCGGTCCAAGGTCCGTCCCGACGTCGAGAAGATCGCGAAGACGGAACGGGGATACACGAAGGCGTTTTTCATTACGAACCAGTTCGTCCGGGACAAGGACCGCGCCGAGGTCGAGGACGAGCTGTCGAAGAAACACAGTCTCGACGTCCGGATCCTCGATCGGTCGTGGATCCTCGATAAGATCTTCACGAACCGGCACGAAGCCCTGGCCATCGAGTATCTGAAGCTCCAGACATCGATCCGAACCTCATCCCGCAAGGGCCCCCGCGATGTCCAGAGGGAGCAAGACCTCTCCGAGGTCGAGGGAAGGATTGACCGGGCCGCGCAGGATGGGCGGTTCGGCCTAATCTTCGTCGACGACTGCCTCGAGGCGGCCGAACTCGCCCGCGACCTGGAACGCCCCCGGGCCGAGGTCGAGGGGCGGTTCGACCGGGCAGAAAGCGTCGCCAAGGCGTACGGTAGCACCCATCAGCAGTTCCTCTGCGCCTACGCCCGAGCTTGGACGGCGTATTGGTGGCACGAAGACTACCCGTGCTTCATTCGCCATCACGCGGCTGCGGAGCCACTCCTGGAGGGGAGCCGGAACGCATACGAGCTCGAGCTGCTGACCAATCTTTGGTACGTCCTGCATTCTCTGGTCACGCGTGGCGACGTTGACGCCGCCCAGGTCGGACTGGAACGAAAGACTGAGTCGCTCGATGCTGCGCTTGTCCGCCTCAGCCTCGAGGAGGACCGTCCGAGCACCGCTCTCCAGGCCCGTGCCCTTCGACTCATGGTGTGCCTGATCCGCGCGGGCGCTGGCGACACCGAAGCGATCTTCGAGGAGCTTAGAGCGGTCATCCGGGAGAGCGGCGGGCTCGTGGGATTTCCGATCGAGCCACTCGCCGACTCCTTGATCGAACTTGGCAAGTACCTCGGGGAGCGGCCGGGGTACGAGAAGCTGTTCGAGACGATCATCGAGGTCAATTCGCAACGCAACCAGGAGGTCGAGGCGGCACGACTGCTCCTCAAGCGGGGCGCGCAACGACTCGACGCCGATCAGCCGGCAGAGGCCATCCGTTCATTGGGCCGCGCCCTCGTCCGACTTTACAAGCACGAGAGCCGCCACGAGCTCGTCCGAGCTCTCTACCTCTGCGGAGCCGCCTACGAGCGGCTCGGGTTGGTCTGGGCAGCGAGGGGCACGCTCCTCAACGCGGCCTCGGTGGCGACGAACGAATTTTGGTCCTACGAGGACGTCACCCTGATGCAGGCGGCCTGCTACCACAGGCTAAAATGGCTGGAGCTTCGCCTGGGTAGGCTGCCCCAGATCCTGGCGTGGCACGAGATCGACCGCGCGGTCAGGTCGGTTCTGGTGGACCGCGGCTACCATCCCTCGGAACAGTTCGACGACGAATTAAACTTCGACGCGATCCTGGGCATTCTTCTTCTCCGAACCGACGTCTGGCAGCTCAAGCGGCTGACGCGGCTTCCCGATCTGTTCGATCGTCTCGGGCTCTTCAACGCGTCGATCGCCCTACGGTACGCGCTCGGCGACGTGGGATCAGTCGAGGCGGACCTCACCGGCAACGGGTTCGAGGCCGAGGGGTTGAGCGAGTACTTCCGCCTGTGGCGTGACCAGCCCGCGGGCGAGCAGTTGCCACCCGAGGCCCAGTGCTACGACACCCGGTCCGTCCGGCTCGATTCACAAATCCTCGGCTGCCGAATCACCGTGGAGGCCTCGAACGACCCTGGGTGCATCACCCTTGCCGAATCGATCCTCGGCGTTCTCGAGGGCCTACTCGCCACCGGGGTCGCGGACCGTATGATCGCCCGGGAGCCCACGTTGACCATCACCATTCGGGCGGCCGACCTAGCCGATAAACCGTTCGGGTATTCCGTCACCGATGCTGCGGGTCGCCCCGCGATCGAGATCCGCTGCCCGTCATTCGACTGGGAGGCGAACCCGGCCGAGATGCGTGCTATTCTCCACGATAAGTTTCTCGACGTGATGTGCAGCATCCTGGCGCGTGTGTTCCTTATCGGCGACTTCGAGCAGAGCCTGACGAAGCTGTTTCGGGACGACCGGGCTCTCGAGCGAGCGATTAACTTCACGGTCGGCTTCGCCGCCCTCAAGAACGTGCTGGGCAACTCACCCCGGACGAGCCTCGGGGCCTGGTCCGATTCCGAATCCCGAGAGTATCCGCTCACCCGGGGGGAACCTTGGGACGCCTCCTGTCCTCGCACCGAAGCAGAGCCGGCCCCGCGTTCAGTGCAGGAGCGACCGGAGACCGCGTCGGAGCCGGTACGTCGAGTCGTGCCCGAGACCGGTCGGATTGCACACCACGAGATCGAAACAACTTCTCTCATCCGGATCGCACTTTGGGACCGGGCCAAGTGGTCGGGTACGGCGTTCGTAGGTGCGGAGGACGATTCGACGCCGCCGATCCTCGCTCCGGTCTTCGGCGGAGCGGAGGCCGCAGGAGAGATCTTCCGGCTGCTGAGAGATGATCTTGGGGGAGAGGACGAAGTGGAGAAGCTCCGTGTTAGTATCATTCGCGGTATCAGCGCGGCCAACCCTTTGGCCTATCGCGTTGTTATAGGGGTCAATCCCAACGCCGTCCTCAATGAGGCGAAACACCGACTCGCCGTCATGGTCTCTCGCGTCAATACAATGGAGCCGACCTCACCCGAGAATCTCGACCGCTTCCTCAAGAGCTTTAAGGCCTGCGGTCTCTATGGCTTCGCGTACTGCACCTTCGACTCGGATCCCAGGCACCCGCGCCTTGTTACGAGTCACGTCATCGCCAAACGCGAACTCTACATCCGCGAAGCATGGGAGATCGGAATCAACGACATCGACTGTCTCGGCATTTTGCCCGGCGACGATCCCATGATTCCTGAGACACAGACTGAGGCACCGGTCAGGGCCTTGCTTCGTTGGCTAAAGTCAAAGCCCGACTCCGGGTGAGTATGGCCTTTTCGATCATGCCGGAGCCTCCCAAATTGGTACCGATTTCAGAGCGGAAGAGCGAAAGGGGACATCGCTAATTCACGGCGTAAATTACACAATCTGGGCAGCGCCTGCGCCCCAGAAAAACCGGACTGCCGCCACAAAAAGTTCAATAGCCGTCCTGTCGCCCCGAGTTCTTTCGATCTCCATGTAATTCGCGATTATGAGGGTGCGTGTTGGACTTTCCTTACACCGACGAATGCTGATGATCTCACTCACTTCGTTGTCGGCTCGATGAATTCCTTGAGCATGGCGGGAAAGACGGCCCAGGCCTCTTGGTAGGTCGTTTCCAGCGGGGCGGGGATATAGCGAGTCTTGGAAAGGAAAATCGGTAGCGAAGGAAGTACGTCGCCGATTGCGACCGAATCCACGTAGGCCGTTGGGATGTCTCCGCCGAGGTACGACGCGACGACGAGCGGCTTGCCGGGCGGAGAGGTGAACGGCTCGTCGCTAAATTCGTCCCAGATCGCCTTGTGGATGCCGTGGGGGTCGCGGGGCGTCGGCGGGAAAAGGTCGACGACGAGCAAATTCACGCCTTGATTGAGGATGTCGGCGGCTTTCTCGACAAACGACCGCAGCGCGACGCGGCTGCTCTTGTTTCCCGGAGAGAGGATCTCGATGATGGCAACGACCTTCCCGCGTCCCTGTCGGATCACGACGCGATCGGACCGTTTCGCATAGTTGAGACCCTCGATTCTGGCGATCAGCCGCGCGGCCGGCGGAGCCGTCGTCACAGCAATACCGCCTTCAGGCCCCTCGTCCACTTCACGGGCTTTGAGCGTGACGACATCCGGGATTGGCCGGCCGGTGACCTGCTCCGCCATGGCCATGTAACCCGGCGGCAGCAATCCGGCGTTCAGAGCGCTGCGGATCGCGACGATCCAGCACTGGTGAAAGTCGTGAAAATCCCCGGCCTCCACTCGCGTCCAGTCGTGAATCGGCATGTTGAATCTCCACTGGGAGTTACGCAGTAATGTCCCGCTGTTTATCATCCGTGGGGCCATGAAGGCTCGGGCGAAAAGGCACCACGAAGAACCAGGGGTCGTCACCTTCCCATGCCGTGCATACTCTCTGGGATTTGCGCACAAGTGTCCACGACAGCGCAACTTCTGCGAGGTTCAATGCGCCGAGCGAGTTCGGCAGAGATCATGGACTCGGCGGCAATGAGCTCAAGAGTTTACGGTTCGCCTCGAAACGCTGAACGGACCGCTCAAAGGAGCCGTTGGTCTTTGTGAGGACCAAGGAATAGGGGCTCCCCTTGCGCTCCACTGTATACTTAACGTCGCACTCCTGCGAGTGAATGATACTGATCAAATGGTGGCGCGTATCTTCACGGGCCGGAATGTGTATGAGCTCATTCGTGGGGTCGGCCAGAAAAGCCTTGAGGTGAGCACAGTAACGGCAGTAGCAAGGAATGTCTGCTGGGCGAGCCCAATCGCTTGGAGGCACCGGCTGCTCGGCGGTGGCCGATTCTAGTTGTTGTCGAACGCAGGCCAACCAAGACACCAACTGCGGATGAACTGAACCAAACTCTTTCTGCGACCACGGTGTCAACGATTTCAGGCAGGGGACCTGACAGTCGTCCAGGCTGAAATCGTCCGGCGATTCCAGGACGAAGCGAATCACGCGCGCGAGTTCTTGGTCGCGACCACTTGCCGCCAGCGCCTTGATCAACAATGGGAGCGACGTATCCGAAATGGAGCTTTCGCGGTGGTGGTGCGACGGGTAGTACGCCGGTCGCGGGGGACGTGGCTCACAGAAGCGTTCAACCGCAATAGCACACAGTTCGTGGGCGAGCTGAAGCCTCTCCGGGTTCGCCGTCTTGACGCAACAGAAGGCGGAGAGCCATTCGACATTGCGGACCAGGATTTCTTCTCGGCCAAAGGTGCTCAACGGCGTTGCGAGCAGTTGCTTCAACTCCTGGGCAAATGCGTTCCATCCGAACTCGCGGCAGGCGGCCACAACGAGTGAACTCAGGTGCAGCATTTGATCCTGTTCCGTCGCCGTTGACAGCAACATCGCGATCGTGTCCCGATCGTGTAGCTTCAGAAGATTTTTCAAGAAATCATCGTACGGCGATGTGTTCCCCGTCGCCCTGTCCCCGTAGCGGAGCTCGCGTCGGGGCCACCTGGCAAGGATCGCGCGGGCGAATCGAATGCAATCGATGCGGGCCTCCTTAAGCCGTTTCTTGGGCGTCTTGGCGAGCTTTGCCACCATCTCACAGAAGAGCGGAACGCTGTGGGCCATTCCGCAACTTGAAACAACGTCGAAGTGATGATCGCGATGCCAGACGACGATCGCCGACCGGTGATACCAACGGTCCAGCGTGTTGCCGGCATTACCTGTATAGCCTTCAAATTCCTCGGAAGTCGGCTTCCACTTGTCGATCGCCACCGACGATACAATGGCTGACAGATCGAAATCGATTTCTCCCCAAGGCTGCTTCAAGCCGCGGACATCGGCCCATTGCGTTCCGCTCAAATCGTCCTGGTACGTCTCTCCGATCTCCAGATCGTGCCGCGAGGTCCGGTAGCGGCGAGAATAGCCTTCAGCGAAACTGCCATCGTCCGCGAACTGCGACAGGTGGCGTGTGACCTGCGCCAGATGCACGAGGCAATCCGTCGCCTCCGCCGCCGACACGACCAAGTTCGCGAGCTGTCGATCCACTCCCTTCAGCAAGTCCAGCGACAATCCATGCTCTGTATACTGATGTTCCAGGACAAAGACCAGAGGCTTCGCCGGCTGTGTCGCCACCCACGATCCGATCGACTCAGCAAGCAGGTTGGAGGGATCAACCCGTTTCGTGGGTGACGGCTTCACGCGCTTCGGTTTCAGCACCAGGTTGTAGGCCAGACAAAGCCGGACGCCACTGGTGACTCGTTCGACTTCGTGTTCGCAATCTGCGTAGAAGGCGGCGTAGCACGGAGCCTTGACGTCGGCCGCTTCGCCAAAGGTCAACGTCTGTTCCGCGTCTCCGTGCCGAACGATCAGCGCCCCGCCTTCGAACCGGTTGGGAAGCACGACGATCAGGCTCGCCACCATCCGGTCCTGCTTTTCGCTATCGCGATGCGACAGAAAGAACCCGCCCTTCTCGTACACCAACAGCTTGTACAGCTTTGCCTCCAACTGTTCTGACGGCAGGCCAAGGTGCTCTGCGACAGATCGCGTCGTTTCGGCGATTACCGTGTTCCACGCCTCACTCAAGCGAAACCTCTTGGGGGCGATTTCAATTGTGTTTCTCACCTTCTTATTGACGAGCGTCTGCGTTCCCTTGCCGTAAGGTGCGACCTCACCTTGAGCTATGAGTTCCTTTGTCGTTGTACGATTGAGCGGAAGCTTGACGGCTCCTAATCCTTCAATCTCGATACCTGGATCGACGTGGGGCAAGCAGCCAATAACACAAGACTTCGCGGATCTTGTCGCTTGTCTGATCGCTCTGGTCAGCCACTCGATGGTCGTTGAATTCTCCACGAAGTCCCTCCTTGCGGGAAATTCAAGCGTCATGACGGGGGATGTGATCTGAGTCCTGCATCGCGCTCAATGCTAGCGATCGGTTAATAGGAGTGCGCTGCTTTCTCCCAGATAGCCCATCAAGGCCTTGAGATCATTAGGCTTGCGAAAAACAGTGTGCGTCAGTCCAGCAGAGTCGGGAATTGCTGTACCATAGCCAATTGCGCCAACGACAACTGTAAACTCGGCGCTGTAGAATTAACCATCGCGTCTCGTCATCAGGAGTTATTACCTCCCAATGCTCGTTCTGGTCCAATCAAATGGGGTCCGCAATTCTCGCGAAGAATTCTTCGACGGGCAAGCCGTCAATCAACGGAGGTCGCGGAACCCCCTTTTGCTTGCCGTTGCCGGACCAGCTCCGCAAACTCCTGTACCAGACCACCGATGGCCACTTCGAGGGAAGGAGGCCCAGCCATCGTTAATCCCAGCGTTTGCCCGCCAAAGGCGGCCGTCGAGTTGGCGGACGACGTCCGCCAGTTCGGTCCCCAATCCACTGTGCGAACCGGGGAAGCCACCAAGGCATCGAGCCAGACTCTCTGCCCGGTAGATCGAGAGTCCTGAGCGTCCGTGCAAGCCCGGGCGGAACAGCAGGTCCGGTTTCGCCCACAGCAGCCGCCGAAGCTACTTGCTGCCCATCCCTTTCTTTTCACGCAGCACTGAGCGTTTTGGCTCCAGCACCAGGTCCAAGAGCGACCGCACCTGCTGATGGGCCTCAATCGGGTGCCGCATAGGACGTTCGGTGAACAGCTCGTACCGGTTTCTACGCCCCGACCGAACCCGCGACAGGTAACCTCCTTGCTCCAGGTCGGCCACGATCCGCTGCACAGCTCGCTCGGTAATTCCCACCCGTGCCGCCACGTCCCGGAGTCGTAAGTCCGGCTCCCTGGCAATGCACAAGAGCACATGGCCGTGATTACTCAGGAACGTCCACTGGAAGTCCGCCTGCTCGTCAGATCGTTGCTCATCTGCCATGCCTTGACTCCGATCTAACCTGCGACATTAGACACGCGATAAAATTATCGTGTATTCGTGGGGTGCGCTGCTATCCTCTTGCTGGAACTGGAACGGTTCGTTGGACCCATCGCGGCTTCGCGTCCCATCAAGGCTCACTACGCTGACGGCATTGGCCCGGATTTGACCGTGCCATTCTGGCTCTATCAATCAATGAAGTGCGCAGGGCCATCAAGGCAGAGACGGTCGAGACTCACGAGGCCATGTGCGATCGCGGGCTTTCGCCTGAGATGACCGCCTTTGCCAAGGAACCGCGGCACCAAACCTGAAGGTTTCTCAATGCAACGATCACAACACCCCCGGGAGGACGTTTCAAGAGTCTGAACGTCTTCCTTTGCAAGGAGCTTGGACTTTACTCCACTTTCCCGCCGGGGGTTTGGTATTGCGGACATCGCGAGGCCGGAACGTCGTGGCTGGCGTGCCGATGCTTCTCGATCCCCTGTCCGATCGGTTATGCTATCGAGCGCTCCGATCGGGATAGGTAGGGTACGCGTTACCAGAACGATCACTTGCCAGTGGTCCGGGAGCCGCCCATGAATTCGAAGAAACCGACCAGGCCCCGGACTCGCCGCAGTACCAAACGTGAGCCCGCGCGATCGACAACGACGGGCAAACCCGTGGTGCTAGACTTCGTCCAGAGCCGGATCGAGGCATTCAACGAAGAGCAGGGGGGTGGCGTCGCTGTTCGCAAGGACGCTCACGGTTACACGCTCTTGCGGCAAGATTACGGCACCCCGATTGCGCGGCTACGGCCGAGGGAGTCGGGAGACCGGTTCGAGGTACTCTACTGGAGTGCCTTCCGCGAGCGATGGCTGCCGGTCGGTCCGTTCGGCGGCATGGTTCTTTCGCTCCTCGACGCCCTCGAGTTCATCGCCAACGACCCGATGGATTGCTAGTCCCGCTTCAGATCGTCAAGGCTCAGCGGTTCTGCCGCTTGCGCCGGAGCCGTGCCGGTCTTTGCGTCAACGGTAATTTCGCTCTCCCCGTCGCCGGCGGTCGCCGCCGATTCGAACAGCCCGCGGGTCGTGGCCGGATCGGCTACCAGATCGACGCTCTGCACGCGGAGGATCGCCTCGACCACCACCCGATCGCCGCGGCGGCTGGTGCGGGCCTCGACGTTGTGCGAAAAACCGACGTTCTCCGCCGCGTGCTCGGCGTCC
>JBKQMU010000070.1:0-13534 GCA_052146555.1 Isosphaeraceae bacterium
GACATTGCGCCAAGAAGCTCGGGAGAGGAGGATCGTGATGTGAAACCTTTCACCAGAACCTTGCGGGTAACCAATCCCGTCCGGTAGAGCCGGGCCAGCAGCCGGAAGCGAGTCTTGCGTGGGGAGAGGCGACTCTCACTGCGAAGCGTAGACAGCGAGATCAAACGCTGTGCGATTGAGCCCCGAAATTAATCTTCGTGGGGAGCCCTCGTCGTTGTCAGATGCGGGGGCCGCGCCAGGCAGTAGCGACACTTGGACCCACCCGCGTGCCTGGTCTCACCGGGGTCGGAGAACATGGCGAATGATCATGAGGTTCCCCGGGAACTTGGGAGACCTTGCCGTTTCCATCGAAATGCCGGTCGGAGACCCGGCTTACCAACTCCAGGTTGATCCGCGGCCCACGTCCGAGGCCGACGGGGACGAACGAGGGACGAAACGATGGTATCGCCAAGCGAAGGAAACGAAGTGCGGCGAGAAGGGCGGCAAGGAGTCGGAGCGTCTCGTAGTACCGCTGAGCCGGGGGAACCACCCGAGGGACCCTGGGGAGGGAAGGGGACGCCGTCTTATGAACCGTTGGAGGGAAACATGCCAGGTACGCCGAGACCTGATACCGTGTTCACGAAACGGCAACGGATCGCGGAACTCGCCAGGAACTGCCCTGACATGGCCTTCACGAACCTAGCGCATCACATCGACATCGAATGGATGCTCACAGCCCATGCCCAGACACGCAAGGACGGGGCCGTCGGCGTGGACGGACAAACCGCGGATGAATACGAGGTCAACCTGGAGTCCAACCTCCAGAACCTCCTCGACCGCGCCAAGTCCGGCACGTACGTGGCGCCGCCCGTGCGTCGAGTGCACATCCCTAAGGCGGGCTCGGCCACCGAGACCCGCCCGCTGGGGATACCCACGTTTGAGGATAAAATCCTCCAACGCGCGGTGCTGATGGTGCTGGAACCAGTGTACGAGACGGACTTTCTGGACGTCTCGCACGGGTTTCGCCCCGGACGCGGTGCTCACGGAGCATTGGACTCACTGTGGAAACAGGAGATGAAGCTGGGAGGCGGCTGGATCGTGGACGTCGATCTGCGGAAATTTTTCGACACGATCGACCATGGTCATTTACGGGAGTTCCTCAAGCGTCGGGTATGCGATGGTGTGATCCTGCGATTGATCGGCAAGTGGCTTAACGCTGGGGTGCTCGAGGAGGGGGTCTTAACAATCCCCGACGACGGCACGCCCCAGGGCGGAGTGATCAGCCCTCTCTTGGCCAACATCTTCCTGCACTACGTGCTTGACGAATGGTTCGAGAAGGAAGTTCGCCCCCGCCTGAGAGGAGAAGCCTTCGTGATCCGCTATGCGGACGACTTCGTGATCGGGGTGGCCCGAGAAGACGACGCTCGGCGAATCATGGATGTCTTACCCAAGCGGATGAGCAAGTACGGCCTGACGGTCCACCCGGAGAAGACACGCCTGGTGCGGTTCCAACCGCCCCAAGCCGACGACTCCGAAACCGAGGAACGGGACCCGCCCGAACCGATGACATTCGACTTTCTGGGATTTACCCACTACTGGGGACGATCTCAGCGAGGTGCATGGGTGGTTAAACGGAAGACGGCGAACAGCCGACTCAAGCGCGCGTTATCAGCGCTGTCGGAATGGTGTCGAAAAAATCTGCACCTACCGATCAAGGAGCAGCACCAGAAGCTCACGCAAAAGCTGCGGGGCCACTACGGGTATTACGGGATTATTGGCAACTTCGCCAGCCTTCAGAGATTTCGGGAGGCAACGCGGAGGATCTGGCGCCGCAAGCTGTCTCGGCGACGCCGAGGCGGCCCCATAACGTGGGCCAAACTCCTTCGTCTGGAGAAGCGCTACAGTCTCCCTCGTGCCCGAGTGGTTCACGGCCTGTTGAGCAGCGTAGTGAAGTCATGAGATGAAGAGCCAGATGCGTTTAACGCGCACGTCTGGATCTGAGGGAGCCCCAGGGAGCAATCCCTGGGGCGACCCGGCCCAATTTCCCCTTCCCAATTTCCCCTTCGAGACTTATCACTAACTTAATGGCATTCGAACCGACACCAATTTCCCGTTCGCCTTTCTCAACACCCCGGCTTGCCTAATCCCTCTCGGCAATTAGCAATGACCCCTTTACCTTTCCCTTGACCCCTTTACCTTTCCCTTTACCTTTCGCTACTGAGGCCGAACAGTAGATCAATCCACGAACCAAGTCTTAAGATAATGCTCACGATATTCAGCGCGAAGGCTAGCCAGCGCTTCTAACCAGTCCTGCTCAGACGTTCTGTGATCCGGCCTTCGATTCTCGTAGATCTGGTAGGCCCGACAGCGAGTCACATGATCAGGAATACGGATTTTCGATAGTTCTAGGCATGTTTGTTCACGTCGATTTCGGGGCTCTATCGTGCCAGCCCCGTGGCACTGCGTCGTGATTCCCAGAGCGCTCTCACATTGCTCGGCGGTGAAGGAAGGTCGCTCCTGGAGGCCCAAGTCCATAATCTTCCTCAGGGAGAGCTTAACTTGATAGGCGCTTAGTTTTCGCACCCGATCCTGTCCCTCACGTATCTTCCTCAAGATGATTTCTGCAAGTAGCGTTATCTTGGGTTGATCACTGACCAGATCGCGGTGAGAATAATCGACGCAGACTACGCCCGTCTGACCCAAGTGCCCATCACAGACCCCGACACCGGCCTCTCGGATATCAGAAAAACGGATGCGCAGAGCAAAGCATGCCTCAGCTTTGACCTTGGTTTTCGTCAGTGTGTGGGCTCCGACTGCGAGTGCCTCTTCGGCATCGGAGCCAACCAGATACGTCGATACTACTATTCCTTTAACCTTCAAATCGTCTAGCCCAAGTTTCTCGGGAGGGGGATGCTTCTCTGTAAGCCAATTCTCCCCTCCGCCCGAGCCGACCCGTACGAAGTAAGGGTGCCCGTACAAAGTCGTTCCCTCTTAAAAAGTGCGCAGTCCAGTCGAGCTTACGCCTGAGCGAAGTCGACTAGTCGTTCGTCAAGAGCAGCAGCCGCTCTTCGGCCGAAGTCTTCGCCGAATCGTCGCAGCAGCCGGTTCCAGCAATGAGCCTGAGCAGAGGGCACACGTCCGAGTCTGGGAAGTAATCGAGCGCTTCGTACACTTGCCAACGAAGCTCTGAATCTGTGCTATTCGCTAGCTCTTGAAGCAAGTCTAGTCGTTCCTGTTGGTTGATTCCGGGGAGCCTCGCGATAGCAGGGACGAAATAGGAGGTCTCAGGGAAACGGTTACGCGCGAACGCTCGTAGAGTCTCCCATGACATAGCTCCTAGATCCTCAAGCAGCGATGCTGCAGTCGTAAGGTGTTCTACATCTCCGACCTGCAGGTAGGTGCGCCACGCGCTCGAAAGTATGTCTTGGGGCTCAGCGAATATCCGCAATGCTGAATAGACAAGACGACGTCGAGCCGGTGCTCCTTCAAACAGAAGGGGGAACAACTCATCCGTTAGCTTCTTCCCCAGAGATGGCTCTTGAAAAACCTTGTATAAAGCAAGTCGGAGTGCGGCGCGCGGTTCCTTCTCAAAGGAGGAAAGATTCGATTCGAATCTGTGCTTCGGTGTTCTCGCTGGGTTCGGACTTGCCGAGTCGACAGTCTCGACGACTGGCACGACCCGAGGAGCCTCGATCCTCAGATCGGCCGTTGCTGCCGGGTTCGGATCCCTCGGGTTGAATGTCTCAACCCTCCGTACACCTTCGGTACTAGGTGCTTCGACCAAACGACTGACCCACCGCGCTTGGCTGAGAGAGTAGTGGGTTGCTATTTCTGTAGCAATCATTGCCGGTCTCCTTCTGCCGCCAATTCGGTGGCGTAGTCAGAGAGTTCGCTAAGCAGATCCGACAGCCTCTCAGCCGGCAGAACGCCCATGAAAGCTGCTTCGGTGTTGATGTCTGACTCGAGTGAGACTGCGTACTGCTCTTGGAGGACCATTTCACCGACGTTTCCGGAAATACCTGCCTGAATCCGAAAGCGGGCAGATGCCCAAGCCTGCAAGCGGTTTACCTTCAGATCCGTCAGGACACGCGACTCACGGGGGCGGTTAATCTGATATCTCAAGTCACTCGATGTCATGGGATCGGGCGAAAACGGCAGATATGCTCCAAGCAGGCGATAGGACTCGTCCTTGCTCGAAACGGGCAACATCAGAAGAGCTCCAAATGCCAGTCGCTGAACTGGTGGTGCCGAGGGCAACCAACGCGAGATCGCCGCGAGGAAATCATCGCGGACAGATATATAGGACCCCACGCTTGGCAATTCTTGGAGACCCTTTTCCACATCAATAGAGGGTGAAAGCGTCCAGTCAATACGATTGGCCACGGTGGTGAGAGATAATACCCCCCCAAAACATCGCCCTTCCTCGACATGCTGCGCTATCTTTGGCTTGTCTTCGACCCGATCTCTCTCCTCTTCGGTAACCTGTTGCCACCAGCCGGAAGGATCTACCGGTGAAGCCTTCGGGATAGTGAACATAGTCGCACGAAGTTGGTAAGCCTGCCATTCTTGAAGACTTCGTCTTTGCATATTGAGTTCGGACATCGTGCGATGCCTCTCGACAATGTCAATACGGCCTAGCTCAACGGACGGTCCATCGGCATTGCAGCCCGCGCTCGGACAGGGCTCTGCCTAAAAAAGCTTACAATATTCCCCGAGTTCCCGGGCTGGTGTCACGCGCATCTTCGTAAAACTGAAGTGCTTGCGTTTGAAAAAAGCGCCGCCATCCGCATTCGGGCCGTTTCTGCATTCTGGAGGGGACATTCGTCTTTTCTGGGAAGCGCCGCACGGATGCTACCAGTTCTCAGCATCCGTTGCTACCAGCGTAGCTCCTTCTACGCTACCATCTCCCCCTTCGCTTCGAAAGATGCTGACGACGCCGCGAATCACGTAGTAAACCGTTGTGAAACGCAAAAGGGATCACTGCTAATTGTTGCAGTAGCCTGCGAAAGGCATCCGGTGTCGGTTCATTTTTCCCCGGGACAGGGGCGCGCTCGAGGCTGATCGTGACGATCCAGGAACCCTTGGGTGACGATGTGGTTTGAACTCCATTGAAAGTGGACGGCCCCCCTGCTGCCAGGTCCGCGGGAAGGGGATCCCGGATCGTTCGAACGCTGCAAGTGAATCGAACGTGCCCGGCGATGGCGGGTGCTGGCTGACCACAACGGTCCGGGGCCTGCCCCTGGAAAGAGCCAGGAGGGGCTGGCCGACTTCCCTCCGCGACATGGTCTCAATGTCCCTCGAAATGGGGGGCGCGCCGCTCGAAGAACGATCGGATGCCCTCCTGGTAGTCCGCGCTGTCATAGATCCGCCGCCTCAGCCCCTGGATCCGCTCGAACCCCTCCGGGGATAGCGCGGTTGCCCCAGAGAGGACGTTCAGCTCCTCCTTCAGCAACCCTATCACCAGCGGCGAATTCCGGGTCATCTGCGCGGTCAGCTCGGCAGTCGCACCCTCCAGCCGGTCGGCTGGGACGATCTGATTGATGAGCCCCGCCTGCAGAGCCCGGGCGGCGGGCATCGGCTGGGCGGTGAAGAGCATTTCCTTGATGATCGGCAGGCTGACCGACTGCATGAAGTTCTGCACGCCCGCGATGTCGTACGGCACGCCGAGCTTCGCGGGCGTCAGCGCGAAGGTCGCCCCTTCGGCGGCCACGACCATGTCGCAACTCATGACCAGCTCGCAGGCCCCACCCCAGACGCTCCCCTCGACCATGGCGAGCACTGGAAGCGGCGCTTCCTTGATCGCGCGTACCACCCGCCGTAGCGGGTCATGGTAGGTCAGCGGGTCGCGGCCGTCGGTCGGCAGCTCCCGCACGTCGTGCCCCGCTGACCAGACCTTAGCCCCGCGATACGACCGCAGCACGACCACGCGAGCTCCCGAATCGGTGAGGCTGGCGAGCGCTTCGAGCAGGTCTGAGATCAGCTCGGCACTCAGCGCGTTGTGTTTCTCGGGATGATCCAGCGTGATCGTTCCGACGGCCCCTTCCGCCGATTTCTGCACCAAGGCCATGGTATTATTCCCGTCCGAATTACTCCGTCGAGATGAGATTCCCATGACGGTACATCGGCCCAACGCGCCGGATCAAGAGGCCGGCGTCTCGGGGTCGGGCCTGGTGTTTAGTTATTGCAGGCCCCCGGCACGGAGCCGGTTCCGGCCGGAGGTCCATAGCAACATTCGGTCCATTGCCGCTTTAGATCCGCCAGTTGACCAGGGTGAGGGAATAACCGATTTGCTGAATCCGCTGGTAGTGGCTGGTATTGCCCGTGACCAGCTCAAGCCCGTGGACAAGAGCGACGGCGGCGATCATGGGATCACAACGGCCGATCGGACGGCCGAGGCGGTCCAGCTCCCCGGCAATCTGTCCCGCCAGATCAGCGGCGGCTTGATCGAAAGGTAAGACCTCTTCCGACTGGATGGCGGCGCGGAAAGCTTGGATGCGGGAGGAGCCACCTACTCGCTGATAGCCCTGGATCACTTCCATGACCGAAATGACCGAGAGGGTCAGAAAACCATGGGTCCGGCGGTAGGCGATCGCGCTCTGGGTAACGTTCGGATCGATCCCTTTGCCGGCTTCCGATAGGATATCCGTGTCGAGCAGGGCCTTATTCAAAGGGACTCATCCGCCACGGCCGCTCCTCGCGCACCTTCATGGCATGGTCAACGGCCTGATCGAGCAAATCGGCATCGTCCCGCAAAGCACCGATCAGCCCCATGCCGGGGGGGACAGCGGGCAATTTCCGCTGCTGGAGGAAAAACCGCAGCGCTTCGGCAATGACTTCGTCGATGGATGCAAAGTGGCCGCTGGCCACCTCGGCAAGGACAGAGCTTTCCAGATCGTCAGGCAAGCGTATCGTCATGGCAAGCAACTCCCAGACGACGGAGTCTACCAAAGTTTTGTACCGGCTTGCCACCGCGAAGCTATCCAGGGGGAGATTGGTGTCGAGGCAGCCGGTGTCGGTTCATTTTTTCCCGGAGATGGGCGCGCTCGAGGCTGATCGTGGTGATCCAGGAACCCTTGGGTGATGATGTGGTTTGAACTCCATTGAAAGTGGACGGCCCCCCTGCTGCCAGGTCCGCAGGACGGGGATCCCGGATCGTTCGAACGCTGCACGTGAATCAAACGTGCCCGGCGATGGCGGGCGCTGGCTGACCATAACAGTCCTGGGCCTGGCCTTGGAATCGAGTCGGGAGGGGCTGGCCGACTTCCCTCCGCGACTGGACAATAACCTGAGGAAGAAGGCGCGCGTAGGGAAGGAGCTTTCCCACGATGTATGGCGCTTACCAAGAGAAACTCGCCCTTCAGCTTGCCGAGATCCGCAATGCCGGCTTGTGGAAAGGCGAGCGCGTGCTGACCTCGCCCCAGCGAGCGCACGTCGGCGTTTCGGGCCGGTCCGATGTCCTGAACATGTGCGCCAATAACTATCTCGGCCTGGCCGATCATCCCGAAGTCGTCCGCGCCGCGCATGAGGCGCTGGATCGCTGGGGCAACGGCATGGCGTCGGTGCGGTTCATCTGCGGCACGCAGGAGCCGCATAAACAGCTTGAGCGGGCGATCAGCGAGTTTCTGGGAACCGACGACACGATCCTTTATTCGTCGTGCTGGGACGCCAACGGCGGCCTCTTCGAGACGATCTTGGACGCCGAGGACGCGGTGATTTCCGATGAGCTGAACCATGCGTCGATCATCGACGGCATCCGCTTGTGCAAGGCCCAGCGCTTCCGGTACAAGAACAACGACATGGCCGACCTGGAGGCCAAGCTGAACGATGCCCGGGACGCTCGGTTCAAGCTCATCGCCACCGACGGCGTTTTCTCGATGGACGGCATCATCGCCGATCTGAAGTCCATCTGCGACCTGGCCGAGAAGTACGGGGCGCTGGTGATGGTCGATGATTCGCACGCGGTGGGTTTTTTAGGCAAGGAGGGGCGGGGCACGCACCAGTACCACGACGTCATGGGCCGGGTCGACATTCTCACCGGCACGCTGGGCAAGGCGCTCGGCGGCGCCAGCGGCGGCTACACCAGCGGCCGGGCCGAGATCATCGCCCTCTTGCGGCAGCGGTCGCGGCCGTACCTGTTCTCGAACTCGGTCGCGCCACCGATTTTGGGTGCCTCGCTGGCGGCCATCGCTCTTTGTCGCCGATCGACTGAGCTACGCGACCGGCTCGAGGAGAACACTCGGTTCTTCCGGGCCGAGATGAGCCGCCGCAAATTCAACATCGTTCCCGGCGAGCACCCCATTACACCGATCATGATCGGCGATGCCGCCCTGGCCGGCCGGATGGCCGAGATGCTGCTGGAACGAGGCGTTTACGCCATCGGCTTTTCCTATCCGGTGGTCCCACACGGCAAGGCGAGGATCCGGGTTCAAGTCTCGGCCGCCCACAGTCGCGAAGACTTGCAGTTCGCGATCGACGCGTTCACCGCCGTGCGGGACGAATTGGGAGTGTAAGCGAATCGCCCAGCTTTCGTCGGGTGGCTGGGGCAGAATGCCGCAGCGAACATGGGATTGGAGCCATGCGAAAGTTTTGCCGTGGTGTCAGTCTGCTCAACCACAGCCACCCAACGCTGTGGCCGACGCGCTCTCACGGCTTGCGCGCGAAGACGATCCAGCCCCCTGCCCGCAAGGTATGCAGCAGCCAGGGACGGGGAATCGGCGCGTAGGAGACGTCTTGCAGCGGGATGACGTGCTCGATCCGTAGGCCGGCGGCTTTCAGCTCTCTTGAAAGCTCGCCGAAGCGGTACAGGTGTACCTCCATGCCGGGAATGCCGCGGTAAGTCATCCGGCGATCGCCCAGGTTGCTCTGGAAGCGTAGTGCCCGGCTGATCTGGCCCAAGAGCCACAATCGACCCTGAGGATCGCGGAGATTGAGCCAGAGATTGTGGACGTGGAGGGCCAATCGCCCGCCCCGGCGGAGAATGCGTGCAGTCTCTTTCAGGGCACTGCGGCGCGAGGCGCGACCGCGAATCATGCCCAGGGTGCTGAACATTGACAGGGCGTAATCGAAAGCGTCGTCGCGAAGGCATCCCAGCCGGCACAAGTTTGCCTGGATCGTGAGGAGCGAGACGTCTTCGTCGGCCGCCTTGCGGCGGACGGTCTGGAGCATGGAGCGAGAGAGATCGATGGCGACGACCTGGAACCCGCGCCCCGCAAACCGGATCGCGTGCCGCCCAGCGCCGCTGCCCAGATCCACCAGCCGCCCGGGCGAGGTGAAATGGTCGTCGAGAATCTGCGCATCGGATTCGAAAAGAGGGTGCCCCGCGAAGTAGGCGTCTTCCTCGACGGCCAGCCGCGGCGTGTGCAAGTATTCCCAGAGCGGGATATTCACGCCTTCGGGAAGCAGCCAGGGAGGGGGAACGCGGTGAATGTTCATGATGCCCAGGGAATCAAACCGGATCTCGATTTCACGACTGCCGCGGAGTGACCAGAATCTGGCTCTCTCGAGCGTTGAGCTCCAGACCCAGATGGGTGCCCTCGAGGCGGTGCGTCTGGTGCGTCCAGGCGTCTTCCAGGATGGCTCCCTCGGCCAATAGCCCCTGCAGATCTAGCTTGAGCCGCCGGGTGGATTTTGCCGTGTTGAAGGCAACAAGCACGGTCTCGTCGCCGAGCTGGCGCGCATGAACGAGCAGTTCTCCGGCGGCATGGACGATCTGGAACTTGCCCCGCCGCAGCGCCGGGCTCGATCGTCGCAGCGCGATCAACCGCTGAAACTCGTGCAGAAGCTCGGTGTCCCAGCTTTCCGGCTGGTGCCAGGGAAAGGCTCCCCGGTTGAACGGGTCGTGACCACCTTTCATGCCGATCTCATCGCCGTAATAGATTGACGGAGCACCCGGATAGGTCATCTGGAAGGTGGTCGCCAGCCGGAGCGCGGAGAGATCGCCCCGGGCCAGCGTCAGGAACCGGGCCATGTCATGGCTGGCCAGGAGGTTGAGCATCACAGCCGTGACCGAGGGCGCATAGAGGCCGATGAGCCGATTGATGGCCGCTGCAAACGGCTCAGCGCCCGACGGGCCGGGGGGAAAAAGCGCGGTGTGCTTGAGCTCCTGCTCGTTCGCTTCTTTCCCGATGAAGAACGCGATGCAGGCCTTGGTGAATTGATAGTTCATCACCGCGTCCCACATGTCTCCCTTGAGCCAGCGGGGGGCGTCGGTCCAGACCTCGCCCACGATGTAGGCTTCCGGGTTTCCGGCCCTCACCCGGATGCGGAACTCACGCCAGAACGCGTCGTCGTCGATTTCGTTGGGAACGTCGAGCCGCCAGCCGTCGATGCCGAAATCGATCCACTTCCGCGCGATGCCCCAGAGGAACTCGCGCACCCGGGGACTGGCCGTGTTGAACTTGGGCAGGGCCCGCAGGCCCCACCAGGCGCCGTAGTTGGGTTTCTTGTGGACGTCGTAGGCGTTGAGGGGAAATTCGCGCACGTGGAACCAGTCGACATAGGCGGAGTTAGGCCCGTTTTCCATGATGTCGTGGAACTGAAAGAACCCTCGGCTGGCGTGGTTGAAGACGCCATCGAGCACGACCTTGATTCCCCGCTGGTGGGCTTCGTCGATGAGCCGGCGGAGAGCCCCGTTGCCGCCGAGCATCGGGTCGACCTTTTCGTAGTCGTGAGTGTGGTAGCGATGGTTCGAGGCCGACTGGAAGACGGGCGTGAAGTAGATGGCCGTGATGCCCAAGTTTTCCAGGTAGTCGAGATGGTCGACCACGCCGACCAGGTCGCCCCCCTGGTAGCCATGATAGGTGGGCGGGGCGCCCCACTCATCGAGATGCCCCGGCTTGGACACCGACACGCTCCGTGCGAAGCGGTCGGGAAAGATCTGGTAAAAGACCGCGTCACGGACCCACTGCGGCGTTTCTGGTTCAACCACGGGCAACTCCCAGAACAGACACTTCGAGAGACTGAAAAAATCTAGCCGACGGGCACTTTCATCCAGTAAATCTGCCGGCGGTCGCCCCGCAGGCGGAGATCCTCGAGCAGGGGGCCGAGCAAGAGCGGGGCCAGCCCTTTGAACCGGGGCTTGTCGTTGACGCGAACCTCCAGCTTGCGCTTGAAATCGATGATCCGGGGACTGACCCAGACATCGAGCTTCATGATCCCGGCGGACTTCAGGTTCAGCAAGTTGCCCAGGGCGCTGGTTCTCATTTTCAGGGTCGCCGGGCTAAGATTCTGACCCAAAATTTCGACGGCCTCGGGCGCGGTCGATCTGCCGGCGGAGAACTCGTGTACCACAACGCCGTAAAACCGGTTGTCGCAGGTGCGGGCAGTCGCCGCATCGAACGACTTGGGCACCGCGTCTCGGCGGTGATGGTCCATCCAGTCGAAGATGGTGGAGATCTCTTCGGGAAACTCCTCGAGGCCGCGGCGATGATACTCTACGTAGGTAGCGTCCCAACCCTTGAGAATCATCGGCTTCAAGTAGTTACCGAAGAAGATCTCGGTCGCGGCGGGCGCCAAATCGCCGACGACGAAGTAGAGGGGCAGGCGTTCGTGCTGCCCCAGGTAGCGTGGAACGTAGTACGCCGGCGCTCCAGAGAGGACGATGGCCCCGGCGAAGAGGTCAGGATGCCCCAGCGCCAGGTCCCAGGCCATGTTCCCGCCGGAGAGCTGCCCGGCGATGAACACGCGGTCGCTGTCGATCGCATATCGCCTCAGCGCATCGCGCAAGGCAAGTTCGACGGCCGCATGTTCGCTCGGTGAGTAATGGTAGTCGGCAGGCTGGCCGGGCACGGCATACTCGGGCGCAATGACGATGTATCCCCGGCGGCTCGCCTCGGCGGCCCAGGCGTCCACAGCCGATTGTGGTCCCTGACCCGAATGCATGACCAGAAGCGCGGGATAGGAGCGAAGCGGATGATACTCCGGCGGCAGCCGGACAATGTACTCAGTGGCCGCTTGTTCCTGGTCTTCGTTCAGCTTGTGCAGGAGTGACTTTCCCGGCTCCTGGCCCAAATCCGAGAGCGGAGGCGGCATGAGCCGGACCAGCCGCGTGGCCAGCTCAAGCTTGCGATAGCCTTCCGGCAGTCCCTCGCCTTCAGGCCAGCCAAGCCCTTCGAGTTTGGCCACGATATCCTCGCGCGCGCTGGCCTCTTCCGCGGCCAGGTGGTCGTGAATCAGGTCGCGAGCCTGCCAGAGGGCATCAGCCTGCTTGAGCTCGGAAACGGCCTCGTCACTGCCGACGACGAACCCCGACATCGCCAGGGCCAGGAGGCTTTCATCGCTGGAAGAAGCTGCAGCGCGGGCCTTGCGCCAGGCTCCAAAGCGGTCGCGGACCGCCTCGGGGGCCTCGTCGAGTCCTTTGGCTACCTCGGCGACCCGCTTTTTCCAGGTCCCGCGCGTCGCCGCTGGCAACTTGCCCTCGAGCTTGCGCAGCTCGGTGGCCAGAGCCGTATCGCCGGCCCGCAGCTCGTCGTCGCGCCGCATGAGGTCCCGGACCTCGATCCAAAGCTCGGTGCCGATCTCCTTCTCGCTAAAGCTATTTAGGAGCGAGCTGGCGGCGTGAAACTGGAGTGCCCGGCGGCACTGCTCGACCTCAGCCCGCCGGTAAGTCGCCGCGGCCTGGATGATGAAGCCGCGCGCCCCGGCGGCGCGCTCGGCCAGATCGGTGCGAGGAAAATCGTGGATCAAGCGGTCCAGCTCGGCCCGGGCTTCAGTGTACCACCCGGCATCCATTAGAAACCGCGCCGCACGCTCGCGCTCTGCCTGGTCGTTCTGCTCGACATGACCGAGCAAGCCGGCGATCACGGCGCGGGGAACCTGGGAGGTCGCAAGCTGGCCCAGCCAAAAACCATCCACGCCGCGATACTTGACCATGTGCGGGCCGATCTCGATCAACGCCTGCTCCATCGATACCGGGCGGTTCGGGTTCGATCCGACATAGCGGAACGACCGGCGGCCCTTGTCGTTCCACGGTCCGGCCTGAACGCTGATGACCTCTTTGGGCATGGCTCCGGCGTGCACCACCAGGGGTTGCACGATCTGAAACTTCTCGCCCGTGCGCAACGCGCTGTCGCCCACGATTCGTTCGATCTTCGAGTCGCGGATCACGGTTCGCTTGAGACCGTCCCAGAGGAAGACGAGCGTGCCGTCCCTATCGGGGGAGCCCTGGCTCCGGTAAACAATCCCGTTTTTCATCGTGATCGTGTCGCTCATGGCCACTCTCGCCATGCTCAAACAGAGCAAGACAAGAGTCAGCGGCGCCCGAGACCGGCTTCCTCGCTTCGTCTTCCGCGTCATTCGGTTGCCCCCCGGCGGCTTTGTGCTTCCCCTTGCCGGCAATCCGTGGCTGGCCATCGCCAGCATCCCTGAGCCGGCCGGAGTTTTGAAGCGGTTTTGCCAATTGTGACAGTCGCCGCGGCCAGGTCAAGCCGCGCTAGATGTCTGTTTCATAAGTTCCCGGCCACAGCCGCCTGGCGTCGTATATAGGGCCGTGGTGGATAGAGGAGTCGTTCAAACCGCTGTGACTTGCGACCAAACCAGGCTCTCCCGCGTTGTTGCT
>JBKQMU010000071.1:0-8757 GCA_052146555.1 Isosphaeraceae bacterium
ACTGTCTACCATTGGTCGTTCTCCGTGCGCCGTGAATGTAGCAACACGGAGAACGGTATACAAATAACCGGCCCAGGGCGCAAGTACCCAGATTGCCAAGACTACTCAAAGTGCGCGCTGGCCCTGGCTGGACCCCCGTCTCGACGAGCTGGTTAACGGGCACCTGGCAGGCCCAGGCTTCATACAACGGCGTCAGCAACGTCTACGCCAAGCTGTGGACTGCTCCCCATTTTTTGGTCCACCTCTAATGGGAGACTGCCCTGAGAATCTACATGCGACTACGTGTGCGTCCCGTGGTACGCTGACGGTTTCCCTTCTCGTCACAAGCCGCGCTGAACTCCTTCGGCGTCGCGTAGCCCAGTGAGCTGTGAGGCCGGACCGCGTTGTATTCCCGCCGGTACCAGGACGCCTTCGCTCGAGCATCCGCCACGTCCTCGAATTCTACGCGCTCCAAGAACTCGTCACGCAACCGACTGTGAAACGATTCGATATATCCATTCTCCCAGGGGCTTGCCGCGGCCACCGGGATCGACTTCGCCCCCACCCCCGGCAACCAGTCCACCAGCGCCGCGCAAATAAACTCAGAACCGTTATCACTCCTTATGCGTGTCGGCGCCCCTCGCCGTCCCATCACCCGGGCCAAGATCCTCCGCACCTCGACCCCGCTCAAGGATCCCGACGCATGCAGCACCAGACACTCCCGAGTATATTCGTCCACCAACGTCAGCCACTTGAGCGGACGCCCTGCCGCCGTCCTGTCGTGAATAAAATCACATGTCCACACATCGTTCTTGAACCGGGCCGGTTGCTGGACGCAACTGTTGCCGCTGGTCCCCGGTTTAGGGCCCAATTTCCTGGTTTTTCTCAGCCTCAAGGGTCTCCGAAGCCCCAGGCCGATCCAGAGTCGGCGGACCCGCTTGAGGTTCACCGACCAGCCCCCGCGGACCAGCAAGGCGTGTACCCGCCGGTAGCCGTAACGCGGATGGCGCCGAGCCAACCGCTTGATCTCCCGGCTGAGTGGCTGCTCGTCAGTTCGGCGGCTGCGTCGGTATCGCAGGACCGAACGCGACCGCCCCATCACGCGGCTGATGCGTCGCTGCGAAACCTTGTATCGCTCGCCCAGATAGTCCGCGGCAGCCCGCTGCTGGTTGGGGCTCACCACTTTTTTTTGGCGATGTCCTGGAGCATCTGCTTGTCCAAGAGCAACTCGGCGACGAGCCGCTTGAGGCGTTCCACCTCGAGTTCCAGTTCCCGACACCGGCGATCCGCATTGACCTGCTCCGGGGCATGCCGCTGGCGCCACCGGTAATAGGTTGTCTCGGCAACGCCAATCTTGCGACAGATGTCCGAGACGGTGAGTCCTTTGGCCAGGTCGCGGTCTGCTTCGCGCAATAACCGCGCCACTTCCTCGGCGGTCCTTCGCCTTCTCATGAGTCCCTCCGTGGCTCATCCTACAGAGAGACTCCCATTTCGGCTGGACCAGTTTTTGGGGAGCAGACCACAAAGCTGGAGAACATAGGCAAGCTTGTGTTCTCAGAGGATCGGGACTCCCATGCCCCATCTTATCCAGCCTGCGATTACAGTTCACTTTATCCCCCTCGCCCCCCCACATTCCGCCGCGAAGTCACGACCGCTGCCGGTCCCAGTCGTCCCTGACTCCCGGAGCGGCCTCCCCGGCCATATTCGACCTCTGGAGCGAGTCGGCGATGCGCAGCGCCGCCAGCAGGGCCGTTGGCGTCCGGGCCGACATCGCCTCCCGCCGCACTTCCGGGTCACGGACCAGCCGCGAGATCGAGCCGAGGATCTGCACCTGGGCCCCGGCATCGTCCTGTGGTGTCAGGACCATGAAGACCAGTCGCACCGGCTCGGCGTCGGGTGCGTCGAAGCCCAGACCCTGCCTGGACAACCCGGCCACGATCAGAGGGGCCTTCAGGTTCAACAGCCGGGCGTGCGGCACGGCGACCCCGTGGCCGATCCCGGTCCCCATCGCCGCCTCTCGCCGCAGCACCGCCTCGGCCACCCAATCCGGGCTGAGCATCGCCCGCTCGGCGGCCAGGGCCGACAGCCGCCGGATCGCCTCCGGGCAGTCGCTCGCCGCCAGGTCGATAAGGCAGAGGCGGCTGTCGAGCAACGACGCCAGCGACCACGCCTGCTCCCGCCGGAGCAGCCGCTTCAGCATCGGCCCGGCGAGGGCCGAGGTGACGACGGCCAGGGTGACCAGGGCGACGAACAGTCGCTCGTGGATCACCCCCGCCTGCCAGGCGAGAAGTCCCAGCACGATTCCTAACTCGCCGCGGGCGTTCATCGCCCAGCCACCGCCCACGCCTCCGCGCCGCGCGTCCCGACCAACCGGGCGGCCAACCCGCACCCAAGGACCTTGACCGCCGTGCCGAGCACCAGGATCCGCAGGACCAGCCACGGGTGGAAGTTCGTGACGAAGTTCACCTCCAGCCCGATCGCGGCCACGAAGACCGGAGCCAGTACCCCCTCGACGAACTCGTGGACGATGTGCCGGGTGTGCTCGCGGAGATGGTGTGAGTCGCCCATGGCGATCCCGACCAGGAAGGCCCCGAAGATCGCGTGGATGCCGATCGCTTCGGTGGTCGCCGCCCCGACCAAGCTCGTCAGCACCAGCAACCCGAGGATCCCGCCGGGCCACGCCAGGTGGGCCTGGACCCAGGGCATCGCCCGATCGGCCGCCCACCGTCCCAGCGTCAGGATCAGCGCGACGAAGCCAACGGTCAGGGCTGTGGTGTAGGCGATCGAGTGCCCACCGGCCCGGCCACCCAGGACGACCGAGAAGATCAGCCAGGCCAGCAGGTTATTCACCGTGGCTGCCACGAGGACCAGCATGCCGAAATCGGTCCGGAACAGGTCCATGTCGAGCAGGACCTTGGCAATGACCTGCAGGGCGCTGACGGCCAGGGCGGTCCCGAAGAAGACGGCGAACAGGTGAGGCATCCCTTGGAGCGGAATCCCCCACCAACCCGGCATGAGCCAGGCCAGGAGACCCCCGATGAGCAGGGGCACCAAAAGGCCCGCCAGGGCGACCGCCAGGGCGGCCCAACCCTGCCGCCAGACCGACGAGAGGTTCACCCTCATCCCGGCGACCGAGAGCAGTAGCGCCACGGCCAGCGCGACCACGGCGTTCAGCGCGACCGCGGCCGGGCCCTCGCGGGGGAACAGCCACGCCTGGAAGTGGGGGGCCAGCGAACCCAGGACGGTCGGGCCGAGCAGCAGGCCGGCGACGATCTCGCCGATGACGGGCGGCTGGCCCAGGCGGCGGGCCGCCGCGCCGAGGACATGGGCCGCGCCCAGCAGCGCCGCCAGCCCCAGGAAGAAGACGGTCAGGTCGTCCGAATGCAGTGCCCCCACGCGTCCGTGCCCTCCCGGCCGCCGTTACCGCCGGACCCGGTTCGAACCCAGCCCCAGCACCAGGCTCAACTCGAGAAGCCCGAGGACCGCCAAGGCCACGACCAGGAACGGGGTAGCACTATCATCCGAGCAGAAACCTAACGTGCCCGCTAGAGTGGACATGGTCCGTCAGCAGCCAACGCATCCAGCGGCCCGTCCTTTTTCCCCTCCACGGGTTGCGCTCGCTGGATAGTTATGGATAACAATGCATATCCTTTTATTCTTTTTGTGGCTGGCTGAACGCAGGGTGTACGCTATCGGCTTTTCTCCTGTGGGAAGAACCAGGTCGAAGTCAAGAAACTTTTCTTTCCTTTCGAAAACAAGATAGCTGTGCATGTCATTTTCCTCGTTTCCGACATGCCGGGACTCAAGATCTCCACGACAGGTTCAGCCCGTGTGTAATTGTGTGTAGCCGCGCATGTCCTGCACTTTTCTTTTTCTTTTTTTTCGCCACGCAACCACATTTTGCTTGCATGGGCAGGTGAGGGGGGTAACATTACCTCTCGCATGGTGGCAAGTGCGGGTGCAGACCGCCGGCCCTATGGAACGCATGGGTCAACGATGCATCATTTGAACGAGCGTACTTTAGTGATGAAGGGATTTGCGCAATGAAGTATCGACTTGCGATCGCAGCGGTGTTGCTGGCCCTCGTGAGTGGGACGGGCCGAGTGCAGGCTGGCAACCTGCTCGTCAACGGCAGCTTTGAGGACCCCGTCATCCCTCCTGGCACAGACCACCTATATAACGGGGGTCAGCCAATCGGCAGCGCTGGCTGGACCGCTGTAGGTGTAAACGTGGACCTGGTCCAGACGACCTACGCGGAACCTTTCAACGGGATCACCGCCTTCAACGCGCAGCAGGGTCTCAATTCCATGGATCTTACGGGGGCCTTCAACTCGGGGCCAACCAGTGGTGTAACCCAGACCGTCTCCACGACGGTTGGCCAGACCTATGACCTCTCGTTTTACGTCGGTCGCGCAGATGGGGGTTCCTTCTATTCGACTCCCGCCACCGACGACTTGAGTATTAACGGCGGCCCGAGCGTCAGCTACACCAACTCCAACGCAACCCCTGGTTTCGTGAACTGGGAGCAGTTTACGACCTCGTTCGTCGCCGTGGGCCCCACTACGACGATCACCTTCCTCAATGGCACCCCGGTACAGACAGCCTTAGCGGGACTGGACAACGTCGTCCTCTCCTTAGCGAGCGGCACGGTTCCTGAACCCTCGACGCTGACACTCCTGGGGATCGGCGCTGCCAGCCTCTTTTGTTTCGTCAAGCGAAGGAGATCCTAGGCGCGTTCAAACAGAAGTCGTGCCGGCGGGGGAGGGGGGGGAAATTGGATTTCCAATCCGGGTAGCCCCGGGAGATTGCTCCCCCAGGGCTCCCACAGATTCGCACTTGCCCTTTCGGGCATACGGCTCATCATATCGTGAGCGCGCCACATGTAGAGTAGAATAGGACGCGCAATGTTTCCCTAGCCATTGCCCTCCTCGAATGAAGCTATATCTCACCGAATGGGCAAAGTCGCATGCAGCGCTGGCGTTTCCGGACGATTCACCTCGACTAGGATCCTTTCGGGAACATTGCGTTCCTGATGACCAGTTCGGCGCCCTGCCCATTAAGTGGACCCTTCGGAGGTTTCTCGGTCGTCGCATATCCTGGGTTCACAAGCCAAAAGTTGATCAGCAAGTGTGAATTTCCGGGGATCGGCTGTGAAGTCTTGTCATAGCATGTTTCCATGCCTTTGATCAGGGAAGACGGGCTAGGCATATGACCATAATAGGCTTGCCATGTGACCTTGCCTGGCTCCCATATAAATTTATGAGTTGTTTCCCTACCAAGATTTGAATCATAATTTGGATAAGATAAGTCGTAAGACTTAGGAACGTCTAAGCTCTTAGGCAGATGCACCGTATGATACAACCTTCTTAGTTTTGGATCTGGTTCAGTCTGTGGGTCTTTAAAATTGGATGTAATCTCAACATCGATCTCATTAATATCAGCAGACCAGGAAAACATTCCGATTACAACATACGGATCAAACAAATCGATTTGACTTGAAACATAAAATGTATATTCTCCGTAGCCGAATGTATCCTGTGACTTGATTTCGGAACTGTACCATGTCGCCTGTTTGTCTTTTAAGATGCGCAAATGTAAATATCCACGATCGTCAACCATAACATTTTCCCGCGAATCAGACCAGTTGTTAAGTTGTGGGCCAGCTTGTCCCGTTTGAGCGTACCAAGTCGTTCCCGCAAACTGGATCTCGCGGCCATTCACCTTGGCCATGGGTCCCTCCCAATTGGGGATATTCGTCAAATGCACACAAACCATGATTTCCGTATTTATCGATGTCACTTGACTCCTTACTTTCTTCATTTCAAGAGAGTCGTGTCAAGAGGCAAACGCCCGACGTTATGGGAATTCGGAAGGGGCCGTTCTTCATTGCGGCCTCGTTTTGCGGGGAACAGGCAAACGCCCTGCGTTCAATGTCCCCCGGAGGCGAATCTTTGAAGCAAGGGGGGCTAGCCGGTGTCGGACCATGATTCCGCTGGGTGCGGCTCTCCGCCTTGAGCGATCCCACCATCCGAAACTCCCCGGGCCGGGTCGCTTCGCGAAGTCGAGGCCGGCGGATCGGATCAAATCGATCTTCATGTCGTAAACTTGTAGCAACGACAGTGCGCTGGCTCCGCGCGCGACCGGAACTAAATCCCCCTCGCCCCCCCTGACCAACTCGTACCGTGCGTCAATAACGTGGTCGAAGAATTGCCCTCGTCCGGCAGCATATCGCAATTGCCCGAAGAGGACGATTCCCGCCAGAATCGGGTTGCCGCAGTACACCCGTATTGCATCCGGTTCTCGCGGGTACTCGCCGATTAACCCCGCCGAAAATGGAATCGCCGAGATCGCCATCAAAAAGACGATGTTCAGCCACATGAAAATGCGGTCGGAGCGACGAACGTATTGCAGTTGGGCGTGATGGCCGACCCAATAAACGCCGCAGATCAGAAAGCTGATGACGAATCCGGCGATCTTGGGTCAGAGTTGAAGCAGTCGATGCGGAAGCTGCTCGATCTGGTCCGGCAGCAGGGCGGGGACCTTGACCTCCAGGATGAGCAGCGTCATGGCGATGGCGAAGACGCCATCGGCCGGGGCTTCGATCCGCCCCTTGCCGATGCCAGTGGTGTTTGTGGTGTGTTGATTTAACTTTGCATGTCCTTTCTTTCTTTTTGACTGTTTCAATGCAAGCCTTGAAGCACTGCCGGAAACCTATCGTCGCAACAAGGCCCAAACCATGTTGGGCGACTGGCCGTCGACACGTACCATACGCACCCACAGCAGCGTTATGTGTTCGAGATGCAAGGCTTGCTCGATGCCGCCAATATCCAGTGGCTCCCAACCAAGCTGCGAAATCAGACCGCCGACAGCTTTCTTGGCGTCTTTGTCCTTGCCGCAAAACATCATAACCGGCTTGACGTTGTAGCCAGGGTAGGAGCTGTTTTCAAAATTCTCGAACCCGTAGATTGTGCAAGCTTTGACGACCTGGGTATCCGGCACGAGTTTCTGGATCATTTCAGAGCCGGATTGCACGTTGTTCAGGCCGTGGGTGAGATTCGGGCCAACCGGATTGGTGCAATCCACCAGAATCTTTCCTTTGAGTTCAACAGCCACGTCCTTCAGTGCCCCCTCGTTTGCCCGAAAGGGCGTTGCCAGGAACACCACTTCAGCGGCGTTGACCGCTTCCTTTGGCGTGCCGACTCGCAGATTGGCGTTCTTGGCCAGGGCATTATTGACGCTCGTGGAATTGGCGTCCTTGGCTGTGAGAGTGACCTCGTGACCGGCACGCTGCAAGTGATTCGCCAGGGGACCGCCGACCTGACCGTAACCGATAAATGCGATTTTCATGTCATCCTCCTTGTGGGTACAGGTGGTTAGACGCCAAGTGCTTCGATGACCAGTTTGGCCGTAGCCGAGCCGGAATTCTGTTGCTGGCCGGTGACGAGCCGACCGTCCCGAATGGCGAAGCAGCGGAAGACGCCCGCCGAGATGAAATTCGCTCCCAGCTTCCTGGCCTCGTCTTCGATGCGGAACGGCATGAACTTCTGCCCGACCATCTGATCGACCGTGTCTTCTTCGGCATTTGAGAAGCCCGTCATCGTCTTGCCCTTGATGAGCGGTTCGCCGCTGGAGAGCGTCACGCCCAAGAACGAGCAGACGCCGTGGCAAAGCGCCGCCGTCACCTTCTCGGCCTCGTAAAACTCGGCGAGAAGCTGGTGCAGCCGCTTCTCCTTGGGGAAAGTGAACATCGGTGACTGTCCGCCCGCTACAACCACCGCATCGAAGTCGCACACCCGCACTTCGCTGAGAGGCTTCGTCTGATCGAGGAGCGCCGCCAGCTTCGGCGTGTGCAAGAACCCCATGCTGATCAGATCGTGGGCGCAATAACCGCTGGGGTCGCGGGGGTCGCTGAATCCGTCGAGAGCGACCTTGCCTCCCTGGGGACTGGCAATGGTCACTTCGTATCCCACTTCGGTAAACTCGTAGTAAGGGTGCGTCAACTCTGAACCCCACAATCCCACGGGCCAGCCCGTCGTGGTCGCCTGTGAGGGATTGGCGACGACCATCAGAATCTGTTTGGGCTTGCTGCGGCTGACGTTGAGGTTGGCTGACATTCATGTTCTCCCAAGGATTCGGAACCGGCGACCGATCCGGTGATCGGCCTTGCGAATAATATTACTATACAGCATCGTAAATAGTGTCAAGACCACCGGGCCGAACGTGATTCTCAGGGACTGTTCAGGTCATGAACAAGCCAACTGACGAAACGAAGAATCCGCTCGGACGCCCCAGGTCCACGGAAACGGACGGGTCGATCCTGACGACAACTCTGCGCCACCTATCCGAACATGGTTACGCCCGTATGTCGATCGACGCCATCGCTGCTGACGCAAACACGACCAAACCCACGATCTACCGGCGTTGGTCAGGCAAAGAAGAACTGGCGATTGCTGCACTGGCCCAATTCCAGGCCCAGGAACAACCCAAACCGACCGGCTCAACCGCGGACGATCTGAAAACTTTGCTGCGGGATTTTCAGAACAGGCTGAAAAGGTGACAGCCACCACAGGCTGAAAAGGACAGGCTGAAAAGGTGACAGGCTGAAAAGGTGACAGCCACCAAATTGACAAAGCTGGGATATCTTGATAAAAAGCCGTGAATGTCACGACCGAGGCGACATTCTCCGGGGGGGGGATGGTTTTCCACGTTCTCAACCGAGGCGTGGGCCGGAGACTGCTTTTCACCAAAGACGAGGACTTTTTGGCGTTCGAGCGGGTC
>JBKQMU010000072.1:0-2817 GCA_052146555.1 Isosphaeraceae bacterium
CGGGACCGTCATCCGCTGCTTCTCCCGATGGCCCTTTCCGACCACCCAGACGGCCGCCGCCTGACCGAGCTGGCCGGGCTCGACGTCGGCCAGGTCGAGCCCGCAGAGCTCGGCGCGCCTCAGTCCGAGGTCGAAGAGCAGGGCCACGATCGCCCGGTCCCTCTTCGCTCGCTTGCCGTCGCCGGAATGACCGGCCGCGCGGAAGAGCAGCCTGGTATCGGCCAGGTCGGGCCCGCGCATGTCGCGTTTCGCTTCGCTCTTGACCCCCTCGACATCAAGTGACCAGGTGATGACCCCGATCTTGCGGCCGAACCGCACCATGCTGCGGATGGCGGAGAGACGGCGGTTGATGGTCGAAGACGACAGGCCCGCTTCGACCATGTGGGCCTGGTAGCCCAGGACGATCCGGTTGGCCACGCCCGGGCTCATCCGCAACAGGGCGTCGACCGCGGCGTGGGATGACGGGGCCTTTGCCCAGAGGGCGAACTGTCCGAGGTCGGAGAGATAGCCGCGGCGCGTCGCGGCGTTGCGGCCGGCCAGCCAGGCCCCGATCACATCCTCCGTGGTGGAGGCGAGCTCGGCGGAGAACTCGAAGACGGGGGCGAGCTCGGTGGACATAACTATTCCTCATGCGTTGCAGGTTCATCTATAAGTATCAATGTCAAGCAGAGGCCGAGCACGGCGCCTAACCGACAGGCCGTCTCAAGCGTGAGTCCCCTCTGTCCGGCCAGAAACCGCTGAACGATGCTCGGGTGGACTCCAGCCTCACGTCCTAGTGCATAGGCCGGCCAGCCATCGGCAATAATACGTGCTCGTATGATCTCACTCCAATCCTGTGTGTCAGGTGACACAGGCTGTGTGTCAGGTGACACAGGCGGTCTGTCAGGTGACACAGGCGGGGTCGTTCCTCCGTCGTTCTGAGTCCTCCGGTCCGACGGGGGGTGCAAAAGCCATTGGCCATGTCGGATCTCTTCTTCCCGGCGCTTCGCTTCGACGCGAGCTGCCTCCGCCCGGTGTGCTGCGAGCCGCCGTTGGTGATCGTCATTACGCGTTTTCCTGGTCTCCTTCTCGATGTCGTCCATGGCCAGGTCATGCGCGGCACGATCGATCTCGCATTGCTTATGGAGCCTGCGTGGATGTTCGACCGAGGTTCCCTTGAAGAGCTTGGCTCGCATTTCCGCCGTCAGATCGGGCTTTTTCCGTCTGGGCATGATCGACTCCCAGGTTGGCGCTACAAACGGACCCGATGTGGCGCCGACGTCCAATCAACAGTGACGCATCATCCGATGGAAGGTTTAGCCTACATCCGGCATGGATGTGGGCTAAACCCGAGGTATCGTACCGTTCCGATAGTGTGGTGTCAATTAATCTTTTCGCAAGCGGGGCCGGTATACGCTCTACCCCGGCCGCCATCCGCCAGTGCGCCGCCGGACCCCAGCGTCTCCTCTGCCGGCTGGCAGGACAGGCCCGGACGGGGCAGAATCGGGAACGCGGCGTAATTACGCACCGTATCCTAGTTTCATGGGGACGATCATGGGCGAGCTGCACGGCGTGCGCAGTGCCGCGCGAGTGCTGGGCGTGACTCCGACTTCGGTGTATATCGAGACAGCCAAGGGCAACCTTCGAGCGAAGATCGATCCCACCTACGGCCAGATGATGTGGGATGAGGATGATCTCGCGCTCTTCCGGCAGCGGCTGGACGCCGAGCGGGCCGCCAGGGAGCAGGCCGCGGCCGCGGCCCGGGACGCCAAGTTCAAGGCCGTCAACTCCCGCCGCGGATGAAAAGAATCTATCCGTTCCAACGGACAGGAACGGAAACGCAACGGAAAGCCCCGTGAACAAGGACCCATCACCAGGGACCCGGTTCAAGCCCGGCAACCCGGGAAGATCCAGGAAGGCCGCTAGCGTGCCCCAGGAGCCGCCGCCGGCCGCCGGCCAGCCCGATCCACCGCTCGACGCCGAGACGCTCCACGGTCGCGTGCTGAGGACGTTGTCCGAGGTGCTGGCCGACCTGGATGCGGAGACGACGCATCGATTGATGGCTGCCAGACTGCTGGAGATGATCCGGGTCCACAACTTCCGGATCGGGGGCTGCGAGCAGGATGTGGATGCAGTCGTCGAGGCCCTCTCTGAAGCGGAGATGACGCCGGTGGAGCAAGTCGATGAGCCAATGGATCACAGCCGTGTGGATCGTCCTGAGTGTGTTGCCCTGGCTGTGCCGCCGGCGACGCCGCCGTGCGCGCCGGTCATGACAGTCGAGCCCGAGCCGACGGCCGGGCCCGAGGTCGAGCCCGTGCACCAGGTCGAGCCCGCCGGCGAGCCATTCCCGTGCTTTGCGTTCGGGGACTTAGAAATCTTTCCGGGACTTGGAGTGTAGTTGTTAGTTGTTAGTTGTTAGTTCCTAGATATGAACTGACCTAACTAGCAACCAGGAACTTCTTCCCACTAGGAACTTGACCATGGGTGTGGATTACGAGACGGTTCGTCGGAACAACTTGGCCCGCATCGAACAGCAGCAGAACCGGGCGGCGATCGACGGGATCAAGCTCGGCCACAACTTGAGCGACGCCGAAGCGAGCTGGCTCGCCGGCCGGCGCAAGGAGGAGGCCGGGCGGGAAGAGGCCGAGCTGCACCGCACCGAAGTGCGGGACTTCGCCGGCCATGCCCTCGAGCGGGCCCTCGAAGCGCGGAAGACCGGCGACGCCTACCGAGCCAGGGTCTGGGATGAGGCGATCATTCATATCAACAACAACAAATGGCCAATCTCCAGGATCATCACGGCGGATCCGGAGGTGATGCGGTTCGGCTCCCTACGTA
>JBKQMU010000073.1:0-11060 GCA_052146555.1 Isosphaeraceae bacterium
AGCCATGGGAGACGTCCGTGTCTCGAATCTCATAAAGCATCACACAGCGTGACGATAGAGAACACCTTCTTGCCCAGACTGTCCAGACCAGTTGGACGTGGGCGGCCAATTACAAAACAGACATCTAGTAATTGGTACCAGGATCTGTACGTCCGCTACCGCTACCGTCAGCTCATCACGGGCGAAGACATCAAGATCGGTTACCCAAGCGTCGAGGTCACGCGCCATTGCAAAAGAACTACCGTCGGGTGGAAGGAGAGCGAGCAAATCCTCAGTCGAGGGAAGAAGAAGTTCCACACCGGTGTCGCGACTGTAAGCCTCAGCCGCCTGGTCGAGGGGGATGACAACGTTGTCGGCGAAGAAGCCCGTGAGCACCAAATCGTCACAGCGGAACCGGCAAAGACGCATCCTCTGGCTCCTTGGTCGATCGAGCGATGGCAACTTCGATCGAGCGATGGCAACCTTCTGAAACGTGCCATCACCCGGTAACGTCAAAGCGTCGCCGCAATCTTAAATTGTTTGCCAGCCCAGACTGGGGCAAGAATCAGGCTTTTGATCATGACAGGTGCGGCGGATGGCGTCGAGAAGGTTTGCTTCCTCGCGCGGGGCTACCGTTCGGAGGTCGAAGAGTACGCAGCCGTGCGAGGTACGCGGAATGACGGGTGGATCGCCCATTCGCAGAGCCTGGGCCCAAGCCCCTTCGGAAGCGTGCGGTGGCGGGAATGGCGGGGCAACCGCCACGGCCATTGTCGGCAGCGGCTGGACCGGCGTGCTTCCACCCCCGATGAACGATTCAGCAGCGATCACCGTGACGCTCAGTCCCAGCTCTTCTCGCAGAATACCCGTGAACCTTTCGGCGCGGGCCTGTAGCTCGGGCAAGCCGATGGCAAGCATCCGCCAAAGCGGAATTCGCCCGGCACCTGATTCTCCGCTGGCGAGCAAGCTGAGCGTAGCCTCAAGCGCTGCGAGCGTCATCTTGTCGACCCTCAAGGCCCTCATCAGTGGGTCGGACTCGATGCGCTGGATGACCGCCGCAGTGCCAAGCAAGATCCCGCACTGCGGCCCCCCCAAGAGCTTGTCACCGGAAAAGAGCACGAGGTCAGCCCGCGCGACCAGCGAGGTAGCGGCATCGGGCTCACTGGCGTTTCCTGGCGGCTGCCCGGGCCGAAGTGCCCCTGAACCAATGTCGTCGATCATCAGGAGACCGTGGTCGTGGGCAAGTTGCACCAGTCCCGTTAGCGGCGCCTCCTCGGTGAAGCCAACGATCTTGAAATTGCTGTGATGAACCCGGAGGATCGCCGCGGTCTGCTCGCCGATCACTTGCTTGTAGTCGGAGAGCCGTGTCCTATTCGTGGTGCCGACCTCTCTCAATTTTGCCCCGGAAATCTCGAAGATCTCGGGTAGGCGAAAGCTACCGCCAATTTCCACGAGCTGCCCGCGCGAGACGATGACCTCACGGCCAGCCGCGAGCGCACGCAGCGCCAGAACCGTGGCACCAGCGTTGTTGTTCACGACGGTCGCGGCGGTTGCCCTGGTAAGCTCACGCAAGAGCTTCGCCATGTTCGTGGTGCGTTGCCCACGCTCGCCGGTCTCGAGCTCAAACTCGAGATTGCAGTAGCCCCGAGCCACAGCGCAAACCGCTTCAACCGCCTCTTCCGCCAGTGGTGCGCGTCCCAGTCCAGTGTGAAGCAAAATCCCGCTGGCGTTGATCACGGGCACCAAAAGCGGCCCGGCACTCTGGAGCACCTCTCTGGCCCGCCGGGCGAGGGTCTGTAAGTCTGCCGGATGCTCGATACCTGCTCGAAGCAGAGCCCGAGCTTCGTCGATCGCCACGCGCACAGCGCGGACGACAGCCTCCCGGCAGCGGACCTGGCGGGCCTCGGCCAGTTCATGATGCTCGAGTACAGCATGGACCGCCGGCAACCGCCGGAGGACCTCCTGGTCGATCAAACTCTCGCCGTTTGGCGTTTCCACCTGATTCAATCCATTGCTCGGGCTACGTTTACGAAGTACGCAGGAGTGTCTGAAAGCCCACCTGCTCAAAGTGATGGTCCCTGGTCAGTGCCTCGGTCAAACCTCGGTCGGCCATGACCGCGAAGGAGATACAATCAGTGAGGCTCCATGATTTGTCCATCCGGCGTACATACAGGTCAAGGCCCCTGTTAAACAAGTCCTCGCTTGGGGGAACAATGTTGACCGCCGGATTCCGACGCAGGCCTGAAATCAATGTAACCACGGACCAGCGACCCAGTGGCGACACCATGGCATCAGCCACTTCCGTAAGGACCCAGTACGTTGTAACCAGAGGGCCGCGCGGGTTCAACGCCCAGCGAACCGCAGATGCATTCGCCGAATCATCGGGATTCAATAGAGCCAGAAAGTAAAAGGTGTCGGCAAACGTGACAGTCACGGTTGTGGCTTCAATCTTTTCGGGGTCCCATGCAAGTAATAGTCGTCATTCTCAGCCAGATCAGCCGGCAGACTGGTGACTTTACTGGCAATCCCCAGGAGCAGGGCAGACAACTCGCTAAGGGCGGCGTCTATGTCAACTAGCTCGACCCGGACCTTTGTCCCACCAGGCAAAGGGGGTGACCCCTTGAAGACCACCACCCCGCTGCAAACTTCTCCCGCGAATGTCTCAGCCATGAAATTCTCCTTCCTTACGCAATTTTAGTAGCACCGGCGTGTTGCAGCATCTTAGCCTTCAGCATGGCCTCAGCCAACTAGCTCGGACCGCCCCAGTTTTCTCACATCTCCCTCGCGGCGGGTCAGCCCAATGCGATCAAGGTACTCACCGATCGGTACGGCATATTTCCGCGTGGTACCCAACAGGTCGCGGAGATCCGCCATGGTTATGGCTGAACCATTAGCAAGCCGCTGAGCAACTTTGCGGCGAAGCTCTACCTCGATGTCGAAATCGAGAAAGAGACTAGGGGAAAGCTCAACCAGCTTCTGCTCATCGCGAAGTAGGGCTAGGAGCTCGGGGACAACAGCTGCTCGTGGGCCAGCAGTTCCAGCCAGCTCGGCAGCATCGGGGGGCCTCAGGCCCGCGCTGCGGATTGTCTCTAAGAGTTCGGTCTTGAGCCGGCGCTCACCCTGGCTGAGCCGGGGCTCATGTCCCTTGAGCGCAACTGTACGAGCCTCGACGATCACCTTACCCTGAACCTCGAGCCGACTGACGATCCCAGAGATGAGTGCATCACTGCCGAGATCAGGAAGTTCCGCAGCCAAGTGGGCACAGGGAATTGCTGCTTGGCGGGGACGGGCCGCATGCAGACGCCCAAGTGCTCGGATGACCCGATCATCCAGGTCGGCCGCAAACTCGGCAAGGATAGGAACTGACCGCTTAGGGCTAATCGGAATCTCGACCAGGGCGCCCTCGGCTATAAGCCTGTCCAGGGCGGAGGGGATGCGCTCGATCGGCAACCCTGAAAGTGCGCAGAGCTGGCGATCGGTCCACGGCCTCAGTCCCAGAAACGTCAGGGCTGCGGAGAGTCGAGCCAGGGACTGATCCGATCGCAGCTGGTCAAGACGAGCCACGGAGGCCAGGTCGCGCCGGCGCACTCGGTGTGCCAGCGGTTGCAGCACATGGCCTCCACCGAGGGTCGCCGGAGGGCTCTCCTCGCGAACGACAAACGGCTGCCCGTACACCGCGACGACCGGCTCGGCCAGGAAGAGCTGGCAAAGCTGGCGAGTACCCGGCGCCACGTCGTTTCCTTCGAGCAGTGCTAACGTCGCAGTGACCTCGGCCGTACCCAAATGGAAACGGTAACGGCCTCGGTGTCGCAGGGAACGAAGCGCCTCGGGCGAGCCCACGATGTCTGCCGAGAGAACGTGCGTGGCCTGGAGGTACCCAGGCGCGGCGAGCTCATGTCCCCGCCCAATCTCAGCGTGATGCACGCCGACCAAGTTAATCGCAGCACGCGACCCACGACTGACTTGCTCAACGGTCTGCTCATGGCGGTGTAAGCCGCGGACGCGCACCATTTTTCCCGCGGGGTGCCACTCCAGCTCCTCGCCGACCCTCACGCTTCCCGAAGCAACTGTCCCGGTGACCACCGTCCCATGCCCAGCAACCGTGAACGACCGATCGATGGCCATCCGGAAAAGCCCTACGTCCTGATACAAGTGATGCTGCTCGCAAAGCCTTGCGAGCGTCTGTTTGAGCTCTTCGATCCCCTGACCAGTCACGACCGATGTGCGCACAATGGGTGCCTGCTCCAGGAACGTGCCGCGGACGAGCTCGCGCGCCTCATCCTCCACCAGGCTAATCCAGGAGGGATTGGCCTGGTCGCACTTGGTAAGGACGATCAGACCGTCAGAAAGCCCCAGCAGCCGGAGGATCTCCAGATGCTCACACGTCTGCGGCATCACCGAATCGTCGGCCGCAATCACAAGCATGGCCAGGTCCAGCCCTGAAGCCCCTGCCAGCATGTTGCGGATAAACCGCTCATGCCCGGGCACGTCGATTATGGCTAGGCGATGAGGCCCCAGCCGCATCGCGGCAAAACCTAGGTCGATTGTGATCCCGCGCTGCTTCTCGGCAGGCAGCCGATCGGTGTCAACGCCCGTCAAGGCGCGGATGAGGGCCGTCTTACCGTGGTCGATGTGCCCCGCTGTTCCCAGGACCAGGTCCCGCTCACCGCTTGCCATCACTGCATCGCCAGGATCGCCTCGGACTGCTATCAATGCCGCCAGTGTAGTGACTACACACTCTTCTGACGATGATCAAGAGCTTGTCGGCTTGATTCCGGAGGGCCAGGAATCGTGCGCTGACTGAGCCTACTTGTAAACGCTCAATTGCCCACTGGTGCATTAAAATATTCCGGCGCCACCCCGGCAATATCACTGGGCTGACCTCCAGCCACGGCTGCCTGGAAGGTAAACGAGTAGCCAGTGGGCGATAGCCGGGTCTTCGCTGAACCCGTGGAAGGAAGCATACTGGCTGGCAGCTCGACGTTGACGTTGGTGCCCCCAATTCGCAGATCGCTGGCCGGCAGCGTCACGACGGATGTGACCTGCCCTTGTGGATTCAACAGCGAGACAATGGGCAGCGGCGATGCGACACCAATCCTGACTGAGACCACCGCGTCATACGTGATGCCAGGACGGCTCTCGATAGGACCCGGTGTGCTTGCTCCTCCCCGATTGATCAGAAACGAATAGACGAGAGGATCCGCCATACCAATTGGGCCCAGGACCCTCCCTGTGAGGTCAAACTGCTTTGATGGTGTAATCCGCGCAATGGCACCATCCACGGCGAGGTCAAACGGCTTCGGTTTGGTATACCCCGGGAGAAACAGCGGGACCTTCGAGACATGGCCATTCGAGATGCTCTGATAAAGGGGGTGGTGGCTCAGGCTGAGCTGGTAGAGCGCGTTGACTCGGCCATCCACGCCCGGTGGGAATGTAATAGAAACAGTCTTGGGATAAAGGGGCGGAGACGACTGAAAGGCCATCGAGAACCAGTTTGTGCTGGGCAGAGCGCGAGTCTCGAGGCAATCGCAGATCGGCTTGAGAAATCGTCGGTCGCGCCCTCGCACTGCTGATCGAGAAATGTCTGGCCCGGGCAAATGCGGCATGACTGACTCTCCATGTCTTGACCAAGTCCCAGATCCTCCGGGACAGTGCCTCTACTATTCTCTTGCACGCGAAATCACCAGAAGCAAGCGAGTGGACAAGTCCCCTCTAGCGCCATTGCTGCATCTTCCGCAGAACCATCAGTCCTTACTTCATTTCTCAGGCCAGTCGGCGAGCCTGGAACAGGCTCTAACCCCCAAGCGACAAAGGTGTTGCCCGACGGCGAATACCTCCAGCCCTGGGCTCTGACAAGAAACGTAAGGTCAAGCGCTAGATAAATTACATGCGGCTCAAACCGATTTGAGGCAAGGGGCCACGAGCAGTCCACGATCGGGGACGTGGGCAGATCCTACGAGGCCGCCGTGGCGAACAGCGTAAAGCTTTTCGCTAATAAGACTTGTTCCAATTTCTCGGCGGCATCTGCGGTACCCAATGTGGCTTGTAGGCTGCGGTTCTCAAGCAGCAATAGTGAGTGTGATTCCGGCTTGACCTGAAGCCGGCGAGAAGACATACTCCGCCAACCCGGATGCTCTGCCCCGAGATGGATTCCTGGGGTCCGGTTGCACCCGTTCGAGTCAAGGAAGACGAGACCAACCGTGATTTGCTGCATCCTATTAATACGCGACACCTCTCGAAAATGCTCTCCAGCTTCCGGCCCCGCGGCTACGGCTCCGAGAGCAGGTCAATCCTCAAGCCAGGCCGGGAACCCTCCTTCTGAGCGCGCTGCGACGAAGTGCGTTTCACCCTTCAAAAGAAGCGGCAGGAACTCCTGGTGGTTTCTGGCCGATTTCAGCCGTCTCTGGCTGATCGGTCGCTTGAAATTCTGGCCTGGCCGCGTCGCTACAGATCGGGTTCTGGGAGAGGGTCGCAAACCATGCTGATCTCCACCGGCTGTCTGAACATTTTTGCGCTGGCCATGATGGGATGCGTATTGACCACGCCGCTGGTCACGCGAATCGCCAGCTGGGTCGGGGCCATCGATCGGCCCGACCAGTTCCGGCGCATTCATCACGGTGCAATTCCTCGGCTAGGGGGATTGGGCCTAGCCATGGGAATCGCGGCGGGCATCATCTTGCCTCATCTACTGGGATCATGGCGGCTGGTTAGCTTGAGCACGCTAGAGCTAAGCCACGCGTGGGCGATCCTGGTCGCTGCCCTTGTCATCTTAGCTGTTGGCTTCATCGACGACACACGGTCTATAGGACCTCGCTTGAAGCTGACCGGGCAAGCGCTTGCAGTCCTGACACTATACCTGGGCGGCATCCGCATCCAGACGATCGATGTGTTTAACCTGAGCTTCGACCTGAGCCAGCCTGGCCTCAAATTCAGCTTCATGGAAATGCCCCTGGACCTTGCTCTTCCCAGTCTCACCATCACTATGCTATGGTTCCTTGGTTGCATGAATGTCTGGAACTTGATCGACGGCATGGATGGCTTAGCCTCAGGTGTTGGACTTCTGGTCAGCGGCACGCTTACTTTAGTCGCCCTGCACAATGAAAACACCGAGGTCGCTACCTTGGCCGTGGCACTAGCGGGAAGCCTGGCAGGGTTCTTGCTCTACAATTGGCACCCTGCGTGCATCTTCTTAGGAGACAGTGGCGCTCTCCTGATCGGCCTCTTGATCGGCGTTGTCGGTGTCCAGGGTTCGATGAAAGGGCCATCGGCGATCTCGATCCTCTTTCCCATCCTTGCAATGGGGCTGCCGATCTCGGATACAGCTATGGCCATTTTTCGCCGCTGGGTGCGTAACCTTCCGCTAAGTACTGCAGACCGGCGGCACGTGCACCACCTGCTTATTGGGCTGGGTTTGAACCCGCGCCAGGCAGCACTTCTGCTTTACTGCTTCTCAGGTTTCCTTTGCGGAGCGGTGCTCCTAGGGGTTGCCCTGCGCAGTGAGTTCCTGGCTCTGATCTTGAGCATTTCCGGCTGCCTGGCATTTTTGGTGGTGGTGACCAGCCGGCGCGACGAGCTTTCCAACCTGCGCGAAGATCTGCAAGCCAGGATGGTCCGCGGCCGGCAGGAGCGACAGGCCGCGAAGCTGACCTGGGATGCTATCCAGCGGATCGAGCTGTGCGAGTCGGCTCCTGCCAGCTTCGAGATCATCGAGCGCACTGCCGGGCTGCTTGGGTGCGATCTCATCCAGATCTCCTGCACGATTCCCGATTCTCCGCTCCAGCTTTGTGTCCGCCAGGATATCCATGCCCTCGGTAACTCCAGAGCTGAGGTGTCGGGCCCCGGCGCGATCTTCCGATTCTCCGGTGGGCAGGGGCTGTGGATCACTGTCCGGATCGAGCTGGGCCGTGACCTCGACCTAGCTGCGGATATCGTGTTTCGCTACCTGGAGCGGCTCGGCCAGGCTCTGGCTAACCGGCTGGAGTGGCTCCAGTCGACGGGGTTTTCAGTCTCGGAGCAAGGGCTCTCCGCCAGCACCTCCAAAGACGCCCTCGTCCGGATCGGGACAAACACAAGCGCGGGCACAGGTAAGAACAGCAGTCCCAGCGTGAAGCCTCTGGCCGAGATGTACTCGCGACAAAGTGCGTCTCAAAGTGGCGTAATGGCCCTGCTGCTGCGGGTCATGAAACTGAGGCCTCGGGTGCTTCGGCTACCGACCGAGCCGGCTTCGTCGCGGCTACATGTCGTGGACTCCGTGGCCGCTCCGACGGGCCTTGCCCGCCGATGAATCCAGGATCTCTTCCGGAGGCAGCCATGGACCAGATAGTCTCCTATCGAGCAAATCCCCCTGGTCCCAGCACAGGTGAAGGATCGAGCTCCGGGCCCGGTTCCGGGGCTCTTACGGTTCGAGACGCAGCCTCGGCACTTCCGGCGTCATTACCACACAACCCTGCTGCTGTGAAATCTGCGGCCGATTACCTTTGCGCCCTCCGCCGGCGCATCTGGCTGGTGCTGGTTGTGGCCGTGCCGCTTGCGATCGGGTCCTCCAGCTGGGCCCTCCGCCTGCCCCGTATTTATCAAGCCAAGGCCGAGATCACGATTGAACCGCCCGAGTACAATTCCGCCTTGTCAACCCTCGTCGCCCGCGATCTTGGCCAGCACAATGCGGCTAGCCAGGAAAAATATGTTCCCAATCACATTGTACTGCTTCAAAGCAAGACACTGGCACAGAAAGTTGTGGACAGTCCTGCCATCGCCTCTGAGCTGACCGCGTATGAGGATCCGGCTCAGGAGTTGATCTTAAGTGGACTGCAGGTGCGCCGAGTCAGCACAAGCAGCACGTACATCGTCACGCTTGACGCCAAGGACCCCGCGCTCGCCAAGAAGCTGTTAGAGACGCTGCTGGCCGAGTTCAAGGCACTTGCCAAGGAAGAGAATCGCGAAGGCGTTGAGGAGACCCGGGACTACGCGAACCAGAGGCTCAAGTCCCTCAAGGACGAGCTGACGAGCCAAGAGAAGGCTATCTACAATCAGCTCAAGGCGATGCCAACGCTGGGCTCTGGCGGAAGGAACGTATTTGAAGAAAAGTATGTGAACTTTGGAAACAGTCTTGTCCAAAAGCAGATGCGAATCAACGAATTCCAGCAGCAAATGATGATGGCCCGGTCCTTTGGCCGGCCTGATTTCAGCTCAGGCGGCGGGGCGCATGAACAGCGCATCGCGCAGCTCCAAGCCGATCAGAAGAAGCTGGTCAGGGCCCTCAGGAAGGTCAAGAGAATTGCCAGGAACTTTGATAGCGACCCTGCCGCCAGGGATCTGGCCCAGCGGCTCGACGAGAACATGAACGAGCTCGACGAGCTCAATGGGCCGAAAACCAAGATGGCCCGCGACCCCTACGAGATGCTTCTGGATAAGGTCCAGCGCGAGTACGAGGACGACAAAGCCCTGGAACAGCAGCTTCTCGCCCAGATGCAGGAGTCGATGCCCGAGCATCAGAAGTTTCTCTCAATGGTCGAGGACCGTAACCAGACGCGCCTGAAGATCGCCAAAATGGAGGGAGATATCACCTCGTTTAACACCGTGGCAACGGCGATGGAGCACAAGGAACTGGTGAAGGCGCCCTTGAGCATCATTGAGCCGACGGTTCCGATCAAGCCCAGTCGCGGCCTGTACATCGCCATGGGGATGTGCGCGAGTTTTGGTCTGGGCATCGGGCTGGTCGTGCTCTTGGAGCATGTCGATCACTCGGTGAAAGTGCCCGAACACGTGACCTATGGGCTAACGCTGCCGCTTCTAGGGGTCATCCCGCGGATCCGGCGGACCGCTTCAACTCACCGCGGGGGCCACCTCTGGACGCCAGGTGAGCCCGATTCCATCGAGGCCGACGCGTTCCGTAACCTTCGGGCTAGCCTGCTAGGCGTCGCCGACCGCCGCGGGCCGATTTTGAGCCTGCTTGTGACAAGCCCCAAGGCTGGCGACGGCAAGAGCACCGCAGCGCTTAACCTGGCGGCCACCTGCGCCCGGGCGGGGGAACGGACCCTCCTTCTGGACGTCGACCTCCGCCGTCCCACGTTGGCCGACGTCTTCCCACCGGAGCCGGAGAAGGAAGGTACGCTCTACGGCCTAGTGGACGTGCTTCAAGGAACGCTCCCCTGGCAAAAAACCCTCCGCCATACCGAGCTGCGCAATCTCGACTTCATTCCCACCGGAGATCCCCGCGACATCCCGATCGAGATCTTAGGCACGCTCGAATTGCGGCAGCTCTTGACGGCGCTGGCAAATCATTATGACCGTGTCATCCTGGATGGCCCAGCCGTTCTGGGGATGGCTGACTGCCGGATGCTAGGGCGCATGGTCGATGCCTCGCTCTTGGTCATTCGCGCCGGAGCGCACCAGCTTGTGACCCTTCAGCGCGCCAAGGGGATGCTCGAACAATCACATGTGGCGATTGCCGGTGTGATCGTCAACGGCCTGACCGAAGACGTGCAGAACTGGTCGAGCTATGGCTACGACGGAGCTTCGGCCGGGATCGCCGTCAGGAAACTGCCGTCGCAGCGGCCTCGCGGGAACCTGACGGCAAACTCTCCGGACGACAGTCTGGTGCTTGCAGGATCAATGAACACATAAGATTTCTGGAACTCGAGCCGGAGTGATCACCTCGTGAATCCGCGTCCAAGAATCCTGGCGCTCGGCGATAGCGCGACAGGCGCGCTCTTAGGCGTGCTCATTCTAGGAAGCGTGCTGTGCTTTGGCGGGGCCGTCTGGTGGTTCCGACCCGTCATGGTCGCGGTTGCCTTCCTGCTCGTTGCCATCAAGCTCACGGCGATGCTGGCTGAGGGGAGGATGCTGCTGCTTAAGAGTCCATTGGGCATGCTGGGTCTGCTTGCTCTCCTTCTGGGGATTTTCCAGCTCGTTCCGCTGCCTCCCTCGTTGGCTAGCCAGCTCTCGCCCACGGCACACGAAACGTACGCCCGGGGCGTGCTTCCCAGAATGGTCCAGGCCGACATGCCCGATGCGAGCCTTCCCGAAGCACCTCCAATCCGGTCACCGGCCAGCCTTGATCGCTCGGCGACCCTGCGCTGGCTCGC
>JBKQMU010000074.1:0-28891 GCA_052146555.1 Isosphaeraceae bacterium
ATGGCGAACATCCGTGTTCTTGGGGACCAAGGGTGATCATCGTGCGAGAATTACCTCATTCCCATAAACTGCCTGAATAGTCCAGATCAATCAAAACTGAGGAACGAATTGCGAAATGGACATCTAGATTGGCCGCTTGGGCGTTGCAATTTGTTACGACTGGCTCTTTCCCGAGGCCATCCGAGCGCTCGCACTTGCCGGGGCCGAAGTCTGGAACTGTGTCTCGGCTTGCATGGACCCCAGGGGAGCCACACCACCGTTGGAATGGCGGACTCTTTTCAATCGGGCGCGCGTCGTCGAGAATTTCGCCTACGTCGTGGCGGCCAACCAGGGGGCAAGTGCTGCCAACTATCCCCCCCTTTCCTGGCCTGGCGGCAGCATGATCGGCGACTTCGACGGCCGAATCCTGGCCCAGGCCGATCCTGGCCCGGGCGAGAAAATCGTGGTTAGCCCGATCGAGCTGGCCTCGCTCCGCGCCGAACGCCAGCGCCGGCACGGTCATCATCTCTTTTCACACCACCGGGCCGACGCCTATACTGAGCTCTATATGCGGCCGATCTACCGCCCCGGCGCGTGTTCCACGTGAAACCCATTCTTATTTGCTTGGACCGCGGAAGCACTCCGACCGACCCGGAGAACCCCCTGGTCACGACCAGTTCCAAGATATCGACAGCATCGGCACCCGGGTCGTCGCCGAGGGCAAGGGCATTCGGGTCGTTTACGATCACTCAACGCCTGAAGCAGGACTTGCCCAATCAATCAGACCGGTGATTCTCGGCCTGGGCAAGAACGCGGATGTCGACCTCGTTCAACCCAGCTGGCCCGACGATGTGATGCAGTGCGAGCTGAACGTCGCCTCCAATGAGAAATTGACCCTCGCCTTGAACAACCGTAAGACAGGAAGCTGCCCGGTACTTTTCACGTGGAACGGCGAGCGCTTCGTCTGCCTGGACGACTTCCTGGGCGGAGCGGGACTGGGCTACCTCGTTGCGCCAGGGGTTTACTGCCAGCCCGATCGCGACGAGGCCATGGCCATCAGTGCCGAGCAGCTTCGTCCAGAGCAGGGCATCTTCCGTCTCTCGCTCTGCGAGCCGATGGACGAGGTCGCTTACCTCGACCATCTGAACTTGATCGAGCCCTTGCCCTGGCGGGCAATGCCCGGCTTTCCGTTCCCCGCTGGATACACCCGGCCCGCCAGCGCCGCTCACGAGTCCTATTTGCGCGACTATCAAACCCGGTTGGCTGGCCCTGGGTTGGAGGCATTCCCGCCTGCCCACTGCGGTCCTCGACTGTTAGGATGGTGGACGGGACGTGCGCGCGACTGGATCTCCTAGGCAATTCCCTCTTGATCACGGCGGATGAAAGCGAGGGGATGATGGCCGAACCGGACGGCTCGATCACGCACTGGCTGGGCGATCTCCGAGGAGGAGACTTGGATGCGGCCCAGCCGCTCTGGGAACGCTACTTCAGCCGGCTGGTGATTCTGGCGCGGGCCAAGCTCGTGAGTCGGCGGCATCCTCGGGCTGAAGCTGATGAGGAAGACGCAGCTCTGAGTGCATTTAACAGCTTCTGCGCGGGCGTGGCCGAGGGGAAGTTCCCGCAGCTTGTCGATCGTGAGGATCTCTGGCGCATTCTGATGACCATCACCGTGCGCAAGGCCTATGCCCAGATGCAAAGGCAGAAGCGGCTGAAGCGCGGCGGCGGGAAGGTCGTCGAGGAGGCCGCGATGCGTGGGCGCGGGAGCGACGGCCTGTTTGATGCCTCGTCGGCTGCCGGATTGGAGATGATCGCCGGCAATGAGCCCACGCCTGAGTTCGCGGCGATCGTGGCCGAGGAATACCGGCGACTGCTCGATGGGTTGGAAGACGATGGCTTGCGGCAGGTGGCTATCCGCCGGATGGAAGGTTACACCTGCGATGAGATCGCGGCGGAGCTTGGGTGTGCCCGCCGCACCGTCGCGCGGCGGCTGGACCTCATTCGCAAGACCTGGCTCGCCGACAGTGGAGCGGCCTGATGTCCGCTGATTCTCCCGCCGCTGGCCCGGACGCCTCGCTGGCGCAAGCCCGGCGCATTCACAAAGCGTGCGAGCTTTTCGAGTCTCGCTTCCGGGGTGACCAGCAGCCGCGGATCGAGGATTACTTGGCGAGCTGCCGCTCAGAAGACCGACTGTCTGTGTTTCGCGAGCTTTTGGCCCTGGAGATCGAGCTCCGCCGCGAACGCGGCGAGAGCCCTCTTTCGGCCCACTACCACGCGAGGTTTGCGGATTTTCAAAGCACGATTGACGCTGCCTTCGCCGAACCGCATCTCGCCCCAGCGAGCGAGCCGCCAACAGCGGGCTGGAGTACGTCGACTCCTACCCAGCCGGTTGCCGGTGTGCTGGCCGGCGCGGCTGCCGGAGACAGCCCGGAGACAGCCGGCGAGCCTGACGACGCGCCGGGGTCCCGCCCCATTCCGCGGGGACAGGAACACGTGGGCGACTACGTGCTCCTTGAGGAGATCGCCCGGGGCGGAATGGGCGTCGTCTACAAGGCCCAGCACACCGCTCTGAAGCGCGTCGTGGCACTGAAGATGATCCTCTCGGGATCGACGGCTACCCCCGCCGAGCGCGCTCGCTTCCGCAGGGAGGCCGAGCTTGCCGCCAACCTTGACCACCCCAACATCGTGCCGATTTACGAGGTCCGCGACCAAGAGGGCGTCCTTTACTTCAGCATGAAGCTGGTCGATGGCGGAAGCCTGGCGCGCAATCGCGAATTGTTTGCGGAGAACCCGCGGGCCATCGCCCGGCTCGTGGCCACGCTTGCCCGGGCCGTCGAGTACGCCCACGGCAAGGGATTCATCCACTGCGATCTGAAGCCGTCGAACATCTTGATCGATCGCCAGCAGTTGCCGCAGATCACCGATTTCGGCCTGGCACGACGCACCAGCGAGGACAGCTCGCTGACGGCTACAGGAGCTATTCTCGGCACGCCCAGCTACATGGCCCCGGAGCAGGCCTCCGGGAACCGCAGGTCGATCGGGCCGACGACCGATGTGTACGGCCTGGGGGCGATCCTCTACGAGCTCCTGACCGGCCGGCCGCCGTTTCGGACCCCGACCATGATGGAGACTGTCGTCCAGGTCCTCGAGCGCGACCCGATCCCGCCCCACGAGCTTGGCGGCGGCGTCCCTCGCGACCTCGAGTCGATTTGCCTCAAATGCCTGGAGAAGATGCCCCAGGACCGCTATCCCACTGCCCGGGCGCTGGCCGAAGAGCTGGAGCGGTACCTTCAGGGCGAGGTCGTCGCGGCCACCGGAGTCTTTCAGCGCCTGCGTCGCTGGACCAGGCGCGAGCCGGAGGTCGTCTCACGAGCGGGGGGGCTTCTCGTCGTGGTGGTCCTGACCGAGTTCAACCGCCAAGCGCTCGCGCTCTCTCGCAGCCGCGGCCTTCATTACCAGGTGCAGGGGACGCTCCTCTTGTGGGCCGTCTCGGCCTTCGTCTTTCAATTTCTCTGGAAAAAAGGCTGGCGGTCGGACTTAATTGGGATGCTCTGGTCGACGGCCGACATCGCCTTCTTGACCGTCGCCATGTCCTTGCTCAACCGTCCGGAGAGCACGCTCCTAGTCGGCTATCCGCTCATGATTGCCGCCTCGGGACTCTGGTTCCGGATGGGGCTGGTCTGGTTCACGACCGTGCTGGCGATAGTCGGCTACCTCTTCCTCTACATCGGTGCCGCGCTCGATTGGAGCAAGCCCTTCCCTACCTGGGCCGATCGGGGCGATCTTCAGTACCCCAACATCTTCATTGCCTGCTTGCTGCTCACCGGCTTCATCGTCGCCCGCCAGGTCAAGCGGATCCTCGCCCTGGGACGGTATTATGAGCACCGCGAATGCGGCTGATCGAGGAATACCCTGGCTTGCTCGAATGTCTCTATACTACAGTCGAAGGTTGACTCGCTCACCACTTTGCGAATTTTATGGTGCGCATTATCGCGGGGCAACGAGTCGATCGTGGATCTGGAAGCAACCGCTCTTTCAGGGCGACTACCGGGTCACCGTAGTGTTCTCTGACAAAAATCTTGTATGTCTTGACAAAAGAGTCCAACCCATTCGTGAGCAACCATACGTCGTCTCTTGTATACAGAGCTTCGTAAAGATCATTGATACCGTATTCGCTGAGCTTTTCGCTCACGAGCGGGGTTCTTTGGAACACGTTCAGCATGACGAAGCGTAGGCCACGGAGTCCCTCGATTCCTCCCCAGGGTGAGAGCATCTCGGGCTTGAGGGAGCCTGCCCAGTCGACGTAAACGAAGCGGTCTTGCCTCCTCAGCGCATCGATGGCCGACTCGTAGCAACGGGTCCATTCCACACGCGACTCCGAGACTTTGTTCAACTGGACAATGTAGACCCAGCAGAAACCCGAGAGCATCACAACAAGGCTCAGTAGACCGACAGAAACAAATCTCGATCGCGGCCTTTCCGACCGCGCTGTAGCCCAGATGAGAACGCAGGCCAAGTAGGAGTGGATCGGAAACGACACTCGAGGGGGACAACGATCTAGGACGAGCCCGAGGTAGACAATCAAGAATGCACACGCAAAGAGCGTGCTAACGGCGATGAGGAGACGGCTGCGGTTGCCAGAAACCATAGCAAGAAGCAAGGCGAAAAGGACAAGCCGAAAGCCAGAACCATCCTCGGAGTGGAGCACGTCTGCTAATTTCCTTGTCGCCGAAGAGAAGTCGTAGGATAGCACGGAAGCCGAGTCACTCCGGCGGACTGGTGCCGCGATCTTCCGTTGGCAGCTTGTGATCGTCTCGATGTTTTCAACCGAGTAGAGTCTTCTATCGATAAACCCCCACAAGTGCAACATCTCATAATCATTGTGCGACCAGCCCAACTTGTCGTAAATCCATCGAGTCCCACGATTGTACGGGAAATCGTCAGTATTGATCATTGGGCATAGGTGATCAAAGTATCTGTAAGTACCCTCCCACCCACCGGATCCGTAGGCGCTCCAGTTAGCAACCATGAGGAGAACGTAAATCGTTCCGCCAAGTGCCAGAGGCGCTACGCGCCTCAGGATCGCTGTGCCAGATCGCTTGGCCGACTCCTTGGAATATCCACCTTTGAGGAGCTCGGGCAAGGTGAGAACGACAAAGGCCGGCATTCCGAGAACAAGGAGCATCGCGCAACCAAGCTCTCGAATGCAGCAAGAAACGGCAACCGTTCCCACAAAAAGCGCAACAAGCGGCATGGTTGGCGGCTCGGATTCTGCCCAGCTCAAATAGGAGATGATGCCCGCTTGCATCACCAGGCCCGCGGTGATCGTGAATTGCGGGTTGACGTACGCGTAAAGATCAAAACCGAGCATGTAGCAAGAGCACAAGAGAAAACGCCAGGCAGTCGGAGATCCGCGCAGCAGAGCCAGATAAGTTATGAAGCTTGCCACGAACTGGAATCCGCACATCGTAAAGCGATACCACGGTAGGGCCGGCCATTGGCTGTATAGACTGGCCAGGACGCTTCCCAAGAGAGCATTGATGACAAGCAAGTGAGAGTCAGGTCGCCTGCAGACCCCGGCGCCGCAAGAGACCATGGTCATATAAGCGTCGTCATTAGTCTGGTACCTGGAAGTGAAGAAGATGTGGGCGAGAAGAGGTGCCGCCAGAGCCAGACTCAGCGCCGCGAGGATGAGCTTGGGTTGGCCCCCGAAGAGTCGCGGGCGCGGACCCTCGCTATCATCAAGAAGACGTAATTCTTCAGCATTCATGGTTTAGCTTTCGGAAGTGAGCATCACTCTCCGACAATCGACACCCGATGGGGCAAAGCCTCCGACATCAAAACCTTCTCGAAAGGACACTACCCCACAGATCGGATGAGGATTTCCCGAATTCATTCCAAAGGCATTGAGAAGAAAGTCGATCATCGCCTGCCTCTGCGTCCGCATGCTCTTTTTCCCCCTCTTATTGCGTTCCCGGCTCACGAGCTGCCCGCGCAAAGCTTACGCGTGGCTTCGATGTCCACCCTGATCTGAGAGAGCAGGTCATCGAGCCCCGAAAACGCGCGCGTGGGCCGCAGCCGGGCCAGGAAATCGAGTTCGACGGAGCGGCCGTAGAGGTCGCCGGAGAAGTCCAGGAGATGGGCTTCGACCTTGCGAATCTGCTCGCCGAAGGTCGGGTTCGGGCCGATGTTGCAGGCCGCGGCCCAGGCTCTCTGTGGCTCGGGACCCTCGCCGCTGAGGATCGCACGCGCGGCGTAGACGCCGTCGAGCGGAATCAGGGTATCGACACCGTCAAGGTTGATCGTGGGGATGCCGATGCCAGCGCCTCGGCCGGCGCCATGAGTCACGATCCCGCGGATACGGTGGGGACGGCTCAGAAGCCGCGCCGCCTCCTCGACATCTCCCTGCTTCAAGAGCTCACGAATGCGCGTCGATGAGATCAGGCGCCCGCCGTCCTCGATCGGGTCGACGACCTCGAACGCAATGCCCGCCTCCGCGCACCAGGTCGCGAGGGTTTCAACGTCGCCTTGGCGGTCGTGGCCGAAGCGGAAGTTGGGACCCTCGACCAAGCCCTGTGCGGCGAACTGGCGGCAGATCACCTGGTCGAAGAACTCGCGAGCCGTCAGGTCCAGGAGCCAGCGACCGGTGCGAAAGACGACAACCTGGTGCACGCCTGCCTCTTCCAGCAGGGCGATCTCGCGCTGGGGCCAGACCAAAGGGACTGGGGCCTTGTCCGGACGCAAAAGGGCCACGGGATGAGGGTCGAACGTGACGGCCAGGGCTGGGGATGATGCGGCTTCGGCGCGGGCACGAAGCCGGCCGATGAGGCGCTGGTGACCGCGATGGACCCCGTCGAAGTTGCCGACCGTCACCAGCGCGCCCTGAGCCCGCGCGGGAAAGTCGTCGACGTTCTCGATACTGATCACCGACATCAAGTCCGCCCGTGAGTCAGCCCCCAAACCGCGAGTCCGCCGTGATCCATCCCTTGAGGGTGTAGCGCATTATCGCTACCCTGCGCGAGGACGGTCAATCCTGCCGGGCCTGCCCCGGTACAGGTTCAGAGGAGAAACGTCGCGGCAATGAACGTCTTGATTCTGGGCGATGGACAGCAGGAGCGAGCTTGGGCTTCATGGTTCCTGGCCCGACCCGAGTTTCATCTCGCGGCGGTCTTGCCGCGCTCCTGGGCCGGAAGCGTGGGGGCGGTGCGCAGCACTGATGACCTGGAGGAGGCGCTGGCCATCGCGGGCATCGACCTGGTCGTTGTGGGTGGTCCTATTCAGTTCCGCGCCGAGGCCTTACGTCGGGCTGCCGCCGAGGGACTGGCCATCATCTGCTTACATCCCCCGGGCGAGGATTCCGAGCCTTATTACCAGGTGTCGCTCTCCCGGTTGGAGACCGGCGCCCTGGTGGTTCCCGACCTGCCCTTGCGGCTTCATCCCGGAGTCAACCGTTTACGCCAGGCGATTGCCAGCGGCGAAGTCGGTGATTTCCGCAGCCTTCGTTTGGAAAGCCCCACTCACACCGAGTCGGAAGATCTCGTCCGGGGAGCCTTCCCCCGGCTGGTCGACGCGGTCCGCTTTCTTGTTGGCGAGATCGAGACCGTGACGGCCAGCGGCGACCCTCCGGGTGAGGACCCCGAGTTCGAGCTGGTCGTGCAGCTTCGAGCAGCCTCGAGCCGCCGGGCCGAGGTGCGCATTGCGCCGGGAGGCGCTGGGGAGCCAGCTCGATTGATGCTCACCGGGTCGAGCGGGTCACTGACTCTCGAGTTCGACCCAAACCTGCGCGAGCCTGCCCGGCTCGTTCGCCGGACCGCCGCTGACCCAGCAGGGCAGGTGATTCCGCTGGAGCCATGGGATCCGCACGCGGCGATCGTGCACGTCGTGGAGCAATCCATGGAACGCCTTGGCGAGCGGTCAGTTCCCGCGGCCGCCACGGCGCCGGCCGCGACTGTCGCATCCGCCGCCGCTGCTTCCGCTCCCGCTCTGGGTCTCAGCGATGGCACCCGGGCCATGGAGCTTTCCGAGGCCGTCGCCCGCAGTCTGCGCCGGGGCCGCACCATCGACCTTCATTACGAGTCGATCAGCGAGGAATCGAGCTTCAAGTCGATCATGACCTCGACGGGTTGCATGATCCTTCTTGCCATAATGCTGATGCTTCCGCTGGCGCTGGCCGGCCCGGCGCTGGGATTTCCCTGGACGATTTACATCGCCTATGTCATTCCGCCGGTGCTCTTGCTCTTCGCGGTGCTGCAGGTATTGCGGCTGGGGATACGCAAGGAACCTGCGACATCATCGCGGGGACAGGAAGGCCAGGCTGCAGGCAGACGTTGAACGACGGAGCGGTAAACCGACGGCCAGAGGCGTGGGCCTGGCACAGTGTTTTGTCCTGGCGTGTCACTTCCTCACAGATCCCGAATGTAATCCGCCGCGTACGAGCGTACCTGCTTGCCGTTGAGCACATGGAAGGTGCGCAGCCGCTCGAGCAGTGCTCCGCTGAAGCGCTTCAGAGGCAGATGGACGAGTTTGCGGCCGTACCTGCGAGCCAGCCTGCGCCAGGAAGCCAGGGGCGGCTTCGGACTGACCACCGCGACATGGCGGTCGCTGCTGTGCAGGAAGGCGGCAGCCAAGAGCCGCTCCTCGAGCGTATGGGCGAACCGGAGCCGTGGATCGGTCCAGATCTCGGGAATCGGCCGGGGAGGGAACAGGAACAGAGCCCCGCCATAGACGGCCTGCGCGATACCCGGCCCGATCAGGGTTTTCATCGGATCGGTCGCATAAAAGGCCAGCGTCGATTCCTCGGTGTGCTCGGCGAACCAAGTGGCACGGTGTGTATAGACTTGGGGATCGGCGGGCACCTCGAAGAGAAAGACGACGGCCTCGATCGAGCCCCGGCCCGGCGGCAAGACTTTGACATAGAGATCGCCCGTGTGCCAGTTGCGCAGGGTTTCCCGGATGTCCAGCCCGTCGCGAACGCTGGTCGTGAACTTCTCGACGCGGGCCAAATCAGCGCCCATGATGGCTTTGGCCTGATCGCGCACGTGACGGTGGAAGCTCTCGATCCGGTCGTCCTCGGGTGGCCACGAGCACATGCCGAAGGGGTCCCATCGCTGCCGCCATCGCTTCTGCTGTCGCAGCGGCGGGCGAGGCAGCAGCTCGCACGATCGCCAGATGACCGCCTGGCCGGGCAGCCGGCTGACCATGAACGCCGTTCCCCAGCCGGGCACCTCAGAGCGGTTGACGCCCATCCGCAAGAATCCTGGCTCGGAGCCGAATTCGCCCGGCTCGGCTGAATCCAGCTCGGCGTAGGGATACGATCGGGCCGTCTCGGCGATGGCCAGGGCGAAATCATCGCCCACTGTCTGCTTGGCCGCCACGATCACCGAGTAGAGATCCGGAGTGAGCCGGCGGTCGATCAGCGAGAGATTCCGCACGTACTGAAAATAGATCGAGAGCAACTGGGGTGTGATCCGCTGCGCGGTTCTGGGGTGCTCTTTCCGCACCAGCTCCCTGGCTTCCAGGACCATCTCCTTGACGCCGTCGACGGAGAGATTGTCGTCGGGCAAGAGCTCGCGGCGGCCGCGCTCATAGAGTCCCGTGATGAAGGGAAGCTCGCCCAAGACAAAGAGCAAGGTTCGAGGATCGACGGCGAACGACTCCAGGGGTGCATAGAACGCTTCGGGCTCGGGACGTTCCACACGGCGGCGATAAGCCTCGCGGATCCAGGGCCAGTCGAGAATCGAGGCGACCAGCAAAATCAGCCGATAATGGGCTTCGAGTTCGTGTAGCCGAGCGGCCATCCAGGCGATCCGGGCGGCGTGCTGGCCGGGCTGGGGTGGGGGGATGGCCGGTAGGATCGCCGCGGCGAATTGCTCGGGACTGACCCGCTTCAGTGCGTAGGGGTCGGGAAAGATGGCGGTGATCGCCTCGAACCGGGGCGTCTCCATGTCGATAAACTCACGAGCGATCCGCTCGCCGATGGCCGTCCGCAAGGCCGCGATCACCCCCTGGCAGGGGTCGATCGGCACGTAGCTGAAACCCTGCTCGCCATCGTCGCGGTCGACATCCAGTTGCGCGACGATCGAGACGGCAGGCAGCCGTTCGATGCTCTCTTCGACTCCTTCCTGAAACGAGGGGGGAAGCGGAACAGCCACGCAATCGTAAGGCCGTGCCAGCAACTCGTCACGCACACGGATCGCGAATTCCCCTGAGCCGTGGATGATCGGCAAAACCCGGATTCGTGGGCTGATCGAGAGAAAATCATCGGCTGTGGGCTGCGGCTTTTCCATGCGGCCCTCCACGACTTGATGAGAGGTAATCTTTGCGGCTCCGGCACGGCACTTGCTGGAGCGGCCCCGGCACGGCACTTGCGTGAGAGGTGGTGTTTTGTGGCGTATTCAAAGCGGATCGTCTTCGTCTTCAGGCTGAGCATCAGGATGCAGCGGATCATTGGGCTCGAAAAACAGATCGCCCAGACCCAGCGGGGCATGCTGGCCGCCGAGGGTGCGCCGCTTGCGGCGGGCGAGATCCTCCAGATTGGCAGCCTCGTCGCCCAGGACACAGAAGAGGGCCTCGCGCCAGGCGGCGTCCCGACCCATCGGGTGGGCGGGGTCCTGGGCCATACGTTTAGTCGCAAACCGCAGGATGTTCAGCCCGTCGCGGGGCGAGAAATCCAGCTTCAGCTTGTGGGCCTGCTGCAAGAACTCAACGGTCAAGGCCAGCAAGTCGGCCTCAGCAAAAGGGAGGTGGTACTTGAGAATCGCCATCTCGTCGTCCCGGTTCGGGAAGCCGAGCGAGAGCGTCGGTTGCAGCCTCGAGAGAATGTAGTCGGGAACCTCGTACGTCGACTCATCCTCGTTCATGGTGACGCAGGCCCGGAAATCGGGGTGCGCTGGAATCGTGATCCCGGCCACCACGCTCTCGACGTACCGTCTGTGGTCCAGGAGAGGCGCCAGGCTGGCCCACGATTTTTCGTTCATCCGGTTCCCTTCGTCCAGGACACAGACGCCCCCCTTGATCGTCGCCGTGGCCAGGGGCGAGGCGTGATAGGCGATCTTGCCATTCTCGGCGAGCACGGGGGTGACGATCAGGTCTTCCGGCCGGGTGTCCGCCGTACACTGGTTGATGTAGAGCGGCTGCTTGCGGAGCCGAGCGGCGGCCATCGCCAGCGTGGTCTTGCCAATGCCCGGGGGGCCCGTCAGCCTTGGCGAGAGCGCGCGGTCTCTCGCATCGACAACTAGCCAGCACGCCAGAAGCTGCCGCAGGACGCCGTCTTGGCCGATCCAGCTCTGCTCGGTCCTGTCAGGGTCGCTCAGTTGTAGCGCGACGCCACCGATTTCGACACTTTTCGCCTCGGATTCCATGGTCGATCGCTTTCGTCGGGACGCAAGATCCGGTCTGCTGTCGCACATCGGGTTTGGCAGGCAAGACCTCGCCTGATATCCGGCGCGTCGACCATCAGTCTATCCATACTTACCACGGAGTGATACACGCAGGAGATCTCCTATGGCCAGCACGAAGAACGGCAAGCCCGCCAAGTCGGCAACTGCCAGGAGCGGAGCAGCGAGTCGGACGCCCATGACTGAAAGCGCCCGATCGAATCCAGTCGAAGCTCCGGACGCCCGTATCAAGCCCCGGACAAAGTCGGCCGACACGCGGGAATCCGCCAGCAAGAGTAAAGGTCAGAGCAAGATTCAGAACAAGACTAAGACCGAGGCCAGCGCCAGGACCAAGACCGACGCCGAAACCGGGACCAAGAGAAGAACCCATGTGACCGTCCGCCAGCGTTCCCAGTCTCTTCAGCCGGAGCCGCGCGCCAGGTCATCCGAACGCGAGCCAGAACCGGCTATATTGCGGAAACAAAAGGAGCGGAAACCGGAAATCAATGGGCAAGCCGCCGCGGACCAGCCAATAGTGGCCCCGGCTGACCCCGAAGTTCTCAATCTGTCCAATGCGCCGGCCTCGCTACTGGAGCCCAGCGTCAAGGCTGATCCCGCAGTTCTCGATCTTCCCGATGCGCCGGATTCGCCGCTGGAGCTCAGCGCCGTGGCTGACCTCGAAATTTTCGATCTTCCCGATGCGCTGGCTTCGCCCCTGGAGCTCAGAGCCAAGGTTGCCAGGTCGGGGAAGCAGGAAGCTATCTTTCGCAAGCTCGAGCAAGCCCTGGGAGCTTTCACCAGCGCCCGGGAGCTTGGCCAGGTTACCGGCGATGGGCAGTTTGATTGGTCCGAGACCAACGGATTGGACCTGCGTCCCGACCTGGCTTTCATCTCGTGCGAGCGGTGGGCGCAGTGTCGCCATGTGCCCACGAACCACGTCTGGCACGTTGTCCCGGACCTGGTCGTCGAGATCATCCGCAGCTCCGAGCAGACTGAGAAACTCCGCGACTTGCTCGAGGCCTATTTCCGGTCGGGTGTCAACCGGGTTTGGATCGTCTACCCCGAGCAGCTCAAGATCCACGAACACGATTCGCTGTCGACTTCGCGGGTCCTTGGCCGCGACGACACGATCGACGGCCGGGCCATCCTGCCTGGATTTCAGCTTCCTGTGAACGAGTTGTTGGCAGAGTAAAGGGCAGTCGGCAGGAGGCAGTTGTTCGGGTCGCAGTCGATTGTGGGTGCCACGCTCGCGTCTTCGCGAGCGTGCCTGCTTCCGTCTCGGTCGCGATCGATCAGGACGTTGCGGACTGAGATTCGATGGGGTGATATACTCGAAGAGCGGTTCGGAAGCAGCTCATAGGCGATGGAGATGCAGGCATGACAACTGTCTCAATCGCGACGCCTTTCAGAGGAGCGGCGGAAGCGGAGCCGAATGCCCCACTCCTGGAACCCGCAGGGGACATCCTTTACGAGGTCGTCGACGACACGATCAGAGAGCTACCCGCGATGGGAGCACGAGAGGGTTACCTCGCATCGACCTTGTCACGGATTCTCGGCAATTTCACGTGGAACAACGGGCTGGGTCACGTCGTGACGGAAGTGCTGTTTCTTCTGGTTCGCGCCAGGAACCTTCAAAGGCGTCCCGATGTGGCCTTTGTTTCGTTCGGGCGTTGGGCCCGCGAGCGTCCCGTTCCCGCCGAACCCGCCTGGGACGTCGTGCCCAACCTTGCCATCGAGATCGTCAGCCCCACCAATCTCGCCAACGACATCGTCGAAAAGATCGGGGACTACTTCGGCTCGGGCGTATAGCGGGTCTGGGTTTTCTACCCCTCCGTGGCGAAGGTCTACGACTACCAATCGCCGGGCTCGGTTCGAATTCTCGCACACGGAGAGGCCGTAAGCGATTTGGCAATGTTCCCGGGCCTGGAGATACCCGTTACCGACCAATTCCCAACCGGCGTGCCTAAGTAGTAGGCAGCCCTGCGCAAGCGAAGGGAGCCGAAGCAATCGGCTCCCTTGAACGAACACCGCGAGAGTATCTCTTCCCAAAGAGCGGGATCCGGGCTCCCCCTCAATACATATCCTCATATCCCCCATGCCCGCCGGCTGCCTTCTTCTCTTCCTCCTTTGGCAAATCGGCGATGAGAGCGTCAGAGGTGAGGAGCAGGGTGCTGACGCTGGCGGCGTTCTGGAGGGCCGAGCGGGTGACCTTGGTCGGGTCGATGATGCCGGCCTTGACCAGGTCGGTGTACTCGTCCTTGAGGGCGTCGTAACCGAAGCTGCCCTTGCCTTCGGCGACCTTGGAGACTACGACGCCGCCGTCCTGACCGGCATTCTCGGCGATCTGGTCGAGCGGAGCCGAGCAGGCGCGGACGATGATGCCGTAGCCAACTTCTTCGTCGTGGCTCAGCCCCGAGGGCTTGATGACCGCGGCCGCTCTGAGGAGAGCCACGCCGCCGCCGGGCAGAATGCCTTCCTCAAGCGCTGCACGAGTCGCGTGCAGGGCGTCCTCGACGCGGGCCTTCTTTTCCTTCATCTCGCTCTCGGTCGCCGCGCCGACGTTGATCTTGGCGACGCCGCCGGCAAGCTTGGCGAGCCGCTCCTCGAGCTTCTCGCGGTCGTAATCGCTCTTGGTATCCTTGATCTCGCGGCGGATGGCTTCGATCCGGCCCTTGATCGCGTCGTGGCTGCCGCTGCCCTCGATGATCGTCGTGTTGTCCTTGTCGATGACCACCTTCTTGGCCTGACCCAGATCACGCAGACTAACGTTCTCCAACTCGATGCCCAGCGCCTCGAAGATCGGCTTGCCGCCGGCGAGCACGGCGATGTCCTCGAGCATGGCCTTGCGGCGATCGCCATAGCCGGGAGCCTTGACCGCCGCGCAGCGGAAGGTGCCGCGCAGCTTGTTGATGACGAGGGTCGCCAGCGCTTCGCCCTCGATGTCCTCGGCGATGATCAAAAGCGGCTTGCCGGTTTGGGCGACCTTCTCGAGCACCGGAACCAGCTCCTTGACCGCCGAGATCTTCTTCTCGTGGATCAGGACGTAGGTATCCTCGAGCACGGTCTCCATTGACGCTGGATTGGTGACGAAATAGGGGCTCAAGTAGCCGCGGTCAAACTGCATGCCCTCGACCCACTCGACCTCGGTCTTGAGGGTCTTGCCCTCCTCGACGGTGATCACGCCGTCCTTGCCGACCTTCTCGGTGGCCTCGGCGATCATCTTGCCGATCTCGGAGTCGAAGTTGGAGGCGACGGTCGCGACCTGCTCGGTCTCGGTCTTGGTGGTCACCTTGGTTGAGGCTTTGTGAAGCTGCTCGACGATGTCGGCGACCGCCTTCTCCATGCCTCGCTTCATGAGCATGGGGTTGACGCCGGCCACGACGGCCTTGAGCCCTTCATTATAAATGGCCTCGGCCAACACGGTCGCCGTGGTCGTGCCGTCACCGGCCACGTCCGATGTCTTGCTAGCGACCTCCTTGACCATCTTGGCGCCCATGTCTTCGTACTTGTCGTCGAGCTCGATTTCCTTGGCCACGGTCACGCCGTCCTTGGTCACCGTCGGTGAACCGAACGACTTTTGAATGATGACGTTGCGGCCCCTCGGCCCGAGCGTCACCTTGACCGCCCGCGCCAGCTTCGCGATCCCGCGCTGCATGGCCTGACGAGCTTCTTGATCAAACGCGATCATCTTGGCTGCCATCTGCGATTATCTCCCGATCTCTCTTGAGTGAGTGTCGATTCGCTGCGGTAGCGTGGGTGTACGCTTGCTGGTTTGCGCTGCGCGTTCGCCGTCGCACGGTTTTCGTCTGCTCAGTCGAGTACCGCGAGGATGTCTTCCTCACGCATCAAGAGCACCTTGCGCTCGCCGCCAAGCTTGAACTCCTCACCAGCGTACGAGGTGAAAAGAACCTGGTCGCCGACCTTTACCTGGAGTTCCCGGCGCTTTCCGTCCTTGGTGATCCGGCCGTCGCCCACGGCCAAAACCTTGCCCTTCTGGGGCTTGTCCTTCGCGGTTTCGGGTAGCACGATGCCTCCGGCCGTCGTACCCTTGGCCTCTTCCCGTTCCACGACCACGCGATCGCCGAGCGGCTTCAGATTCATGATGGATCCTCTCTCCCGATGACGTCTTTCCCGACCAGCCTGCCGCGCCGGTATCCACAGCCACGTGCGTTCGCCATGCTCGCAACCACGCCGCCGCGCGCGGAGCTCAAACAATGAGCCCTTTACCATGCAAGCGACGTGCCTACGCAGAATTCGGTTTGTATCTCATTAACATCAAGTTGTTTGCGTCGATCTTGTTGGTCGGATGCCCCACTCTTGCACCTGCCGATCGAGCCAGTTACGACGGGGCCGACTGCCGTTCTGGCAGCCGAGAATTTACTCCGTTCGGTGTCATCGAAGTCCGCTTTCCTGAGCTCTCCGGTGTCGGAGCCAGGCTCGCGAATGCGCCAGAGTCGCGGATAGTGGATTGGGGCGGGCGCCACGCTTGCGAAGATGCGTGCGCGACGGTGTTCGTGTGCGACCCGCGCCAGAGCGAGGCGCGCTGGCCGTTCGTGTGAGCGTGGCAAGCGGCCTGCTCAACAATTCTTCGTTCGTCGAGGTAAAATCATGTTGCTCGTGACGCACGCATTGATCATCCGGATTTTTGCGGAGATACTCCCGCCATGAAACCCATCCAGAACGTGGTCGAGACTGGCATCTACGCCGACGACCTGGACCAGGCTAAGCGATTCTATGGCGATATCCTGGGCCTTTCCCTGGTGGGCAAAGAGGCAGGGCGGCACGTCTTCTTCCGGGTCGGAGTGAGCAGCATGCTCCTGGTCTTCCGTCCCTCCGCGACGCTCAAAGGGGACCATCTCCCTGCGCACGGTGGAAACGGACCAGGCCACATCGCGCTGGGGATCGATGCCGCGGATCTCAATGCCTGGCGAGAACACCTAGCGGATCAAGGTGTCGTGATCGAGCACGAAGAGATGTGGCCCCGGGGTGGGCACTCGCTCTATTTCCGTGATCCGGCGGGCAACTCGGTCGAGCTGCTCACCCCCGGGCTGTGGGGCCTTCCTTCCGGTTGGTAGGGCGCCCAAGGTAGTCAACGCGGAAGAACTCTGATCGCGCCCCCGGACGTCCAGGTCACGGGGACGCGATTGCTCCGTTTCAATGGCCTGGCTTGGTGGTTGCGGGGGTAGCCTCCTTGTTGCTGCCCGGCACGGCAGGGGAGGTACTGCCGGGTGCGGCAGGCGCGGGGGTGGTGGCGGACGGGAAAAGCTCTTTGGGCATCGGTTTGACTTCGATCTTGGCCCGCTTTCGCTCCTCGGTCAGGAGGTTCTTCTGAAGCTCACCGGCATAGATCTGGAGAATGTAAGGTTTGTTCTGGTCAAAATCCATGGTCCGGCCTTCCTTGCGGTCGGTCACCTGAATCAGATGATAGCCGTAAGGGGTCTCGACCGGATCCGAGATCCTGCCCTTCTTGAGCTTGAACGCGACGTCGGTGAACTCGGGAATGAAGCCGCTGCTGAGGGTGAAATAGTCGAGGTCGCCACCAGCTCCGCCTGAATTGGCGGGATCCTCTGAGTACTTGTTGGCCGCCGCGCCGAAGCTGATCTTGTTGGTCTCAATCTGGTTCTTGAGTTCCAGCAGCTTTTGCTTGACTCTATCCTTCTCGACCGCCGGCGCATCGGGTTCGACTTTGAGCAAAATGTGGCCGGCGCGGACTTGGGTGCCGCTGAAGAGGTCACGGTTGGTCGTCGCATACCGCCGCAGCTCGGCGTCGGTGGCCTTGGCTTTGACATATTCAGACCAACGAATCCGGTTTTCCAGGTCCTTGCGAACCGTATCCAGCGAGGTGTTATCCTCCAGGAGGGCAGTGGCCAGGTCCCGGCCGTCCGCCTTGAGTTGCTGCTCGAGGCGTGCCAGTTCCTCGTCGATCTTGGCCGCCGGGACGGTGATCTTCTGCCGGTTCAGGAAGATGGTCAGGAGCTTGGTGTTGGCCAGAGAATCGACCGCGTCGTGATAAATCACCTCGCGGTTCTCGTTGGCAGGTATGGGGTAGCGGCTCAAGAAGTTGACGAGCTCGCCCTTGGTGACCTGGTCTTTGGCGTCCTCATCGGTGATCGTCGCCACGACGTCGCCGGCGCCGGCGATTGCCGGAGCCCGGCCCGCCGGGGTCCGTGCGGCGGGGCCCTCAGCGCCAGTCGGTTGCACCTGGGCTCCAACTGGCCCTGCTCCTGCGGTAAGCATCCCCAAGAGGAATGTCAGAGCTGCGGCCTGGGCTCTCCTGCTCATCGAACAGATCTCCATCTCGAATGAGTCCTGATAACCTGGCGTGTCCGCTCCAAGTCAAGCAAGTCAAGCAAGGTCTCGCGGCCAATCCGCGATCTCCCGAGCAATACGCTGCGATCCGGAAAGAGCCTCCGATTATACGCATTTTGCTCTAGCCCGCCGCGCGAGTTAGCCGATATTTCCCTCTTCGTCTCTGTGCACCACCTATTGCGTAATGCATGCATTTCTGTTGCTTGAAGATGACTTCCTGGCCCGAGCGCTTCCCTATGCACCAGGATCGCTCGTCCATGCCGAGATTGCTTCTCCGCGGAGCTTCCGCAGGTACACCCTGCGGACTGCGGGCGCTGGCGGTGGTGCTCCCGTCTCGCGCATCAACAGCAATTTCCTGGCTGTCAGCTCAGATGTTCTGGGACACGGTCCCTGGGCCGTCGGCGATTCGGTCTTCCCGGGTCAGGGGTCCATGGCCACGGTCATCTCGGCCATCAGGGTCGTCGAGCGCCTCATGGGGACGACCTGGGCCAAGATCCGTCGCGCGCATGGACCGGATCACGATCGAGCGGGACTGGCCGGTTCGGCCAGCCTGCAGCCGCAACCGTAAATCGAGCAAGAGCCTCCGTTGTAATCCCAGCACTCGCGGTGGTGCGGAGTGCGGCATCGCGTACAGATGACGACCGGATCGGCTTCGATCGGGCAGAGGCAGATCTTACAGATCGGCGAGCCGGCATCCGGGTCGGGCTCACCGGCTCCCTCCATGATGGATATTCCCTGGCTCATCCTCCACTTGACGCCGGCCTGGAGGCCATCATGAATCAGCAGCGTGGAGCCTACGGCTTGGCAGAGCGCGTCGTGACTGTGACCAAGATTCCGGTCGACCTGGACCAGCAGCCGCTCCGGGTTGATCGAGACCAGCATGCCTCCCGGGTGAACCAGCCGCTGAAGGGCCGCGATGGCAGTGCGCACGCTGGGACTCAGAAAGTCGCGGGCCATCTCGGCGTCGTTGGCCTGGACGAGATATGCAAAATCAAAGGCCGCGTCGCCGGATTTGACCACGCGCGTTCCCTTGGGAGCCTGAGTCGGGGAGGGGCGAGCAACCGGCGCAAGCTCGAGCCGCAGCGGAATTCCCTGGCGAAACCGCGCCACGACTCGCGTCCGTGGATTCTGAACTTGCCCCTGGATCGAGGGTGCCAACCCCACACGCACCGAGGTCCCATGGTGCTGGAAGCTGACGGTCGGAGGGTCGGTTATGCCCCGGCTCTCGTACCGGCCTCCGAACCGGTAGGCAACCTGGCGGTACGCCCGGTATCGCGCTCCGGTCAGCCACGCGCTCAGCGATGCCAGTAACCGGATGAAGGCGTAAAAGAACAGGACAATCAGACCGAGGACCACGAGCTCCATCGTCGACAGCATCTTTCTCCAAGACGATCGGACGGCCGTTTCACGTGGCACCTAACTGCCCGGCGCTAGCGTCCGCATCCTTTCTATTGTACGAAGGGCCTGTCTCGAACTTACATCCTTGGCTGAGTTCCTTGGAAGTGATTGTGCCCTCTCGAATCGAGTGTGCGGCGGTTTCCCCCTTCGTTCCGGGGCTTTGGATAATTCCCGCGGAAGCAACGGGGAACTCACATTGATGATTGCTACCTCGGTCGGAGCTGCTGAGAACTGATTAACCTGATCAATGAATCGTGAATTCTGATTCAGCTATTGACGCATATATTGCGGTCCCTGCGAACAACGGTAAGATCGGGGCTCTGCGATGAGCAGGAGGTTTTCAACAGTTTTTCATGATCAGGTAGATTCGTCACGCTTGCGATGGAGAAGTCCAGACGATGATGAACCTCAAGGCCAAGCTGTCGTCTTGCCAGTTGACATGGAAACGCCAGAGGTATTGGCCCTCGATCGACGGTCTCGAGCCCCGTCACCTCCTTTCGACGGCACATGGGCATGCCCACCCGCTTCAGGCCTCGTCGATTGTCGGTACGATCTCGGGGGAAGTGGTCAATGACAAGACGGGCCTCGGGATGAGCGGAATCAGGGTCCAGTTGATCAACTCGGTGGGCCATATCACCGAGATGACGACCTCTAACCGCTACGGCGATTACAGCCTCGGGGTGCCGTCGGACGGCGCCTATGTTGTCCGCGAGCTCGTGCCCGGAGGTTGGACCCAGACCTCGCCGACCTTCGTCAGCGATGCGCCCACCGGGTCGTACCTGCCCGGCTACGGAAACAGTTCGTGGAATTACACTTCGACCAACACCGACCCGACGAAGGGTGTTGTTGGGCCGGCGGGCTGGGGAAATCTCACGACCGTCGACGGCGACCCATTTGGCGCGCCGGTGAACATCACGAGGCCGGCGATCGACCTGAGCAAGGTGGTGACGGTCAACTACGCCCCGGCCGTGCCCAAGCAGATCATCAACAACAGCCATCAGATCCAGGCACAGTTCAACTCCTCCACGGCCGACACGGTAACACTTGGCGGGCAAGTCTTCTCGCTCACGCAGTTCCACTACCACGACCCCTCGGAGAATACCGTTCACGGCAGGAAGGCGCGGATGGAAGAGCACTTCGTGAACGTCAGCGCCTCGGGCGCAGAGACGGTCGTGGCTGTCTTCCTCCAGCTTGGCGCCCATAACTACGCCCTCGACCCAGTCCTGAACGCCGCCTCGACCAGCCTGACATCGCCCAACAGCTCGACGACGATCACCACGCCGATTGACTTCGCCGGCCTGCTTCCCAAGAGTACCCGGGGCTGGTTCTACCAGGGGTCGCTCACGACTCCCCCGCTGTCGCAGCCGGTCAACTGGTTCGTTTATGCGACACCGATCACGCTCGACGCAAAGCAGCTTGCCGAGTACCAAACCGTCGCCAGCGGTTCGGGATTCCTGCCCAATGCCCGCCCCGTCCAGCCGCTCGACGGCCGGATCGTCAACGAGATCAACTACGACGTGAATTTTACCGGTACGAATCTCACCTTGAATTATGGCATCGCCCCGCCGGCTCCTAAGTCGGTCTAGATCGCCGTTTGTCGCATGGAAAGTGATCGATGGCAGACCCGGTTCGCGGCCCGTCCGGGTCGGTCTACGTTCTGCTACGGCGTGGGTCTCACGTGGGTGATGATTGCACAGCCAGGGCCGCCACATACTCTTCGCAGGGGGCTGCTTCCCACAGGGACCAGCCCTGCACCTGATGCAAGGGTGTTGTCGGAGTAAAGTTCCGACCGAGCTCGGCGGTGCCGAACATCGTCTCGAAAGACGTCGCCAGCCCGGCAAGGCCCACGCCCCGGGCTTTCAATATCGCCTCTTTCCGGGTCCATCCCCGCAGGAACGCGACATCTCGGATCGAATCAGAAAGGCCGAGAAATTGAGAACATTCAGCGGAAGTGAAATAGGACGCCACGATCCGGGTTGATTCCGCGATCGTCCTTCGGTGCTCGAGGTCAACCCCTAGCTCACGATTCCGGCAAAGCGCAAGCAGTGCGAAGTCTCCCGAATGGGTCACGTTGAATCGCGGCAAGGTCTTGTCGTTCTTCGGGCCGCGGCCATGTTCAACCGGGTCCAGCTCCGGCTTGCCTCCCGAACCACCACGGAAAACGACGTCGTACGCGGGGACATCCAAAAGCTGGCCCAGGACCATCCGCACCGTTCCGCGGCAGACGACGAACCGACGACGGTCACGATGGCGAACGAACCGGAGCCCACGCGCCTGCTCGGCCTCCGAGAGTACCTTCCATTCGGGAAGGGCGGTGAGGCCGTGAGCCTCATCCTCGCTCTCTTTTCCAGTACCAAGGTCAATCCGCACGACCCGGACTTCCCCTTCCTCCAGCGGGCCTAAGCGGATGTCACGCCGCCACTCGACGATCGCCGGTATCCGGATGTCGCTTGAGAAGCTCATGGCATCGTTTTACCGCTTTACCGGACCCGGCGCGAAGGCTCCACGCTGTGAAAGTCTTATCAAGGGCAATACTATTGCTTTTGCTTATACTTCTGCGGCGAACTTTCGCTGAGAGTGGGACATTTTGGGACATTGCCTGGTCGTTAGTCGAGCCCAGATGACGGCTTCGCGTGTTCGGCGCACAAGGGAGCACCGACTGGCTGTTCTGGTCGTGAGGAGCCGGCGCACCGCCTCTACTCGAATTTTACGACAAGGCGATCGGTTTGATTGGATTCGCTCGCGGCGACAGCTCGGCGGCGATCTGCCGGGGAGACTTGCTCAGCATTGGTGGCATTCCTGGTCCTTGTCCAGGAAGCGAATCAGCCGCACCCAGCGCCCTGATGCTCCCCACGGGGCACCACCCAAGGGAGAGAGGAACTTTCCCTGCGGGGTCTCAGTTCAGACGCAAACCGCTCTAAAGCACGCCGAAGCCCAGCGCCTCGGCCACCAGTTGAATACACGGAACCAACAACACGTTGGCGGCGAAGACAGCGAGGGTTGCGCGGACGACGCCCCGGGTTGCGGCCCGGCCGACCGCCTCGGTCGATCTCTCCGCGTTCAGGCCGGTCCAGCACCCGATCATCCCCACCAGCAGGCCGAAGATCGCCGTTTTCAGCGTCGCCGGGATGACGTCCGAAAGGCGGAGAAAGACCAGCGAGTCACGCCAGAAAAGAACCGGTGAGAGCTTGCCCGCGGTCCCCTCCGCCGTCATGGCTCCGACCAAGGCCGCTGCGTCGATAATCACCGTCAGTAACGGGACGGCCAGCGCGCAGGCGATCGCCCGAGGCGCCACCAAGCTCTCGGTTGGGTCGGTCCCAAGCGCGATCCGGGCCTCGATTTCTTCGTTCAAGTGCATCGAGCCCAGCTCGGCGGCCAGCCCGGCTCCCATCCGGCTTGCCACCAGCAGGCCGGCGAGGACCGGGCCGATCTCGACGACGACCGCGACCGCCAGAAAGCTCGGCAGCGCGGATTCCGCACCATTGGCCAAGAGCAGCCGGCGTGTCTGGAACCACGTGACGAGCCCCACGCTGAGTCCCGCCCCCAGTACGATCGGCAAGCTATTGGTGGCGACCTGCTCGAACTGCCAGATAACCTCGCCCAAGCGTCCCAGAAGCGCCCGTGGAATCGACCTGAGAGTGCGTGCCACGAAATCGACGAAACGTCCCAATTGCTCGAGCTGGCTGATTCCACGTGAAACCATCACCCCGCTCCCTGGCCGTTTGCGGTTTCTCCGGGCCACGATCCAGCATACGGACCGCCGGATGGGATAAAGGTCCCGCCCTTCGAGACTTGCTTGAAGTCAGCAGGCGTGCGTAAGCCGCCCCCGGATCCATGCTAAGCCGAGCCTTGTCGCTCCTGGTAGTATTCGCTTCGCTGACCGTCCCGTCACAGCCCGCATCCTCGGCCCTACGATTATGGACGTGGTTCTTCTCACGAAGGGTGCCAATACGTTTGACCATCGCGGCCCGATCCCCGGGCGTTGAATCGGTAAACTCGCGTACAGAAGTGCGTTTTCAGTCGTGTTTTCGCTAATCTGATCTCAGACGCTGCGCGCAATAACCGCTAGAGAGGTGGCGCGGCGAAGGGGTATGAGGCCAAGGAATGAGCGACGGTGACGCCAAGCTCCAGCCGGCATTTTCCTGGGAAACTTTCATCCTGGCTTTGTGTGCTCCGCTGGGGGTTTATCCGCAGGTGCATTTGGCCCCGAAGTTTCCTCCCGCCCGCTTGAACCTGGCGATGCGGACCGAGCTGCCCCTTCTCGAGAAGGAGCTGCTCTTGTCGCTCATCGATACCGACGCCGCGGGCTTTTCCAGCGAGGTCATTCTGACAAGCGCGCGCATTTACTGGTCCGAGCGACCTCCAGGACCTAAGGGAGGGGCAGCCAGCAGGCAGGAAGCCCAGATGATCCGGACCTACGGCATGGACTACGCCCTGATGCCGCACTTCATCCGCACGGCCAGGTCCGCAGATGGAACCTCTGGCGTGGCGCTCGGGCCTGACCGAACGGTTTGGCTGTCGGGATGCAGCCCCGAGCTTGCGGAGGCACTGGCCGGATTCCTCCAAGCGGCCAGCCAGGCCGCACGCGGTCAAAGGGCGCCCGGCCCGCAGTCGTTCGACCCCGGCCTGATCGAACGCGTCGAGCAGGTGCTGCCCTTAGTCTCCGAGGTCAGCCGGAAAATTCGCACGCTTAGCCGCGATCTGCACACCTTTCGCCGCGATCTTCAGGCGGCGACCTCGCACACAATCGTCACTCCGGTGCTCTTTATCGCGTGCGTGCTCATGTATGCCATGATGGCCGCCGCAGGCGTCAACCCGATCACGCCGACGGGGCAGCAATTGCTGGCCTGGGGCGCGAACGACGGCTCTCACGTCGTGCTGCGGCACGAATTCTGGCGGCTTCCCGCCAGCGTGTTCATCCACGGAGGCCTCATTCACCTGGCTGTCAACATGTGGTGTCTGCTCTCCATCGGGCCCTTGGTCGAGCGGCTCTTCGGCAATCTGGCCTATGCGATCTTGTACCTGGCCGCTGGCCTAGGAGGGGCGATCGCCAGCATGGCGACCTTGCCGCCCCGGGTCAGCGTGGGCGCTTCAGGTGCGATCTTCGGTATCCTGGGAGCGTTGCTCGCTTTCCTGATCGTTCATCACCGCTCCGTTCCCACCACGGTGCTCCGGCCGCTGCGCTCAAGCGCGGTTGGATTCGTGGTTTTCAACACGCTATTCGGGACCGCGGTTCCCAATATCGACCAGGCAGCCCACATGGGCGGGCTCGTGACGGGCTTTCTGGGGGGCTTCCTCCTCATTCGGCCCTGGCCGGTTGTCGGGTTCTGGAGCATGAGTCTCCGCCAATTGCTCGCTGGCCTGCTTCTTCTCGGGCTGGTTTTGGCAGTGGGTCACAACGCGGCGCTCTGGCGCAGAAAGTCGCATCCCGCGGAGTACCAGTACCGTGACTTCTGGCAACAGCTTTCCCCGGCGTATCTCGAGTTCGGCCGTCTCGAGCAGGAGTTGCCGGGGCTCGAGCAGCTCAGAGCGGGCGGTAGCCCTTCCGGACCGACTCCGCCGCTCGAGGTCACGCTGGGTGATTTGCGAGCGCGTGCCAGCGCGAACCTCCAGCGGCTTGAGGCGATCGAGACACCCGTCCCGGAACTTCAGGAAGCACTCCGGAACCTGATCGCCGGTCAGACCGGACAGTTGACCATGATCACCTCCGCTGTTCAGTATCTCGAGACTCATGATCGCAAATGCCTGACCGGCTCGGATGGAGTTCTGGCCGGCAGGTCGGTGATGGAGCGATCGTACGACATATTTGAGAAGGTCGAGCACCAGTTCGCGGCCAGTCACGGCCTGGAAGATGTGCTTGCCGGTCCAAAGCCTTGAAGACGTGCGAATTACTTTCATAGTGATGACCCGGCAACCTTGCTCAAAGTCAGTTCAAGACGAGAGGTTACTCAGAGGTGCCGATCTTCATCCGCATCAGTCGCCCGACCCTCGTGGGACTCCCGAGCTTGCTCGCGGCAAGCGCGGCCTGTCGGGTCGCGGGGTCCGAGCTCGACCTTTACGTGCCAAAGCCTGACTCGCAGCTCGGCGGGATCTCCTTTCACTCGACGACTTCGTTTTTCGAGCCGGGACTCATAACGAAGGATGTGTTCAAGGCCGTACCTTGAGATTGCGTTGTCTCCTACGCTTTGCCGCTCAGCGTCCCGATGCGCGGCGCGGAAGGGTCCACCAGACCGCCTCGAAGGCGGCGAGTGTTTCCGGGTCGAGGCTCGTGTCGGCCGCGGCGAGCGTGGCTTCGAGCTGCTCGGGACGGCTGGCGCCGACGATTGCCGAGGTGATTCCCGGCTGGGCAAGAACCCAGGCAACGCTGGCCGTCGCCAGGTTGAGCGCCCGCTCGGCGCAAAAGGACTTGAGGGTATCGATCGCGGCGAACTGGGCTTCGTGCCAGTAGCGCTCGCGGTAGAGTTCTCCGGCCGCTTCCAGCGTAAATCGCGTGCCAGCCGCCGGAGGCGCATCACCGCGATGCTTGCCGGTGAGCAGTCCGCCGGCCATCGGGTTGAAGACGATCACGCCGATGCCCTGGTCGCGGCACAGAGGCAAGATCTCAGTCTCGATCTCGCGGTACAGACAATTGTACCGGGGCTGCACGCAATCGAACCGGGACAAGCCCTGCTGGGCGCTCGTTCCCAGCGCCAGGGCAAGCTGCCAGGCCGGATAATTCGAGCAGCCGACGTAGCGAACCTTCCCCGCGCGAACCAGGTCGTCGAAGGCGCGCAAGGTCTCGTCGATGGGTGTTTCCGGGTCGGGCATGTGAGCCTGGTAAAGATCGATGACGTCGGTCTTCAGTCGCGTCAAGCTGGCGTCGCAGGCTTTCATGATGTGCCGTCGGGAGAGCCCCTGGTCATTCGGTCCGTGGCCCACGCGAATGCGGCACTTGGTTGCCAAGACGAGCTGATCGCGGCGGGATGGGTCCGCGGCGATCCAGCGGCCAATGACTTCCTCGGTGAACCCGGCCGTCTCCGGCTCCGGTGGGATCGGGTAGGCGTCGGCCGTGTCGAAGAACGTCACCCCCTGTTCCCAGGCAGCGTCCATGATTCGCTTCGACGTCGCCTCGTCGGACTGACCGGCGAAGGTCATCGTGCCCAGGCAGATATTCGAGACCTTTAGGCCCGTCCGCCCCATTCGCCGCTGCTGCATAGTGTGGGCTCCAAGAGCGTGCCAAAATGGCACAAGCCTTCCCGGTGGACAGCCAAGAGGTTGGTGGCGCTGGATGAGAATGCCACCTCAACTTTGGTCGTACCAAGTATGCGCGGCGGCGGCTCGGACGAGCAAGCCGCTAATCGAGGGAGAGATGGCAGCGGTGCTCCTCGCCTCGTGCGGCAAGCACATCCAGCACGGTAGGCCCGTTTTTTCCAGGCCGCGAGAAGAAGTATCCGTAGCATGAGGCGGCCTGCTCACGGTAGGGACGATAGTGCAGAAGCAGCTCGTGAGCCTTCCTGAGGTTGTAATGCGGAATCAGGCCGAAGACGTGGTGCGTGAGGTGATAATCCTGGCCGTAGGGAAAGACCGCCCAGTTGAGGATCGGATTGCAGTGAAAGTTTCGCGAGTGAGTGAACTCGCCTTCCGACGAGGCGTTGCTATGGTGCGCGATCTCGCGGAGCTGCATGTAAAAGGCGTAGAAAGAGAGCAGGGGCGCTACCCAGAAGAGCAGAAAGAAAGACCACGAGCCGGTCAGGTGGACGATCGCCAGCGTGGGCAGCCACAGTGCGCCTCGCAGGCACCGGCCGACGCGGAAGCGATACACGCAACGCGGCTCGCGCAGGCCGGCGGTCACGTTGGCATTCTTGGCCTGACCGAACAAATACTTCAGCAGAGCAGGGGGCCAGAGCGACAGGACCACGTAACGCAAGACGAACGTCTTCTTGGACATCGGAAACGCATAGCGATCGCCGTCGAAATGGAGTCGAGGGATATCTGGGTCGCGGTTCGGATCGTTCAAGAACTGGTGATGGCCCAGATGCGTGATCCGAAATCGCTGCGTCATCGCCAGCAGCGGGAACATGCAGAAGATGTCCGAGACCAGCTCGTTGGCCAGTCGGTTCTTGAACAGGGCATAGTGGCAGGCCTCATGCCCCAGCCCGGAAAGCCGGTGCTGGAACGCCGCGATCACCGCCATCCCCAGAACGCATAAGGGGAGGAAGGCCGCCGTCGTCAGTTGCCCCGCCAAAAAAGCGGCGTGTAGCCAGTAACAACCCGCCAGCACGGCGACCAGGCCGGCGTATTCGACCGCGATGTACGCGATATTGGTATGATTGTCGGCTTCGAGAAGCGGAATCAGCCGATGATGAACCTCATCCCATGAGAGCTCGGTCGTGCCCGGTTCGGAGAGCGTCTGGGCCATCCTCATGTTCCGGCAACCTCATCAGCCTGAAATTCAGTCAACCCGCGCAGGCCGCGGATCAGCCGAAAATTGATCGCCTCGTTCCTACTTTACCACAGACATGGTGTAAAGTTTAGGGTGTTTGCGATGATCAGGAAAGATTACCGGCCTTACGACGGGCCAGTGCAAGCGGGAGACATCCGGATGATGGAGGTTGGCGACCGGAGCAGTCGGAGCGTCTTGAGGAGGGGAGTCCTCGGCTCCAGCGACGACACGAGGACGGTACTTGAACTTGAGACGACGGCCCCGCCTGGCTGGAGGGCCGCTTTCGCCGACGAGCTGAGCGATTCAAGGGCTCGCCTGCGGCTGGCTCGTGGGCTGGCGGGTATCGGATGCATCCACCTGGCCACCTTTCTGTTCTGTCAGCTCATCTACGTTCCGGACGGCCGCGCTGACCTGCGGCATCCGCTGGCCTGGTTCCTCGAGCTGGTCGCGGTGCTGGGATTCTTGAGAATGTCGCTGGGGCGGGGCTGGGTGCGTTCCTCCGCAACCGTCAATCTGGTCGTGAAGCTCTGGACCACGTTTCTGATCTTGTCGTTCAACATGGTGACACTCAACTCTTTTACGGGCTTCGACTTAGCCTGGTACAAGCCCGCCTGGGCGACGCTCAGCACCTTCCTCTTCGCCTCGATGGGGTGGTTCTTCAACCTCTGGCTGTTCATCCCGGCCGTGCAGATGTGGGCAACCGGCCTCTTGATGGTCAAGTTTCCCCACTGGGCATTTCTGATCTACGGCGTCTCCTGGTGGATCTCGCTCACGGGACTGGCGCTCTGGATTCGCCCAGGCGTGTCGGCGCGGAACGCCTGAATACCTCGCTGCTATCGGGAAAACCCGTCGCTCAATGGGAGTAGAAAGACTGCGCAAGAATGGCCCGCGGGTGGCCGGGGCAGAATTCCCCGCTGGGCATGGCATGGGGTCCAGTCGATAGTCTTCCCGTGGTGTCGCCCCGTTCAACTACAGCCACCCGGGCGCAGACGATCTTGGCTTGGTCGCTCTATGAGATCAAAGCGAAAAGCCATGCTAATCCGGACCTGAGACCGCGTCGTCATCGCTGGTCACTCGGCTGGCCTGAAGTCCGACAAGCCGGGCGATGACCACCGCGAGGTAGACTTGCGCGATCATGGACTCCAGGCAGCCGGCGATGTTGGCGAAGTCGCTGGCCGGTGTCAGTTCGTCATAGCCTCGCGAGGTTAGGGTGGAATAACTCAGGATCAAGAATCGCAGGAACGAAGCGCGCCTCAGGGAATGGTGCGACCACGTGGGATGGTTACCTCCCCGGAGCTGAAACGAGCCAGGAGCGATCAGTTCAATCAGAACGTAGGCATAGACCCATGCGAGCCCGATGAGCAGGAACACGCAGAAGGCAGCTTGGAGGGTCTCGAGCGTCACCGGCTGG
>JBKQMU010000075.1:0-9052 GCA_052146555.1 Isosphaeraceae bacterium
ATTGCAGCTCAGCCTCCCCGAGCGGCTGACTCCCGATCGCGAAATGTAGTGAAGACCTGGAGCTCTTGCGTATGGATTTCCCTGGGAAACCGAATTGTTCACCCCACCTGTTGCGCAACTTAGGCTAACGGCGACGGCGGCCAGGTTGATTGAGCGCTACGCCCGACGGATGATCATCGAGAACAGCATCGAAGACGGCATCGACTTCTTTCACATGGACGCGATCTCCTCGGCGGTGGCCATGAAGGTCGATTGCGACCTCCAGTTGACCCTGATGGCCAGCAGCCTCTACCGCTTGCTGGCGGGGCGGATTGACCGCGGTTACGAGCACGCCAAGTCCCGCCACGTCTTCCGCGATTTCGTGGATGCGACCGCCGCGGTGTCGATCGGCGAGTCGGAGATCGTCATCCGATACCAGAAGCGTGCACACAACCCCTTGCTCATTGCGGCGGGGGTCGACCGAACGGAGACGGTCATCCCCTGGCTGGGAGGTAAGCGGTTGCGACTGGCCTTCGGGTAGGCTCATCTCGTTGCCCGCCTGAGCGTGGTGTAAAGTGAAAAACTAACATCAGCCGACTCTAGATCTCATTGACCGTCTGGACGAATTGTTAGCCCTTTTTTTCTGCGTGGGAATCCAGGCTAGGCTACCTCGCTCCGGGTCCCGACGGATTGACGATCTTTACTGGACTCGGCGGCCTTGGCCTCATCGGGGGGAAGACCCAGCGCCCGCCGTCGAGATCGACGTGGCGGGCCTCGACGGCGAGGACCTCCCGGGGCCGGCAGCCGGTCTTCCAGGAGACGACCACCAAGTCCCGGAACGGCTCGTCCTTGACCTGGTCGAGGGTCCAGGCGTACTCATCGGGAGTGATGACCACGTCCCTCCGGCCAGTCTGGGGCGTCTCGACGTGGCGAACGGGACTGGCACCGATCAGCCCCATCTTCGCCGCCCAGTTGAATGCCCGCTGCACGGACGTAATCGCGCCCCGTTTGCCGCGATCCCAGCCCGGCTGGGCGTCGACCCAATGCTGGACATGGATTGGCTTCAACCGCTCGACGGGGAGGTCGCGGGGATCGAGCGGGCGAACGATTGGAAGCAGTTGCGGTGCCAGTCGCAGGTCCGCGAGGCGCGGTGCATCTGGCACTAGCCGAACTGATGCGGCGGAAGTGCCCGCATACGGCGAGCGTCCAGAGGCTTGGACATCCACAATCGGAGTGGGAGCCAAACTTGATCGCGGTGGCCCTACCGACCCCCTCCTCCCGAGGCGACCAGCCCAGCTACTCACGCAGAAGTCGAGCGGGCGCGGGCGACGATTACCTTTGCAGAGTTTCTGAGATACGGCGACAAAGCAGTTTTGGAAGCATGACACAAAACTTGACAGGTCCATGCTCGGCCGCAAAGATGCGACAAGACTCTACTGCATTTCGGCCGTTGATTGCCTGATCGGCAAGGGGGGGACATGGCGCGGGAGATCGCGCATCATCCAGCGGCCCCGGACGTGCTCAAATCGCTTCCGGCCACTTGCCCGAACGTCGCGTGTTCGCGGAGGAATCGCTTTTTGCATATCCATGTATGAGGAGACTCATGACATGCCATCCGCACTCGTCACAGACCTGCTCGAGGCCCTCGATAAACTGGCCGGTGGATTACACCCCGGTTTCCGGCCCGTTCACGCCAGGGGGACGATGTATTCCGGCTCATTCACTCCTTCACCCGACGCGGCAAAACTGACCCACGCGCCGCACGCCGCCCGGCCGTCCACCCCGGTCACCGTTCGATTCTCGGTGGCGGCGGGGATTCCGAGCGTCGCCGACAATGATCCGATGGGGTCCAGCCCACAGGCGATGGCCGTCCGGTTCCACTTGGCCGACCACATCCACACCGACATCATCGCCCAGTCGCTCAACGCGTTCCCGGCGAGAACCGGGGAAGAGTTCTTGGAATTCCTCCAAGCTGCGGTCGCGAGCGGGCCGGGCAGCCCCACTCCACCGCCCATCGTGGCGTTCCTGGCCGCCCACCCCGCGGCGAGGGCTTTCGTCGAGGCCCCGAAGCCTATCCCGACGAGCTACGCCCGGCAGGCCTACTTCGGTATCACCGCGTTCAAGTTTACGAACTCGGCCGGCCAGAGCCAGTTCGGCCGGTTCCGCCTCCGCCCCAAAGCTGGGACCGAGTTCCTGACTCCCGAGCAGGCGACAGGGAAGACGGCCGACTTCCTCACCGCCGAACTTTCGGAGCGGTTGGGCAAGGGACCGGCGCGGTTCCGCGTACTGGTTCAATTGGCGGAGGCGGGGGACAACGTCACCGACTCGACTGCCCAGTGGCCGGAGACCCGCCCGGAGGCGGAGTTCGGCAACCTCGCGATCACGGAACGCGTGGACGAGCTGGCCCCAGAGCGGCGGAAAATCATCTTCGACCCAGTCCCGCGCGTGGACGGGATCGACTCGGCCGGCGACCCGCTGACCGCGGTACGGTCGGAGATCTACCTTCTGAGCGGCCGGCGGCGACGAGCCGCCGCAGCGAAATGACGTAGGCCATTAGGGCTTGCCGCTGATACGTACGTGGAAGTTGCGGCCATGAACCAACGCGTAGTCATCGTCACTGGAGCTAGCCACGGCATTGGCCACGCCATCTCCGAGGAATTGCAGACCCGCGGAGCCGCCGTCGGCGCCGTCGCACGCAACATCACAGCCCTCCACGAAACCGCCAACATGCTTCCCGTGGCGGCAGACGTCGTCCAGGATGCTGGGCGGGAAACCCTGCTCGCGGCGGTGCTCGGGCGTTACGGCCGCATCGACGGCCTGGTCAACAACGTGGGCGGGGCTTTATGTAAGGCCACCGTGGACACGGCGTTGGAGGATTTCTGTCAGGTCCTGGAACTCAACCTTTTTTTCCACCTTCGCATTGTGCCGCCAGGCCCATCCCCACCTCAAGGCATCGCACGGCAGCATCGTAAATATCTCCTCTGTCACCAGTCATCGCGTCCTACCGATCCGCGCCGCTTATGGCACGAGCAAGGCAGCACTGGACCACCTCACCCGTTCGCTGGCAGTCGAATGGGGCGCCGACGGCATCCGCGTGAACGCCGTCCTGCCTTGGTTCACTCGCACGGAGATGGTGGAGAAAGTCTTGGAGGACACGGCGTTCGAGGAAAAGCTGATCGCCGCCACTTCGTTGCGCCGGCTGGCCGAGCCAGCCGACATCGCCCGCGCCGCTGCCTTCCTGGCCCTGCCCGATTCCGATTACATCACCGGCCAGCTCTTGGCCGTGGATGGCGGTTACCTGGCACAGGGGCTATCGTATACCTGAAGGTGCGTGCGCAAACCGCGCTCCTGGCCACACTACGAATTGTCACCTTGTCACCAGAAAGGAGCCTTGTCATGTTCAAGACCAAGAATGACCTGTCGGAGGCGACCCGCGTCAAGGCGATCGAGCTGCTCAACGCACGGCTGGCCGACTGCATCGACTTGCAGACACAGACTAAACAGGCCCACTGGAACGTCAAGGGGCCGAACTTCATCGCCCTGCACGAGCTATTTGACAAGATCAACGAGGAGGTGGAGGACTACGTGGACGACATCGCCGAGCGGGCGGTGCAGCTCGGCGGCGTTGCAGAAGGGACGGCCCGGATGGCGGCCAAGCGGAGCTCGCTGGCCGAATACCCAGCGAGCGCCTTGGACGGCCGAAGCCACGTGGAGGCGCTATCGTCGGCTCTGGCGGCGTTCGGCAAGTCGGCGCGGAAAGCCATCGAGGAAGCGAATGACCTGGCAGACCTCGACACGGCCGATCTGTTCACGGAAATCTCGCGGGGCATCGACAAGTGGCTGTGGTTCGTCGAGGCGCACCTGCAGGCCGAACGGTAAGCGGCACCCTTCGTTCGAGCGGCATTCGGACATCGACGAGGGTTGACGCCTACTCTGCAGAGGAGCCCGGAGGCGTGGCAGGCGTGGGGACCGTCCTTTATTCTTTGCGCCCCTAGGGGCGATCAAGGCCGCTCTGCCCGGGCCGATCGGTCGCCGGCGAGCCCGGGCTTCGGCTCTTCCCGGTACGGCTTCTTGGCCCGGTACAGCGTCAAGTGGGCTTCGAAGTCCTTACGGTATTGGTCGCTGTCCTTCGTCAGAAGCCCGATGGCCTTTTCCTGCCACTTGACCGCTGCGTCGAAGTCCCCGGACTCGGCGTAGGCAGCGGCCAGAGTGTCAAGGAACTGGTCGACTTTCCAATCTGTTAATTCGCAGGAGCGAGTGGCCGACTCGATGGCCTTCTTGCCGTCGCGGTACTTCTTGTCGGGACAGGTGGCCCAGAGCCAGGCACGTTCGTTGTAAGCCTTGGCGTTCTTGGGATCGAGGTCGATCGACTTGTTGTAGTCGGCGATCGCCTTGTCGTAGTCGTGCTTGCCCGCGGATGCGATCCCGCGGTTCAAATGTGCCACGGCATATTTTGGATCGTAACGGATTGCCTCGTCGTAGTCGGCGATTGCGTTGTCGTAGGCGTGCTGCGCGGCACGAGCGTTACCGCGGTTGTAGAAGGCTGCGGCATGCCTAGGATTGAGCGCGGTGGCCTTGTTGTAGTCGTTGATTGCGTTGCCGAGCTCTCCCTTTGCGAGCCACGCATTTCCGCGCTCGAAGTGAGCCCAGGCCGATTTAGGGTCGAGCTCGATAACCCTGCCGTAATCGTAGATAGCCCCGTCGAGGTCACGCTTCCTGGACAGAGCCGCACCGCGATTCGAGTAGGCTTGAGTATCCCTGCTGCTAAGCTCGATGGCGTGACCATAGTCGCCGATCGCATGGTCGAGCTGGCCTTTCGCGGCCCACGCAAGGCCGCGATTTCTGTAGAACATGCCGTATCCGGGGAAGACCTCGATCGCCTTGGTATAATTAGCAATGGCTTCGTCGTGATCCCCCGCGCGTGTCAAGGCCACCCCCAAGGCATTGTAATTAAACGAATACTTGGGGTCGAGTTTTATCGCTTCTCTGAGATCTGCTATGGCTTCGCGAAGTTTTCCCTTGGCTGTCAAAGAGATGCCGCGGTCGAGATACGCACCTGCGTACTTGGGATTCAGTTCAATCGCTTTGCTGAAGTCGCGGATCGCACTGTCGTCATCACCATTGTCATGGTTAACATCGCCACGGTTCTTGTATAACCAGGCGTTCGGATCAAGTTTGATTGCGATGCTAATGTCGGCGAGAGTCTTCTGATAATTCCTGGCGGACCTCCAGACGTCTGCGCGGGCATAGTAGGCGAGTGGGTCGGTTGGATCGAGTGCGAGTGCCGATTGGATCGAGCGTTGTGCCTCTTCGGAGCGACCCCTCAAGGCCAGCGCATGGCCAAGATTGCGATGGGCGATGGCGCTCTCCGGTCGGAGGGCGACAGCCAAGGAGCAATACTGGATCGCCTCGTCCCACCGAGGGGGTGTGTGCCAGAAGAGGTGTCTCCCCAGGTTCATGTTGACCCTGAAGTCATGAGGATGAATAAATTGCGCTTTTTTCCAGACATTCAAGGCCTCCTCATGATCCCCCTCCATATTTATCGCTATCGCCAGGCGGTTGAGTAGCGAGGCAAGCTGCCTGGCCAGCTCGGGGCCATGAGCCCGGTCCTGAAGCGCCTTGAGGTCATGGTTCGAAATGGCGTCGCGTACGGAATTACGGTATGGGTCGGGGTCAGCGGCTCGGGCGATGGCACGCAGCCGTGGCTGATCGGTCTCTTCGGCGCAGAATTCCCAATCGTCAATCGCCTGTGCCAGCCTCTCGCGGATCTTGTCGGGTTTGGCCAGGATGAGCTCTGCTGCCTTCTTCGCTGGGAGCGAATCGAGGTCGATCCCACCGTCGCGGAAGGCCCGGCGGTACGCGTCGAGAGCGGTTTTCCGCTTGGAAAGCCTGTCTCTCTCCTCCACGATGTCGGTCACGGGCAGTTGAGCCTCGTCGAGCGCGGCGATGCACTTTCTATCGCGATCATGGGATTTCTGTTCCAGTTCCTGTACCAGACGCTCGCTCTCCTTCTTCCTGTACGAGTCGAGGTCGTCCCTCACCAGGAGTTGAAGCGTCTTGAATTCGGCTCCCCGCTCCGGCTCCAGCTCATCCGCGGCCCCTTCCAACCTATTTTTCGCGGCGGCCCAACTCGAGTTGTCAGCCAGATGTCGCGCTTCTTCAACAGCCTTGTTAACCACACTTGATAAGTGATTAAACCGGGTTGACTCTTGTCCGCGCCTCCATTCCCGTGCCCAGAAGGCCGACGCCGCTACAAGGATGATCGACGCGGCTAGGGCAAACTTTCCTAGGAGTCGCCGGCGCAGGCTGGCTGAAAGGAATGCCGCCTCCAGCTCGTCGCAACCATCGCGGTGCGTTCTCGCCCACTCCGTCGCCACGGCCAGTCGTGAGCCCGCGAAGAGGAAGCTGCCCTCTCGGCCGTGGGCCTCCCACGCGCGCGCGGCTTCGGTGATTTGGCGCTGGACCTTAAGGCCTTCGCGGTCGGCGTCGATCCACTGGCGGAGCTGGGTCCAGCCGCGAATCAGTGCCTCGTGGGCGACCTCGACCGAAACCGAACCCGCGGCCTTCGGATCACCTTCGGTCGTAATCAGGCGGGCATCGGCCAGTCGGCGGACAACCGCCTCGATGGCCAGTGGGTCGGCGCCGGCAGGGACCAGCTCGCCGAACGAGGCCCGGCGCTTCGTGTCCTCACTCCCCTCGCCGGGCTGGGTGAGCCTGAGGAAGATCCGGCGGCAGATCTCGCGGTGGATCTCGTCGAACTGGTTGAGGACGTCGTCGGCCCGGTTCTTGAGAGCTCCCTGAAGCTCGCCCAGCGCCTTGTAGGCAGCGACGGTGAGCCGTCTCCCTTCGCGTTGCTGCCAGAGTTCCATCAGTGTGAACTGGAGCAACGGGAGCGACCCGGGCTGACCAGCGACGGCTCTGAGCAGCATCTCGACCAACCCCGGCTCGAACTCGCCGCCGGCCAGCAGGGCGGGCCGCTCGATGGCGCGACGAAGTTCATCCTCGGTCATCGGGCCGACCAGGAGTTGGTGGTCCGACATCGCCGCAGCCAGCGCAGGGTACGGTCCACACTTGCCGTAGAAGTCGGCCCGCATCGTCAGCAGCACGATCGCCTGGCCGTCCGCGACCGTCGCCGCATAGAGCAGGTTGTCGAAGAGGGCTTGTCGTGTCGCCTCGTCTTCGCAGAGCGTGAAGACTTCCTCAGACTGGTCCACCAGCACGACCAGCCGCCGCGACGGGGGAGCCTCGCGGAGGGCCAGGCGTGCGGTCAAGTGCAGGGTGTTCTCGGCGGAGCCCAGGGCAGCCATTAGCCCCTGGACCGCGACCGGCGAGGGGCGGGTGCCGTCGAGGCCGGCCAAGGCGACGGCCAGGCTCTCGATCGGGTCGCGGCCTGGCTTGAGGACCACGATCGGCCACTCGCCGCTGCCGTCGAGTGCCCCCCGCTCCAGGGCGGCGACCAGCCCGGCTCGGGCCAGCGACGACTTGCCGCTGCCTGAGGCGCCCAGGATCGCCAGGAAGCGGTTCTCCTGACCCGAGGGCGAGGCCCGCAGCGCGACGACCAGCCACTCGGTCAGCGCCTCGCGGCCGAAGAAGAACGGGGCGTGCTCGACGTCGAAGACCTCAAGGCCTCGGTAGGGGCACTGACCTGTGAAGGGCGCCCCATCGGGGCCGGCGCCCGGCTCTTCGCCCCGGATGCCGCAGAGCAGCCGGCGGTACGTCTCCTCATCATCGAGCGAGTGGCGGAACTCGACCCATGTCGTCGCGGTCAGGAACGCCGGGAGCCTCCCCCGCTCGGGTCGCTCCATCCCCGGCAGAAGCACCGGGATGACCCGGAACTGGCCCTCCTTCTCGCCCACCCGCCGGGCGATGGCGGCGCGCATCTCCTCGTTCTGCCAGGGACCCAGCCCGCCGGGGCCGATGAACACAGCGCAGGTGGCGCAATCGGCCAGGCCCCGCTCCATGTCCTGCTGACACTCGTGGCCAGGGATCAGGTTCCACTTGTCGAGCCACGGCTCAAGCCCCTCGCGGCGCAGCCGGATGGCCAGCTCCTCGACCGCCGGCTTGTCGGCGGTGCTGTGCGAGAGGAATACATGGTATTTGAAGCCGGCCATCGGCACCTCGCTGGGATGCTCCGGAGCATGGTGATCAACATCGTCGGGGCGTACCGGCCGCCACACCGGCATGGCGCGGGCCCCGATCGGGGATAACTGATTATATGGGCTTGATTCGCGCTTTGCTACGACGCATCTCACTCGTACGGCAAGCCGAAAGTCGACCCGACAAGACAACGCGATCCAACTCGCAGCAGGTCCAGACGTCGCTGGACGCGATGCTCCTTAGCTCGATTTTCGTTCAGTAACTTGACGACCAAGTTGATCGTGGTACGATGAATTTTGACACGGGTGTCGATCTGGAGAGACGATCCAGCTTCGACGAAGAGGGAAAACGGTGAAAATCCGTTGCGGTCCCGCCGCTGTAACCGGGGACGAACGCCACTTCGGCCACTGCGGGCTTGTTGCTCGTGGGAAGGCGTGGCGCGGAGGATGATCCGGAAGCCAGAAGACCTGCCCGTTGTCGTTTCGCGAAGAGTCCTCCCCGGTCGAGGTGTGGACGCGATGATGAATCAGCCATGGCAAGCGCGGCAGGTGAGTCCCTTGCACATCGGCCCTTTCCTCTGGTTGGACCTGATCGGCTGATCAGTAGCACATACCCTCGAATCTGACCGACGACTCTTCGCACTTCCTCCGCGCTCTGCGCAGGCGGAAGAGACCGAGGAGATTGTCGTGTTGAACCCCGGATTCGCTCCTCAGATGAGAACGCGACGATCTCTCAAACGCGTCCCCACGTTGAGCGGACCCCGGGTGGTCATTTCCGTGATCGCGCTACTCAAGCTTGCTGCGATTGCCGGCAACTCCGGCGGCGCGGAAGTCGGCTCGTCGCGCCATTCCGACGCCCGGGCCGGGGCTCGAGCCTCGGAGGCATGTGTTTAAGGTGGACCTCTATACGGCAATCTACAGTCGCAGAGACGTGCGGCATTTTCGGACTGACCCGGTTCCGGACTCGCTCCTCCTCC
>JBKQMU010000076.1:0-3149 GCA_052146555.1 Isosphaeraceae bacterium
ACCACACGTCGATCGAACATCCTTGGTTCAAAGCCAGCCGGCGGTCGCGCGCCGATCCGAAACGCGACTGGTATATCTGGCGGGATGCGGCTCCAGATGGCGGTCCGCCGAACAATTGGATCAGCAATTTTGGCGGCAGCGCTTGGGCATGGGATGCAGGCACCGGCCAATATTACTACCACGCCTATCTTGCCGAGCAGCCGGATCTGAATTGGCGAAATCCCGACGTGCGTGCCGCAATGCATGAGGTGCTGCGTTTCTGGTTGCGGCGCGGAGTCGACGGCTTTCGGGTCGACGTCATCTGGCATCTCGTCAAGGATGCGGCGTTTCGCGACAATCCACGAAATCCGGACTGGACCACGGATTCTCCGGAGATCGATCGTTTGCTCCAGACCTATTCCACCGACCAGCCCGAAGTGCATGAGGTGATCGCCGGGATGCGGCAGGTACTTGAGGAATTCGACGACCGGGTCTTGATCGGCGAGATCTATCTGCCGGTGGAAAGGCTCGTGACCTATTACGGCCAAAACCTCATGGGTGCGCATCTGCCGTTCAACTTCCAGCTTCTGAATACGGACTGGACGGCGCCCCACATCGCCGCGCTGATCGCGCGTTATGAGGCGGCTCTGCCAGAGGGAGGCTGGCCGAACTGGGTTCTCAGCAATCACGACAGGCCGCGCATCGCGGCGCGCGTGGGACCCGCACAAGCGCGCGTCGCAGCCATGCTGCTTTTGACCTTGCGTGGCACGCCAACGCTGTATTACGGCGACGAACTTGGCATCGGCAACGTCGAGATCGCACCAGATCGTATCAGGGATCCCTGGGCGAAACGCGAGCCTGGCCTCGGTGTCGGGCGCGATCCCTCGCGAACGCCGATGCAGTGGGATGCGAGGGCCTTCGCGGGCTTTTCGACGCATGAGCCCTGGCTGCCGCTCACGCCAGACTACAAGGCGCGCAATGTCGCTGTCATGAGCAAGGACAAAACGTCGATCCTCTGCTTGATTCGAAGCTTGCTCCACTACCGGCGCGGCCATGCGCCGCTCTCCCAAGGGGGATGGCGTCTCCTCTCACGGGAAAGCGATATCCTTGCCTATGAGCGCCGCAATGGTGATGATCGGATCGTTGTCGTCCTCAATTTTACCGCCGATCCGCAGCCCTGGTCCGCCCTCTTATCAACCAAGGCTAGGATTGCCATTTCCACATATGGCGACCGTCGCGGTGACTCTGTTGGATCGGTCTTGAGCCTGCGCGCCAATGAGGGCCTGCTCATCGAGCAGGCATGAGCTAACTTGGCTTCGTCACTCCGGCATCTTCGGCCGCGCGCTTTGCGATAGCAGACCAGTCGAGTTCGCCGTCGCCATGCGCGAGCGCCGCCAGAAACCGGTCACGCACGATTGCCGCGAAGGGCAAGGGTACCTCGAGCTTCTCGGCTGCAAGCTGCACGAGCCGATTGTCCTTCTGACCGAGCGCCATCTTGAAGCCGGCAGGCGAAAACCTGTTTGCGAGGATGATTTCGCCATAGGTCTTATAGACAGGCGCGGCAAACAGCGTCTCTGTCAGAAGCTCGTAAACCTTGCTTGTCTCGATCCCGCCTTTCGCGGTCAAGGCGAAGGCTTCGGCGAGGCTTTCGATGACGCAAGTGATGAGAAAATTGCCGGTGAGCTTGACCAAATTCGCCTGCGCGGGCACCTCACCGATGACAAAGCTTCGCTGTCCGATCGCGTCCAGTGCTGGACGGATCCGTTCGACGACGTCGGCGGCGCCGGCCACGGCGATAAAGAGCTTGCCTGCCTGCGCCTGATCAGGCCGCCCGAACACCGGCGCGGCGGCAAACCGCTGACCTCGTTTCTCATGAGCCGTGGCGAGGTGCTCGGACAGCGCCACCGAGATCGTGCTCATTGAGACATGCGCGGCGCCTTTGGCGAGTCCCTCGGCAAGGCCGTTCGCGCCAAGCGTCACCGATTCAACCGCTTCATCGTTAGCGAGCATGGTGATTGCGATCTCAGCGGCGCTCGCCGCCTCCGCCGGAGTAGCGGCGATCCGCACACCTTCCGCATGGAGCGCCGCGGCTGGTTCCGGACTCCGGTTCCACGCGATCACCGAGTGCCCGTGCCGGATGAGGTTGCGCGCCATGCCGCCGCCCATCCCGCCCAGTCCGATGAATGCAATATTCATGGCCTTACTCCTGTGTCTGCCATTGAGAGTAAACGCCGGATGGCGCCATCCGTGCCCGCCTCCGGCAGGGAATAGAATTAACTATGGCACATTGCCGCTGAGCTTTTCTTCTCCACAGCATTTGCCCTTAAGGGACATTTTCGAGATGCCAGCTTTTCCCGATCTCTATGGTCCATCCGACCGGGCAGAGAGTATCGCCGTCCCCAAGGGAGCCGCCGCCGGAACGCGTTATGCCAAGTCGGACCCAGCCTGGGATCAGGTCAGCCTGCTATCTCGGACAGGTCGAAGCATCGCTGGAAAAGAAATCACATGACGATTCATATAGCGCACCGGACAGGCCGGAACTCGATGACTCGTTTGCGCTGTGGCGGTCGCAGTATCCAAAATATGGCGCGTTGATCGACGAGGGAGTTCCTCCGCTAACAACTCTGCCCTATCTCGGACTGGTGCTGTGGGGGGACGGACGTCTAGATGATGCGGCCAGCGTCCTGACCAAGGCCGTGAGCTTAGCGCCGAACGAACCGGTGATATTGGGCGAACTCGGCAGCCTTCTCCGCGCGGGTGGCCGAAAAACCGAGGCGATGCACTATCTGACCGCCTCGCTGAAACTGGACCCGGAGCAAACCCTGGTCTGGTTCACTCTTGCTGGTCTCTGCAACGAGATCGGCGACAAGACCTCAGCCGAACAGGCTTTTCGTGCGGCTCTGGAGCTTGATTCCACTTCGGCCGAGGCGGCGGCGGGATTGGGTCTGCTTTATATCGAAATGCGCCGTTTCGAAGATGCCGCGCGCCTGCTGAACGCCGCGGTGGAGCATGGCGTGACCGCCATGCCGATCTATGCTTGTCTCGGCCAAACGCTGTATCTGCTCGGTGATTTCTCGAAGGCGAGCGCTGCGCTGGAAAAAGCCGCGTGTGCGTGTCCAGACGAAGCGCGCATCGTCCAGAAATACGCCCAGGCTCGCCTGACTGAGACC
>JBKQMU010000077.1:0-64889 GCA_052146555.1 Isosphaeraceae bacterium
CTCCACGTGGCCACGGTCGTTCAGGAGTATTTCGGCGTGATCACGGCGCTCGTTGCCGATGAGCCGCTCCTTCGTGAGCAGCTCGTCCCCCCCATGAAGGAGCCCGAGCACGATCTCGATTATTTGACGAACTTCGAGCGCAAATTCCGGCTCGAGGGGCGCGACATCTACCGTGCCTCTTACATGAAGCCGCAGGCGGACGAAGCCACTACGCCAGTTCTTTCGCCTGGCGCAGTGGTGTCCGATCTCGCAGGTGAACCGCAGGACGGCTAGGTCAACGCGACGCGCTCGTAGGCGCGCTTGCCATTCGCCGAGCCCATGTCGGCCGGTCCGCTCGCCGAGCCCATGTCGGCCGGTCTGCACGATCCGGTCTGAAGCTGGTAAAGCTGCTGGCCGGTCTCGGTCGGATACTGGCCCGTGATGCAGGCGCGGCAGAGACGTTCGGGAGAGAGAGTCACCGACCGAGCGATCGCGCCTACGGGCAAATAGCGCAGGCTGTCGGCCCCTAGCTCGCGCGCCATTTCCTGCTGGGCAGCGGCAGACACCCCGCCATCGACCTGGTCCACGAAGTGGCTGGCGAACAGCTCGCTTTTGGTCGACATGTCGATGCCGTAATAGCAGGGGGCGATGATCGGCGGGCAGGCGACCCGGACGTGAATTTCCCTGGCACCACCGCGATCGCGGATCTCGTGCACGAGCGCCCGCATGGTGGTCGAGCGGACGATGCTGTCCTCCACCAGCAAGACTCGCTTGCCCTTGAGGACCTCCGGCAAGGGGGTGTACTTGAGCCGGGCCTTGGTCGCCCGGTCGGCGGTTCCCTCGATGAAGGTCCTGCCGACGTAACGGTTTCGCATCAGTCCCTCGACCGAGGGAATCTTCAGCGCGAAGGCCATGGCGTCGGCCGCGGCCTTGGCGGTGTCGGGTACGGGCACGACGATTGTGTCGGCATCAAGCGGGACGGTCTCAAGCCGGGCGAGCTCCTTGCCCAGCTCGGAGCGGCTGAGGTAGACCGAGCGGTCGTCCAGCGTGCTGGCGACGTTAGCGAAGTAGATCCACTCGAAGAAGCAGTGCGATTGCTTGGGCGAAGGAGCATAGCGCTGAACCCGTACGCCTTTCTGATTGGCCACGACCAGCGTTCCGGGCTCGAGCGAGCGGATGTTCCGGAAACCGAGATTGGCCAGCGGCACGCTCTCGCTGGCGGCGCCGAAGAGAGCCCCGTGCTCGGCGATGCAGAGCGGGCGGAAGCCGTGCGGATCGCGGGCGACCACGAGCTCTCCGTGGGCCGTGACGAGCACGATGTTGTAAGCGCCGTCAAATCTCTCCGACAGGCGGCGAAAAACCCCAACCCAGTCGGGTTGCCGGTCCTCCATCTGCAGCTCGTAGGCCAACGAGTGCATGATGATCTCGGTGTCGCAATCACGCTTCAAATGATAGTCGCCCTTGGAGAGTAGCTCGTCCTTGAGCTCCTGGTAATTGGCGAGCTGGCCGTTGAAGGCGAAGGAAAACCACTTCGTCTTGCGGCCGTGGTCGCGCTCAAACGGCTGAGCGTTGGCGCGATCATCGGCGCCACATGTGGCATAACGGACGTGACCGATGGCGACCGGGCCGTCCATGCCCTGCATGATCGTCTCGAACTCGGCCCGATGGTTCAACCGAAACGCCTCGGCGACAGTGCCCACCTCTTTGTGGGTTCGCAAAAGTGCGCTTCGATCGCAGCGATAACTTGTCATTCCGGCGGCGAGCTGGCCGCGATTCTGCATGTCCAGGAGCATTCGCGGGATCAGCCGCGCGACGCTGTTGACATCCCCGGCAATTGGGGCCAGCTTGGAAACCGAAATCGAACTACCCTGAGCGTGAAAGACGGCAGCGACGCCGCACTCGTGGTAGAGTTCGCCCATGTTCGGGGTCTTTCTCCGAGTTTTTCCCCCGCACAGGCCGGGGAGGTGATGACGAGCCCTTTGACCTGGCAGGCCAAGAGTCGAGGTCCTCTAGGCCCCCCCGCAGAGGGAATTATAATGGCATCGAAATCTACCTACAACCTTCATCATAAAAGCTAGTCCCTTTTCTTTCGTGGCGTATTGTCACAAGATCAATAAAGCGTTTCTTGACGTAGCTTTAGGACAGCGGGCGCAAGAAACAAAATAGGTCGATTTCTTGGCGGGGTCGAGCATTGAACGAAGAAATGGACACTGAGGCGAAGGGACATCCCAGGCCGACCCGGGCGGCAATCACGGCAACTCGGCACGGATTGGCCGGGCCGCTTGTGCGCGACCTGGTGCGCGATGAGGTCGTGCTATCCGCTAGCATCTGGATCGTCAAGGTCGGTACGAGCGTTTTAACCGGCGCGGATGGCACGCTTGACCCAGAGCGGATCGGTCACCTGGCCGAGCAGTGTTGCGCGGTGCTGGACACCGGCCGCAAGGTCGCCCTGGTCAGCTCGGGAGCCGTGGGCGCAGGGATGGGCGAGCTCGGGCTGAAGCGCCGGCCTGAGAACCTGCGACAATTACAGGCCGCCGCGGCAATCGGCCAGTCTTATCTCATCCGGGCTTACGACGAGGGTTTGCGGCGGCACGGCCGACACGCCGCCCAACTCCTTCTCACGCACGAGGACTTCGACAGCCGCCCTCGCTATCTGAACATGCGCAACACGCTGCACGCGCTTTTCGAGTGGAACGCGGTGCCGATCATCAACGAAAACGACACGATCAGCGTCGATGAGATCAAGTTCGGCGACAATGACCGCCTCGCCGCGATGGTCACCAACCTTTTGCAGGCGCCTTTGCTCGTGATCTTGAGCGTCGTCGATGGTCTCTTTGGCACTGATCCGGCGACTGGCGGCCGCTCTGAGGTGATTCCCCTGGTCTCCCAGATCGACGACCGGGTGCTCGGACTGGCCGGGTCCAGCCGCAGCGCCGGGGGCACTGGCGGCATGCACAGCAAGCTGGCCGCCGCCCGCCAGGTGACGCAGGCGGGGGGCTCGGTCATCATCGCCTCGGGAACAAGGCCCCAGCCTCTCTCCCGGATCTTGGGCGGCGAGCCGGTGGGTACGCTCTTCCTCGCGCACGGCCAGACCCATCGGGCCCGCAAGCGGTGGATTGGACTGACCGCTCGTCCGCGCGGCCATTACGTCGTGGATGAAGGTGCCCGCCAGGCCATCGTTTCGGGCTCAAAAAGCCTCTTGGCTGTCGGCATCGTGGAAGTGCAGGGCGACTTCGAGAAGGGCGACGTCGTCGGCGTCCGCGACCCAGCCGGCCAGGAGTTCGCCCGTGGACTCTCCAATTATTCCACGCCCGAAGCGCAGAAGATTCGCGGTCTCCACACCCACCAGGCGCGCCAGGCCCTTGGCTCGGCCCTCTACGACGAAGTAATCCACCGCGATAACCTGGTCCTTATTCTGTAATTCCCCGACTCGCAGGGAGGCATTATATCTTTGACCGTCTTTGTGGCATGCTGTGGGCGGTCTCAGTCGAAACGCTTGAAATTCGGCCTCCATTTGTGATTCAACGTGCATTTGGCTGCCAAATTGGCAGGAGCCGATTTTCGAGTCCGACCCGGCTACGCAGGGCAAGCTCGAAAAATGAGGCAATTTATTGATTCTCATATTTACATAGATATGGGAGTTGTAAAGAGATAAGGTAACTCAGGGGTAAGTCCTGGAGGGGCGGAAGCCGAAGTTGGTGCCACGGTACGCCGGGGCGAAAAAGCCACGGAAAGCCGAGCGGACGCTCGACGGATGACTGTTGAACGGCCCGCCCCGACAGATACGAGGGCTGTTGTCTAAAATATATAAATATGGGTGAATATTATCAATTATGTATCCACGGCCGTCTGGTTGTAAGTCTAGCGCAAGCTCCTGACACCATTCATACAGGTTTCCCAGCATGTCGAATAACCCCAGTTCGTTCGGAAGTACGCTGCCGCAGGACCAGGCGTGATCCTCCGAGTTTGTAAGGAACCACGCATAATGCCTGAGTAACTCCAGGCTCGACCCGTAGAACCGACTAGTCTCCGCCCCAGCCCGGCAGGCGTACTCCCATTCGGCCTCAGTGGGCAACCGGTAGCCTTTTCGCTCCAAAGCATCGGACTTGAGCTTCATGCCCGACGCATACTCCCCACGCTCGTTTGGTAGGTAGCACTCCGGCAGCTTCTCCTGGGAGCTCAGCCAGTTGCAATAGGCAGCAGCGTGAAACCACTCTACCCCATTCATCGGACCCTTCGGGTCGGGGCTGTACCGGTCGTTGTTAGCATGATCCACACGGGGATTTGCTTTCACGAACTCCTGGTACTCTTCGACCGTCACCTCCTTGGTCGCAATGGCGAAGCGGCGGGGAATACTCCGGCGGTGCAGGGTCTCGAAGTCGAATCGGTCCGGCTCCTTGGGTGGCGAGCCCATGCGGAACTCGACCGGCCCCTCGATCACAGCGAAGGTCTGCCCCTCGCTGTTCATGAACCATCGGCGGTCGCCCCAGTTGTCCAACTTCCTCAATTTACCACCAGTGGCTTCTAGCTTCGCCTGCTGCTGCCACTGCCGTAGCGTCCACTCCGCCGCCCCGTGAATGCCGCTGTCGGGGTCATTGCGGTAAAGGTCAAGGAGCTTATTCGTCAATGGCTCTCGTTCACCGGAGGATAATCCCTCCGTGCCATAGGTTCCCAGCGCCAAGATCAACGCACGCCGCTGCGAAGTCTCGGGGTGGAACAGAATGGCGTCCATCAACTGTTGCCCTTGGGCGGGCGTGGGTTTGGCGCTGGGGTCGATCCGGTCGAGTTCAGCGGCAATCCGTTTCGGATCGGCACCCAGGGGATTCAGCCAATTAACGATGAAGCTCCGTAGCCGGGGGTCGGCGCTGTGCCGCAGCAGGGGAAGGAATTCCTCCGCCCTCCCCATACGAAGCAGGGCTACCGCTGCCCGAGCTTGACGTTCGGCAAGTCGATCCTTGACCATCTCTGAGTCGTTGCTGTCAGGTATCGTTACCTTCTTGGCGATCTCCGCCTGCAACAAGGGCAAGGTCTTTGACTCCTGCCGCTGGGCGATGGGGAGGAATGCCGCATACGCCTTGGGGTCGGCGTCCATCAGGAGGTCGGCGATGAGGTCTGGATCGTCTTTCGCGTAGTCAGCCAGGATGCTCGTCGCCAGGGCTCGTTCGCTCTCAGAGCGATTCTTGTTCCGGAAGATCGCCGCCAGAGGAGCGTTCAGGTTGCCCCGCACGGGGCGGAGGGCGTCGCGCCAGAGACCAAGATAGGCCGGATCGACGCTGACCAGGGCTTGCGCCACTTTGCCGCCCGCCGACTCCCACCGCGGGTTGGCGGCGTCGTAATCCGCCAGGGCGCTTGCTGGCGGGAGCAGGCTCACCTCACCCGGTTTGACGGCATCGAGAGCCGACCACAGCCTCGGAGTCAGGCTGGCTTGGTGCTGCTTGAGGAAATCCCGAATCACCGGCAATTCGTCTGGAGAAGCAGTACATAGACACTCGAAGAGGAACTCGCGCTGATGGGCATCAACCGGTAGAAGGGCGAGGCTGTAGCGGAGGCGCTCCTCGTGATCCTGTTTGGATTCCGACAGTGATCGAATAAGCCAGGGGTCCGCCCACCCTCTGTACGGAGCCAACTCTTGAACAAGTCCTGGTACCTCGCCAATCTTTGCTGTCTGGACTGATTTGAATAACGCCGATGCCCTTTGGTTGCGGTAGAACTCGATGCCGCCCAAGATGGCAAGGATTGTGATAACCCCGATCCCGAGGAGCCGGCGGCGGAATTGCGACTTGCTCCGCGCCAGGAATTCGCGCTCGTGGTCGTTGAGGTCGTCGCGACGGGAGCGTGCGAAGCGATGGGCCTCCCTCAGGAGGGCGCCGCGGAGCAGTGTCCCCGAGTCGCGGCCGGATCGCTCCCACTCGGCGATCTGGAACCCGAGCCGCTGTCGCCAGAGCAGGAACTCCCGGTCATTCTTGATCCAGTCCTTGAGCAGATTCCATTGGCGGATCAAGGCCTCGTGGGCGACCTCGACCGTGGTCGGGTCGTGGGGCGCGGCGGGGGCGGGGCCATTGTCCGGGTTCGCTTCGGCGGACGAGGTGCCGGGGTCGCGGGCGGTGACAAGCAGGCGGCCCGCCACAAACGGCTCGACGGCCGCGCGGGACACCTCGTCGAGGTCGCCGAGGCGGACGCGCTGGCGGGTGTCGGCCCCCTCCTCGCCAGCGGCCGTAACGCGCACCAGCCGGCCGAACAGCCGCGGCGCGGCGGCTTTTTGCTCGTCCGTGAGCTTATTGAACACGGCGTCGGCACGCCGGCCGATGGCCCCCACAACGCGCCCCAGCGCTTCGTACGCCGCGTTGGTCAACCCCCGCCCCTCGCGCCGCTCCCACAGCTCCGTCAGGGCGAACTCCAGTAGCGGTAGGTTCCCCGGCTCGTCGCCCACGTCGTCGAGCAGTCGATTGACCAAGCCCGGCTCGAATTCCAGTCCGACTCGCCTTGCGGGGCCCTCGATAGCCGAGCGCCGCTCGTCCGGCGTCATCGCTCCGACGTTGACGAGCCCGCGCTGGACGCCGTCGCTCAGCCGGGGCTCGAGGTAGATGGCCGAGTAGTAATCGGCGCGGAGCGTTAGCAGGACCGTGATTTTCGACTCCGCCCCGGTCGCCGCCAGCAGCCGCGAGAGGAACGGCTGGCGATCGTCCTTCGGCGTCAGGGTGACCAGTTCCTCGAACTGGTCCACCACCACCAGCAACCGGTCGACGCGCAGGGCCTCGCGGGCCCGTCCCAGCGACAGCTCGAGCGGGACATCGCCGCTCTTCCAGCCTTTGCTCAGGGCCCCCGCGTCCGCCTCCCGCACCGCCTCGCTGGCCTCGGGGTTCCGAACGGCCTCCAAGGCGACTGCCAGGTTGAAGAAGGGATACCTGCCGGGCAGGAACACGACCGTGTCCCATGTCCCCCGCGACGGCGGCTCCCGCCGCAACCGGGGCAGCAGCCCGGCCCGCACCACCGACGACTTGCCGCTGCCTGATGCACCGACGACGGCTACCAGCGGGCACGTCAACACCTTGTGCAGCAGCCCCTGCTCCGGCTCATCCACCAGCCGATCCCGGCCGAAGAACAACGGCGCGTCCTCTTCGTGGAAGGCATTGAGGCTTAGATAAGGACAGATCGCGACCGCTGCAGGGGGCGGGGCCGGCTCGCCGGCTGCTGCGGTGCCGCGCACGGCCCGCGCGATGGCATCCAGCGTATCGGGGTCATCGGGTCTGCCCCGGAGGTCGGCCCAGGTGTTCTGCAGCAAGAAGCCGCCATAATTCTCCACCTGACCCTCAGGCAGGAGGACCGGAATGACGGGGAAGGTCGGCTCGGTTGTCTGACGGTCGAGCGCCAAGGCCATCTCGCGCTTCTGCCATCGCCCCAGCCCGTTCGGGCCGAGGAAGACAACCACCCCGTGCACCTGACGGAGCGACCGCTCCAAAGGATCGAACCAGTCGAGCCCGAGGCCCAAGCTCTCTCGATCGTAGAAGACCGAGAGTCCTCGCGCCCCCAGCAGCGTGCGTACCTGCTGGACCGCCGCGTGGTCCCGACTGTTATAGCTCAGGAACAGGTCGACCGATGCTGGATTCGACGATCCGTCCCGCCCGGGCGATTCTTGATGATCGTTGCTCACGGGTCTCGCTTCCCCCCCGGTGCGACATGGACACGTATCGGCTCGGTGCAGTTCGGCCATGCTTCGCCTGCGATTGCACGTACCGGCGGTTGCACCAGATTCACATCTCTCGAGTTTCCCAGGCGTGCACCATCAATGCAAGCGATATGCGATGGTCCCCACGGCTGATTCATTCTCGATGTGGATTGTCCCCACGGACCGTCTTGCGGGACCTTCCGCCACGGCACAATGCTGATGCACGCACTCCAGCCCGTGGTTGGTCGGGTCGTTGTTGGGGTCGGTTCCTGGACCCCGGCCGGCTCACATCGCGAATGCTGGGCGAGGCACTGCAGCAAGCCGCCGACCAGTCGACGCGAGCGGATCTGATGAAGCCAAGCGTCGTGTCGTAGAATTATGTACAGAGACAGTGCGCTTGTCCCGCGCGGCCAGGACAGCCGATGGCGATCAATGCGCCGAACCAACGACTCGACCGAACAAGAACTCGACGATGTCCCAAAATGTCCCACTCCAGCGAGAATTTCGCAGGAGAAGTATAAGCAAAGCCAATAGTAGTGCGCCGAGGCTGGACCAATGACCCGACAATGTCAAAAGCAGCCCGTGACGCCCCTTCGCGGAGAACAAGACAGCCCTGCTCGTACGGGGACCCGCGGACCAATCACGGCATGGGCAGATCGTTGAACGTGAAAGGAACGTTCACGGTCGTTTCGCTGAGGCGGTAATAACGCAGCTCTTTGAGCTCGGAACCGACGAGCCCAGCGATCGTCAGGGTCATCCGCGACGATTCCATGTCGATGCTGGTCTGATACCAGGGAAGGACCCGGCCACGCGAGTCCACGACATCGAGCCTCTGCGGACGCGTATCGAACCGCGAGCCGGCCTCAGCGCCGGCAACGTCGTCGGTGGACGTCTCGTTCTCGGGCTGGGATTGGCGGACTGAGAGCTCGATTTGGCGCTGACGGTTATTCGGGTCGCTCCGGACATCGTGCACGGTCACGTGCAGATCTCCCTGGTCAAACGATTTGCCGGAGGCACTTAAGAGGGGAACGACCAGCGGTTCAGGCTGGCGGGCCGAGACCTTCAGAGGGACCTCGCCGCGGAGCACTTTGATCGTTTGCCCGGGATTCTCGGGCCGGTTCAAGGGCGCCCGCACATGCACGACCGAACCACACGTCCCGCCAACAGAAGCGGACGAAGACATGCGCACGTCGGACGGCATAAAATCGCCCGGCGTTTCGATGCAGAGCGAACTGCCTCGATCGTCCTTGGCTTCCAGGATTCGCAGCGGTCCGGTCTGGGTCACTGCCAGCCTTGGCTCTGCCGCAACCTTAAGCTGGACCGTGCATTGTACCGTCGAGACCGGCTTGGGCTGGGGCGGCGGAGAAACCTGGCGGGGACCGTTTTGGCGGGGCGGGGTCAATCGCCCTCGGGGGGCAACCGCGAACCCGACCCGGCGCTGGTAGTCGAGCCCCACCAGACTGACACGGAAGGGTCCGAAGTCGCAAGCCGGTAGAACCGGACGCGCAAGCCGGTCCGACAGCGCCAGAGTCGCCTCGCTGGGGGTGGTCACTCCATGAAGCTCCAGGTCGCTCTGGAGCGAGGCAGCCGCGCAGAGACCGTCGATCGCCTTCCAAAAAGGGAGCGGCGAGGCGGCTTCCAGGGATATGCGCTCGGCACTCCAGCGCGGCAGTTTCTCGGGGAAAAGGACGATTCTCATGCCCGTCCGCCGGGTTAGCTCTTGCGCGACATCGGCAAGGGGCATGTCGCGGAAATCGAGGCAGACCATCGTGGGCTCGGTGAGGAGCGCACCCTGGATCTTCTGGAGAATCCCCCGGGCGCGGGTGCGAATTTCCAGGTCACGGCAGTCCCGGGCGCTCTGGAGCGCGGCAATCGCTTCGCGGCCGAGTTGCTCGAGGGCCCTGGCCGCTGCCTCCCGGTCCGCGTATCGCGTGGAGCCCAGCTGCTGGACCAGTGCCTGCGGATCCGCCCCCCGTTCCCCTTGCGACGGAGAAGACACCCCAATGAGAAGCTGCACCAAGAGAAGCAGTCCGAGACCTGCCATGCCACCCTCGTTCCCGGCTAGCGGAATCTGAGAACCGATCACGCAGAACCGACACGGCCCGACTTACCCGCGGCGCAGCCGACGAGCGACCCCTTTCGTCCCTTCTTATCATAGTCCAAAAGTGGTGAGATTCCAGCGGTGACGAAGCCATGAGAGCGTGGTGACTCTCGTTGATGTTAAACGCGGGCCGAGACTGGGACCCTTGCGGCTCTGCCCACCCTCACAACCGCGTCAGCATGGACTTCACCGGGTGGAAAAACTCCTTGACACACGAGATTCCTCGGTGACCAGGGCCGATCTTATTGATAAGATCGTAAATGAGGTGAGGGTGCGCCACGCAGGGCCTTGGGTGCGATCAGAACCGCGCAGAAGTTCGTCAGTCACTGTGGTTTCTGGCCGCGAGCCCAGGCGTCCGGCCATCGGAGTCCTGCCCAGAAGGACGGGTCAATTATGAAGAAGTCCTGGAAATGGTTCCGGATCGGGCCTATCGCCGGCGTCCCAGGCGCGGCTCTATGGATAACACTGGTCACGCTTTTGACGCCCGCGGTGAAAGGGCAGGGCTTTGGCCCCGACCCGTTCCGCCCCTACAACTCGCAGTACGATGCGTTCGTTTATCCGATCGCACCCGGACCACTCGATTATGGCCCTAACATCAGAGCGCAGAGCGGCATCCGGGGCGCCAACCAGTTCGAGTCGTACATGAACTCGCTCAGGGGACAAGGCGGAGCGCAAGGGACCGGCGGTGGCCCCGGGACACCGTACTTTCGCGCCAATCGGGCCTACGACCGCGAGTACGGACGGATCTACCAGCCGAATAAGGAAGCTGACGCCAGCTTCCAGTCGAACCAGGACATCGTCAACGACCTCTACTTCAAGTATCTCCGCGAACGGGACCCCAAGAAGCGGGCTGAACTCTTCCGCGATTACAATCGGGCGCGGGCGCGGGCGGACCGCGAGCTACACACGCCCAGGGGACTGTCGTCTCACGCGGGGGCCAGGTCGGCCCGGACCGGAAATGAGGCGCGCTCGGCTCGAACGGCCGAGGGGAGCATCGGCGGCGTCGACGATCGACCCCCCCCTTCCACACCGCCGCCAACGTCTGCGCCGGCTCGCTCTCCCAGCGCAACAGCCCGGCGAGCGGCCAGCACGGGTCTGGATGAACCCCCCTCTCCGCTGGGCGACTCCAGCGCTTCGGGTACCCCGAGCCGATCTCAGACGCCGTCCCAGGTTCTTGACCGGGCCACGCGAGCCGCCGACCGCATGCGGCTGGGTCCGCGGCCCCGAGTCGCTCCTCCCACCAGCACTCCTCTGGAACCGCCGGTGCCTTGATCAGCCTCGCAATCTCCGCGACGAAAACCCTGTTCGATCCCCGGATGAAGCGCTGGGATGATAGCCACGGAGCGCGCGGATGATAGCCTCGGCGGAGAGCAGATCAGAAGGCGATTTGGGTGCATCCGATCGGTGCGTCAGGCAAAGCGCGTTACGCCACAGACTTCGTGGTGCTGGCGCGCGATCAATCCCGCAGGAAGTGGGGTCTCAGGCGGCGCTGACCCGCCGCGGCACCTGGCGCCCCGCGGAGGCAAGGGTCGTCTCGTCTCCTTCTTCGTGGTACTCGGCGTCGGTGTTGACCTTCCAGGTGTCGTAGCAGCCCACGCCCAAGATGTTGCGCGCGGCTAAAAGCGCGGTCATCATCGAGTGGTCTTGATTATTGTACTTGTGCATGCCGTTGCGTCCGGCCAGCTCGAGGTTGCACAATCCAGAGAGCCATTTGCGGATGACAAGTAGGTGAGTCTGGTACGCGTCGTCGTAGACCGGGTAAGCCTTGGGCATCCGCACCACGCAGCCGTCAACCACGTCCGCAGCGGACACCAGTCCGATCGCGTCGATCTCGCGCCGACCTAGGGCCAGCAAATCGGCGTCGGAGCTCGTCCACAGGTCGTCGCCTTCGAAGCAGAAGTACTCCAGTCCCAGGCTCGACCGCGACGGGTCAGGAACCATCTCGGGCGACCAGTTCTTGAAGTTCTGGATCCGCCCGACCCTGACTTGCGGCTCGTGAATATAGATCCAGGTGTCCGGAAACGTCGTGGGTCGGTCAACGATCAGGACCACCGTCAAGAAGTCGCGATAGCGGAGTGACTCGGCCGCGGCGATGACTTCCGGCGGCGGCGGTGGGTTCATCGCGCGGATCAGGTCGCGAACGGGCATGGTTGAGAGGAAGTGCGTGCCGAGATAGCGTGTGAGCCGCCCCTCCGAGCTGGCAGCCACGAAGGCCCCGACCGCGGCTCCATCGTGATCGATGCGCACCACCTTGCGGTCAAGGTGCACAGCCCCGCCGTAAGTTCGGATGCGGTCCCGCGCCGCTTCCCACATCTGGCCGGGCCCCAGCCTTGGGTATTGAAACTCGTCGATGAGCGTCTTGATCACCTCGCCCTTGCGCGACTTCAGTCCACCTAAGAGTGCATTGACGACCGCCCCGGTCAGACTTAGCCCCTTGATCCGCTGCGCCGCCCAGTCGGCCGAGATCTCACTGGTGGGCATGCCCCACAGCTTCTCGGTGTATGACTTGAAGAAAATCTCGAAGAGGACGCGCCCGAACCGGTTGACCACCCAGTCCTCGAACGTACGTTCAGGCCGAATCGGCCGCAACCGTGCCGTCATATAGCTGAGCACGATCCGGGCGGCACGCCACGGCCCTAGCTTCCAGAGCGCATCGACGGGCTTGAGTGGGTAGTAGAAGAACTTGCGATTGTAATAGATGCGACTAAGACGCGAGCGGGTAATGAAGGCGTCGCCCAAGATCTCACGCCAGAGGGCGTTGATTTCGGCGCTCTTGGAAAAAAACCGGTGGCCGCCGATGTCGAACCGATAACCTTTGTACTCATCAGTGCGGCTAATTCCACCGACAAGTCGTCGGTCCGCCTCGAGTACCACGCACGATTTGCCATGGCGGGCAAGTTCGTAGGCGCCTGTCAACCCGGCGGGACCGCCGCCTGCGATCACTGTGTCGTACGCAGCAACGACCGATTCGGTGCCGGGGTCGTCCAGCCGCGCCCAACGATGGGGAAGTAGTCCGGGGCGAACCGCCTGCGATTGGGACCAGTCCATGGCCACTCCCGGCTCCCCTCGTCCTGAGAAATGTCGATTTCCGGCCGCAGGGCAGAGCGCGGCTCGGTCCAGATCGTATAATTGTATCGGCACCCGGCGCTGTCGAGGTTTCGCATAAAACCGCCGCCGGGTCAACTCGGAACAGTGGGAAGGTACGTTGTAGGACTTGACCCATTGGCTCCGATTCTCAGAATGAACCCGCTGTTACGAACCTGCCCGCGCGACCTCTCCTTTCGTCTGGCCAAGAGGGCCCGACCGCCGCGCGGTGAGTGCCTTGGGACCTGTATGAGACAAGCCCGAGCCTCGGTTCGTCGCAAGCCAGGAAGGTTGAACGATGACATTTGAACAGTGCGAGGCCGTCCTAGCAGAGATTCGCAAGCGTCAGGGCACCGACCGTCCGCTGGTCCAGGTCACCTGCTCGGGAGCCGTGCTCCGAGGCCGTGTGACTCGTACCGATTCGGATCGACCGGCCCGCTCGAGACAGCAGTCTCCCTACGGATTGCTGGTCCTCGAGCAACCGGGACTCGTCCCCGGCCCCCATACATTCGTTCAGATCGCCAGTATTCCTGAAAATGGCGTGGCGGATCTGAGGGTTCACGAGGAAGTCCCCGCGTCGAAGCGACTCGTCGCATCGCGGAATTGACGCGGCGACTGACCACGTAATCCGGCTACATCTTCGCCAGGCGCCTGGAATTCCCCCAGGCGCCTTGGTTATTTCTAATTGCCTTTTTGTCCATCTTGCCTATTGGCCGCCCACGCCGACTGGGTCGATCGTGCCAATGAGGTCTCGATCTTGTCACGGCCTCCAGCCCAGGAGGCTCGGACTGACGTTCAGGCGAGAGGCAATCGCGGCAAAGGCATCACGCTGGTGTGAATCTTTGTGCACAGTATCGACGAGCTTGAGAAAAGCCCCCAAAAGGGCGTTTTGAACTTGCCACAGGTCCGGTTTGATTCCTAGCAGGGAAGCGGTGTCGAGAAGGAGCTGAGCGCGGGTCGTGATCGCGGCCAGATCGGCGGTCGAATCGATGCTTCCGAGCGTCTGCGTGAGGGCTTCCGCGACGGTCTTCTCGAGGATGTTTCGCTCCGGCTCGTAGCCCCAGGCTTTGCCCCGGTCGTGCAGGTGTTCGATGGCTGAAAGGTTCGTCTCTTCACCGAACGCCAGCCGAGCGATCTGGATTTCGAGGTGACGATCGAGGTATGCCGTGGCCGCAGCGCGGAGCGACTTGGGTATAGGATAGTTCAGACGGCCCAGGCGGTTGAGGACATCTTCGTCCTCGTTGGCCAGGTGTTCAAATGACCGCTGGTAGTCCTCGAACCGGTCGGCCAGCACGATGCCGATAATTCTCCGCTGCTCGTCGCGAAAGAGGTTATCCAGGCGATGGGGCTTGTCGGGTAACTGGCTGTTGACGACGCTCATCACATCGGCCAGCGAGCCCGAGCGGTAGGTGGCCAGGAGGCGACTCTTGAATTCCCGGTACCGCGAGGGTTCCATGCCCGGACTGAGCACGGCGTGGAAATCGAGACCGCCGAAGTGCACGACGACGAAGCTGGCCTCGGCCTCGTTCCAGGTGCGCCGCGACCGGGCGCGGAGATGACCGACTGCCAGGTGACCGCTGCCCCGAGCGCGCGTCTCCTGGTCTTCGATCTTCACATCGTACGAGTAAACCCGGTCGGCGGCCTGTTCGTCGGGCGACGGGTAGATCAGGCTGATGGCATGGTGCGCTAGCACTCGGTCGAGGTCGACGACCGAGGGGCGCACCGCCTGGTTCCAGACGCCGGCACCGTCACCAAACCGGGGAAGATTGCTGGGTGCCACAGCCAGCGCTTCGACGAGCGCCGGTTCGAAGTCGCGATCGAACTGGCGGGCCAGCCCCACCGCCCGCGCGGCGTATTGCAGGCACTGCACGGTCTCCAGGCCGCTGATCTCGTCGAAGAACCAGCCGCACGAAGTGTACATGAGCATGGCGTCCTGCTGCATTTCCAAGAGCCGCAGGGCGTCGGCCATCTGGGCCTCGTCAAGGTCGGCATGGCCGTGCTTCTTGAGGAAATCACGCACCGCGGTTTCGGATTCGCGGTTCAGGATCACGTCGATAAACGCGTCCCGCGCAGCCCAAGGATTGCGGAAACAGACGCGGCCCCGGGTGCTATAGAGGTGGTCGAACTGCTCCTTGGCCGCATCCAGTGCCAGCCGTAGCGGGGCGCGCCATTTCTGCTGCCAGTCACCGCGCATCTTGCAGCCGCAATCGGCACGCCATCGCTCGACCCCATGCACGCAGCTCCAGGAGCTGTTCTCATGAATCTCGACCTCCCAGTCGGGAGGGTGCAGCTCGAGGAACTCTCCATAGTTGGTCAGCCGCACCTGAGAATCGCCGGAAAGCTTCTGGAGCACGTACGCCAGCGCCATGTCGCCATGAGCGTGGTGATGGCCATACGATTCGCCGTCGGTGGCGATATGCATGAGCTGGGGATGTTCGCGGGAGGTATCAAAGCCCTGGTAGAGCCGCTCCAGGAAGCGGTCGCCGTGGTCCAGCAGGCGTTCGAAAGCCACTTTCTGAGAGACGATGCCGTCGTAGAAGAAAAGCGCGATCGACCGTCCCGACGGCAGACGGCAGAGGTAAGCGCGCGAAGGATCGATGCCGCCGGGCAAGTCGATCCAGCTCTTGGCCCCGATCTTACGCCACCGCCGCGCCTGTCGAGGTGCCAGGATGGTGAATTTCACGTTCGATTCGGCCAGGACCTCCAGCGAAGGGAGATCGACGGCGGTCTCGGCCAGCCACATGCCCTCGGGATCGCGGCCGAACCGGTGGCGAAAATCGGCGACGCCCCACCGCACCTGGGTTCGCTGGTCCCTGGGGCTCGCCAGTGGAAGAATCATGTGGTTGTACGTTTGCGCCAGAGCATTGCCGTGCCCGCCCCGCCGCTCCTGGCTTAAGCGGTCGGCCTCGACGATGCCGCGGAGGACCTCCGGCGAAGTGTCGGCCATCCATTGCAAGAGCGTCGGGCCGAAGTTGAAGCTGATCCATGCGTAATTGTTGAGCAGGTTGATGATGCGGCCCTGGCCATCGAGCAGCCGCGCGCGGGTGTTGGGTGCGTAGCACTCGTGGGTGATGCGCTCGTTCCAGTCGTGAAACGGCGAGGCCGAGTCTTGGACCTCGACAACACCAAGCCAGGGGTTCTCGCGCGGGGGCTGATAAAAGTGGCCGTGAATGCAAAGATATCGGGGTTTGGGCATTTTTTTGAGACTCGATTCCGGGGCTAATGCGCGGCAACTTCCCGCAAGTTCAACTTTGAGACTCGATTTCGGGGCGAGCGCGCGGTAGCTTCCGGCATGGTTAATGCGGCGGGACTGCTCCGGGCGGAGGGATCATCGGCAGGTCGCAAACCGTTGCACGGACAAGGGCGGTGGCTTCGTCGCCTTTACCCATCAGGACAAGACTAACGCCGGGGCGGGCCAGCGAAGTTCGGACCATGGCCAGGGCGATGGCCCGCTTCCAGCCCGGCGAAACGGCCGACGAGGTGACAAAACCGGCGCCCGCGCCGTCGGCCTCCAGGACACTCCCGGGCTCGGCAGCCGGCGCATCTGGTTCAAGCTGCAAACCCTTGAGAATCTGATTGACGTGCCCTAACGCGTCGATTCGCGCGACCGTCTCTTGGCCCAGGTAGCAGCCTTTGACGAAATTGATCGCCCGGTCGTCGCGGCCGATTTCTTGGGGGAAATTCCGCTCGGTGACGTCGCGGCCGAAGACGGGCGTGCCGGCCTCGATCCGAAGAACCTCGAAACTCTCGTCGTCCAGCTTCTCTAGTCCCAGCTCCTGGCCGAGCGACTGCAAGTGCCCCGCGACCCTCCCCCCGCTTCCGCGGCCGCCGATGAGGGTTAGACCGGGGCGGCCCGTGGGCGATTCTCGAACGATCAGAAGCGGGCAATCGGCCAGGGTGGTCGCCGCGTGCGCAAGCTCGCCGGGCTCGGGTAACTGGCCGCCGGCGCGAATGATCAGCTCCTCGGCTTTGGGCCCGGAGAGATGGTACTCGAACGTGGTTTCCGAGCGGTCTTCCAGGACGACCTCGTCGAAAACACCGTATTTCTGGAAGTGAGGAAGCGCCAGCACCAGGCCGCCGGGATCGGTGCAGATCAAAATGGAATCATGGCATGCCAGAGCTTTGACATAAGCCAGCGTTCGGCCCTGAAGGCTGGTGACAAAGGCCTCGCACCCTCTTCCCACCGGCAGCCGCTTCAGGTCGCTGGTCGTCAAGTTGTGTAGGAACCTGGTCCGGTCGGGGCCGGCAATCTCGAACCGGACGCGCCTGGACCGGTCGCACCAGACGGCTGTTTGCTGCGCGGCATTGAAAGCGGCGAGGCTGTGCATGAGGATCGACTTGCTCGAGTTCATGAAGATCGTGAGATTCTCGCGTGTTTTTTCACGGTTCCCGCACCGTGGCGCGAGTCAACTCCGCCCGGCTTAAAAGAAGGCAGGAGCTCGACCGGGTGGCCAGCCGTCGGCCATCGTCGACGTGGTCCAGAGGAATCATCCCCAGATCCTCGACGACTTGCCGATCGAGCTGACTGTACAGGAAGACGTCGGCCCAAGCCAGGACCTGCGCCAGCCTTCGTCCGGTTACGGAGTCGATATCGGCCTCGTGGCCGCGGAGAGCCGCAGCGCCGCTACGGACCTCACCGCTTTCGATCAGGCGCTCCAGCGACGGGCCAATTGGGCCCGAGGCGCGACAAAGCGCGACGATCTTGCCGCCATGATGAACCAGCCGGGAGGCTGAGACAAGGCCCTCGACCAGACTGTCGATGCCGGCCACCTCCCCGGGACCTCCGATGCCCGCGACGACGCACTCGCCGCGCCCTGGGGCGCGGAAACTCCATCGCTCATTGACGGCGCGAATTCCTTGCTCACGCGCCGCCGCGGCCAGTCCGGCGACGGCCTCCGCCAGCCCCGAGCCTCCTGGCACGAGACCCACGTGAAAGTGGGTGCCCAAGAGCCAGCTCACCTCGAAAGCTTCATCGAGCCGGGTCCGGGGCGTGAGCCGGTCGGGGGGGTCATCGACCAGCCGCTCCCGGTACGAGGCATTCGTCTCTCGGTCGCTAAGACCGGGAAAGATGACACTCCAGGCCCCGCGATAACCAAGGACCGGATCGTACCCCAGCCGGCCGACCGGAATGACCACCTCGGCGTCGGTCAGGTTCCGATTCAAATAAATCCTCCGGCCCTCCTTCGTGGTCGCCAGGTAGGCGAGACCTCGCGAGCTCGCCGGGTCATGAAGCTCGAAGGCCATGCCCCGGGGCAAGAGCTCGCGGAGTGCAGGTCCCGCGGTCGGCGTGGCGACGACGGTGATGTCGCTAGCCTCGATCCCTGCCTGGCCCAGCACGTCGCCCAGCACGTGCAGGACCGGCTCGATCCCGGGTTGCCAGTCATCCACCGCGATGGCGACGCGATCTCCCGGCACGACCATCTGCCGGCACGGGGGAAAGTCGATCGGATGCTCGAGAGCCTGGCCCACCGCACTTGCCAAGACGTCGCCGGTTGCTCCCGACGGTCCGCTCCAGATGCCGACAACCGTCGCATCGGCCAGATCGAGCTCGAGCCGCTCATCGTGATAATCGACCGAGACCCGCATGGCGCCGCCGTGGTGGTTGCCTTAATCCTCCGCCCGTCCAGACTCTCCGCCTGGCCATGATGCCCGAGCCGAACCCAGTATCTGTATCAATTTCATGATAGGTTTTGCCGCCGGCGACGGTCAAGGAGACGATCGATGAGCAAGGAGGCATGTGCCGGACCGAACCAAGGGGCACTTTCTCTTGGCCTACGCGACCTCGATCCCGCAAAGAGCCGCGCTCTCTTGCCAGAGCCGCCGCGCCACAGCGTCGTCGCGCGCCGCGGGGGACGTGGCGGCAGGACGCTTGCTGACGAAGTACAGACCGGTCGTATCCTGGACCTCGCGTGAAGTCGCCAGGTAAATCGACGTTTCCGCGCCCCGCTCAACCGGGATGGCCAGCGCGCCGGCCAGCCTGCGGAGCAGCCAGCCCCTTACCCCCTCCACCTCGAAGATCTGCGTATTGACATAGCCGGGATGCAAACAGTTGGCCGTTACTCCGGATCCCTCCAGCCGGCGTGCCAGCTCACGCGTGAAGAGGATATTGGCCAGCTTCGACTGGCGGTACGCCCGCCAAAAGCTGTACCTCGATTTTGTCTGCAAGTCGTCGAACTGGATCGTGCCGCTCTGGTGGGCCTCCGAAGAGACGCTGACAATCCGGGCCGACGTGGTCGCTTTGACCAGATCCAAGAGCAGGTTGGTCAGCAGGAAGTAAGCCATGTGATTGAGAGCGAAGGTCATCTCGAGGCCATCGACGGTCTCTTGGCGCGACAGGAAGAGGCCCCCGGCATTGTTCACCAGAACGTCGAGACGGCTTGTCAGGTTCTTGACCTCGCCGGCCAGGCGGCGAATCTCGACTTGCGACGAGAGATCGGCGATCAGATACGAGGGCGCTTCGAGACCACTTTGTTCGTGAATCAAACGGGCAGCTTGCGCGCAGCGATCCGGGGATCGACCGACCCCGATCACCCGCGCGCCTTTGCGAGCCAGCTCAAGCGCCGTCACAAAACCGATGCCCCCCGTCGCCCCGGTCACCAAGCAGACCTTTCCGTCCATCGACCGCAATTGTTCCGCAGCGAGCATGGAGCGTCTTCCCGGGTGAGGAGTTGTAGGCAAGAGGTCGCTCGGCAAGGCTCGACGATGCTACTGAAGACCGATCCGGCCCGTCAACCAACAGGAAGAACAACCCAGAGTGGTTTCGTGCTCTGCTGGACGCGCCACGGGCGTCCCCCTTATCCGGCCTTCGGCCACCTTCTCCCTCGAGGGAGAAAGTGCCGCGAAGCGGCGGATGAGGGCCGGTCAATCGCCAGAATGAAACAGCCCTGGAAGCGGCCGGAAGTGTCGAGCTTGCGGCGGTCTCGGTATAGAATTGAGGCAATCCCGTGTCTCTGATTGATCCCCCGTGCAAGCGCTATTGGTCTGACCCGGAGGGGTGAACAAGAATGCCGCCGATCTCGCTCAATCGTCGCCGGTTCCTGGGCTGCTCAGCAGCGGCAAGCCTGGCCCTCTCTGGGGGGGCACTGGCGGAAAATACGGCCGAGGGCGCGGAGGCCGCGACGGTACGGCTGGGAATCGTCGGCGTCGGCAACCGGGGCACCGCACTGTTGCGCGGCCTGCTCGACCTTCCCGGCGCCTGCGTCGTGGCGGTCTGCGATCCGGAGCCGAAGCACCGGCTGCGCGGGCAGGGCATCGTCGAGAAAGCCCAGGGACGACGTCCCGACGCGACCGAGGACCCGCGAGGGCTGCTGGAACGTGCGGACGTCGACGCCGTCATCGCCGCGCTTCCCTGCGATCTCCACGAGACGGTCGCCTGCGAGACCCTGCACGCCGGCAAGCATCTGTATATCGAGAAGCCGCTGGCCCTCACGGTCTTGGGATGCGAACGCATCGGCGCTCTGGCCGCGCAACAGCCCGAGCTGGCCATCCATGTTGGTCACCAGCGCCGCTCCAATCCCCGCTACCGCGAAGGTTTGCGGCGAGTGCGCCAGGGCGAGCTGGGACCGCTCATCGAAGCCCGCGCAAGCTGGACCAGCAGCAATGGTCCAGTCGATGGCCAGGGAGGCTGGCTCGGCCGGCGCGGCCGCTCGGGCGATTTCATGGTCGAGCAGGCGGTGCACGTCTGGGACGTGCTGCACTGGCTGCATGGGGAACTGCCGGCGCAGGCCGTGGGATGGGGTCGGCGCGGGTTCTTCGCCCGTCACGATCCGGGACGCGACGTGACCGATCACTACGCCGCCGACTTGCAGTGGGCCGACGGCTTCCGCGCTTCATTCGTCCAGAGCTGGATCGCACCCGCCGACATGGGCTTCACAGGCTCGACCTTCCGCGTCCTTGGTGAGGACGGAGGGCTCGACCTGGGTACCGGCTCTCTCACCTTCCGCGACCGCCAACGTCCCAGGCAGTCGATTCATCCCGGCCCACAGAATGACACCCGGATGGCGCTGCTTGACTTCTTGACCTCTGTGCGCGCTGACAAGCCGCTGCCCCCGCCGCTCACCCTGGCTGAGGCGACCAGCGCCACGCTGATCGGCCTGCTCGTACGCAAGGCCGTCGATCTCGGGCGCATTGTCACGATGGAAGAGCTTCGCGCCGATCTCGCCGGAAGCTAGGCACCCCGCCCTCAGTCCGATACGAACCGGGAAAAAAGCAGGAGACTCTTCATGGCAACTGCCCTGGAGCCGAGGCAAGAGAACCCGCTGGAGGGCGCTGTCCCGTCATCATCACCCCCGCTGGAAAACGGCGACCGGCTGACCCGGGCCGAATTCGAGCGGAGATTCGACGCCATGCCGCACCTCAAGAAGGCCGAGCTCCTCGAGGGAGTCGTTTACATGCCATCGCCGGTCCGACTTCGCCACCATGGGCGGCCGCATGCCCACGTTCTTGGCTGGCTTACCGTTTATGAAGCGGCCACACCGGGCGTCGTCGCCGCCGACAACACCAGCGCCCGGCTCGACCTGGACAACGAACCCCAGCCCGACGCCCTCCTCATGATTGATCCGCACCACGGCGGCCAGGCACGGATCTCCGAGGACGACTACATCGAAGGTGCTCCCGAGCTCGTCGTCGAGGTGGCTTCCAGCTCCGTCAGCATCGACGTCCACCTGAAGCGCCACGTCTATAGGCGCAGCGGCGTTCGCGAGTACGTGATCTGGCGGGTCCTTGATCGGCAAATCGACTGGCTGGTGCTGCGCGATGGTCAGTTCGTCCCCCTGGAGCTCGATGCGCAGGGCCATTATCGCAGCGCGACCTTCCCCGGCCTCTGGCTCGATCCCGCTGCGCTACTCAGGGGCGATCTCACCGCGGTGCTGGAAATCCTCCGCCAGGGCTTGGCCACTGCCGAGCACCAAGAGTTCGTCCAGCTACTGGCAGAGCGCGCGGGGACGGCTAGGTAAAGATCGAAAGGCTAGAAGGAGGAGAGCGCAATGGCAACTGCCCTGAAGCCGAGACAAGAGGACCTGATGGAGGGCGCTGTCCCGTCATCATCATCACCACCCGCGCTGGAAAACGGCGACCGGCTGACCCGGTCCGAATTCGAGCGGAGATTCGACGCCATGCCGGACCTCAAGAAGGCCGAGCTCCTCGAGGGAGTCGTTTACATGCCATCGCCGGTTCGACTTCGCCACCATGGAGAGCCGCATGCCAACGTTCTTGGCTGGCTCACCGTCTATCGAGCCGGCACACCGGGGGTCATCGCCGCCGACAACACTAGCGCCCGGCTTGACCTGGACAACGAGCCGCAGCCCGACGCCCTCCTCATGATTGAACCGCAACGCGGCGGCCAGGCTCGCATCTCTGGTGACGATTACATCGAAGGCGCCCCCGAGCTCGTCGTCGAGGTCGCTTCTAGCTCCGTCAGCATCGACGTCCACCTGAAGCGCCACGTCTACAGGCGCTGCGGCGTCCGCGAATACCTGATCTGGCGGGTCCTTGACCGGCAGATCGACTGGCTGGTGCTGCGCGACGGCCAATTCGTGCCTCTGGAGCCGCACGCGCAAGGCCATTACCGCAGTGTAAGCTTCCCTGGACTCTGGCTCGAGCCCGCCGCGCTTCTCAAGGGCGACATCTCCGCCGTGCTGGAGCTTTTACGCCAGGGCTTGGCCACTGCCGAGCACCAAGAGTTCGTCCAGCGTCTTGCCGACCGACCCGCAACAAGCTAGATGCAACCCATGCAGGCATTAGCAAGGGCGACGCAAAGGCTTGGGCGACCCACCCCAAAATTGAGCTAGAAATGATCGAACCGGTTGTTGTGCAGATCACCGTGAGCTTGAAAGGGGCGCTCGCGTACGCCGGTCGCTTGGTACAGCGTGGTGGCGCAAGGATAGGTAAGAAGGAAGACTAAGAGTGCGATATAAGCAGGCTTTCCAAACCGGCGGCGCACGACCTCTGCTCCCTCGGCAAAGACGAGAGAGAAGGCCGGAACCAAGGCCAGGATCAGCCGGCCGTGAAACGGATATTTCTGAAGTGCCGCGGCCAAAAGCGCCAAGAGCACCGGGAAAGTCAATATCAAGAAATGCAGAGCATTACGTCTGTGTATCGATGCGCCTCCGGCTGCCGCCACCAGGAGCGGCAGGGCGACGGTTAGCCGCGGTAGAAACGGGGCCAGCAAATTCAGCGGGTTGATGAAGAACTCCAGCAGGATACTCGCACATCTGAGCAACTCGTCCGGGTTGTGGGGCGGAGCCGGTAGAAACGCAAATCCCCAGAAGACGTACATCGACGTCGAGGGGGGCAAAAGCGCGTGCGAGGCACGATAGGCTGCGGCGAAGCTGCACAGCCAGCAGGCCGCGACCCCCAGCAGCCCGGCAAGCTCGCGGATCTGAGGCCGACGGGCCCGATTCCAGATCAGCACCACGCCGCACCCGCCGACAAAAAGCGCCGAGGGAAACGAGAACCAGGGAGCAAACACCGCAAGCAGCCAGAGGACCAAAAGATCCCGGCTCTGTACCGAACTTTCCAAGAACCGCATCGCGCCCAGCGTGATGGCCAACCCGAAGAGAACGTCTAGCGAGTAGGGCTTCAACTCGCTCGAATAGTAGACCATGTCATCCGACATCGCGAAGAAGACAATCGCCAGAAGCGCGGGGCGAACGCTCAGGCAGCGAAAGGCCAGCGCCCGGAAAAAACAGAGCGAGGCCAGGCCACAGCAAAGCGGAAACAACCTTATCACGTAGCGCGAATCGCCCAGCAGGCTGACCAACGCCCGCTCGATGATCAGAAATCCAAAGGGAGCAAGCTGGTCATGCTGCAAAGGACCGGAGATGTCGAGGACGGAAACTCCGTGGATGTTCTCCAGCAATCTTACCTCGTCCAGCCAGTAAGGGCGGCCCCACAGATAAGTTCCGATGCGAAGCAAAGCGCCCACCGCGAGAGTCAACTCCGCCAGGTGGTCGCGCGTGATACGCCCGACGAACTCCGAGTCGAGCGTCCTTGCAATGATGCCCCGGATGCTGCCGATCAAGGTTGGCTCCCAGTCCACATCCGCGGACGATTGGGCGATCTTATCCCCTTAAGATCACACAGGTTCTGGCGAAAACAGCAACATCGTGAGCATTGCTGCGGCACTTGTCAATGAGCGCGCTGCCAGAGGCGCCAACTCACTGGGCAGCGTGTAGAATGGAAACCTCTTACGGACGTCCAACATTGGAATGTTGCCGACGCTTTGCCTGGGGTCTCGACCATTGCGCATCACCTGGTACGGCCATGCAGCTTTCTTGATCGAAACGCAGGGTCTGCGGATCATCCTCGATCCGTATCGCTCGCCGGATTCCGGCGGCTATCGGCCGATCGATGAGCCCGCTGATCTGGTGGTCGTCAGCCATGAGAACGATCGATACCACAGCCACCTGGGGCAGATCGTCCCGCCGTTTCAGACCATCCGGGCGCTCGAGCTACCCGAAGAAGGCGATGTTTTTGACGGAATTCGCTTCCAGGCGGTTCGCGTTTTCGAGACACCGGAACGGACGCCCGGCGATGAGGTGACGATCGTTCACTTTCGATCGGAGGGGCTGAACCTTGCGTTCCTGGGCGATCTGGGCCATCCTCTCACCGAAGCTGAGCTTGCCCCCTTACGCGGCGCCCATGTCGTCCTTTGTCCCGCGGGCGGGCCACCCACGATCGACTTTCCCGACATTCCTCCCTTGCTTGAGGCGATCGGTCCCCGGCTCGTCGTGCCGATGCACTTCAAGACTCCTTTCATCAATCTGAACATCCAGCCGCTCGAAAGGTTGCTGGAGGTGATGGCGAAGGGGCCGGTCGTGCACACGCACACAAGCTCGATGGACGTCACTCCGGAGAGTTTACCGAGCGAGCAGACCATTGTCGTGCTCGACCACGCGCGCTAATTGGATGCCCCCGGAATGAGCGCGATCGCCCAGGACGGCCGGCTTATAGCTCTCGCAGCGCAGCGATGACTTCCAGCCGGACAGCACGGATGGCGGGAAACATGCCGCCGAAGATGCCCATGGCGAAGGTCATGACAAGCGCGACGGCCGCGACCATCCAGCCGAAGCGAAACGTGATCGAGACCGACGCGAATGAGCTGAAGTTGCTGGTCTCAATGGAGAGCGCGCTTAGGGGCAGCGTGAAGAGGAGCCCAAGCGCACCGCCTAAGGCACAGAGCAACACCGACTCGCCCAGGAACGAGATCAAAATGTCACGCTGCGAGAAACCCAGCGCCCGCATGGTGCCGATCTCGCGCGTTCGTGACTTGACGGCCGCGAACATCGTGTTGGCCGCGGCGAACATGGCACCGAAGGTTAAAAGCACGGCGATCATCGTGCCGGCGAGCTTGAGAAACAGGCTCGACCGCTTCTGATTCTCGAAATAAGTGGCTTCGGGGATCGCCGCGAGGCGGAACTGGGTGTCGTCGTTGATTGTCTTTTGGATGCTGTCGAAATCGGCCTGGCTGGCCGCGCGGACCTGGACGCATGAGACCGAGCCGTCGCGGCCGGTGTTCTTCTCGACGTCCTTCAAATCGGCCCAGACCTCGCTCTCCGCGGCGCTGCCACCGGCGGTGAAAATGCCAACCACCCGGTACTGCTCCTTGTCGCCGAAGTAGAGCAGCCCGCCGACCTGCGCCCCTTTGTACAGCCGGGCGATGGTCTTGCTGACGATGCACTCGCCGCGGCCCTCCACGAGATCTCTGCCGGCGACGATCTTGAAATCGGGGCGCAGCTCCCGCGAAGCCGGCTGCGCACCGCGGATGATGAGGTTATTATGCGTTCCGTTGATTCGCTCGCCGATGGCGATGTTGAGCAGTTCCTTGGCGGCCAATGAGACCCCGGAGACGTCCCGCGCGATGCCCTTGATGTTCAGAATTTCGTCCGCCTTCGATGCCTCGAAGCCGCCGGTGGTCTCGCTGGTCGACCCCTTGCGGAGCACGATCAAATCGAGCGGGTCGCCCGAGACCTTCAGGCTGTATTCCAGACCGTCGACCAGGCCGAAGAGGATGCACGACGACCCAACCAGTAGCGCAGTGCCGAGGATGGTCATCGCTGTCGTCTTCCAGCGGACCATGAGATTGCGAACGTTGTACTTGATCGGGATCATGACTGCTCTAGACCACCTTCCTGAGTCCGTCCACCACGGAGGAATTGGCCGCGAAAATCGCCGGCAAGAAGCCGCTGGCGAAGCCTATAAAGAGGGAAACGGCCAGCCCGAAGAGGGCAATGTTCCAGGGTACGTAGAAGAGTGCCAGGAATCCGCCGCTGTAGCGGCCGATGTCGACGACGTCGCAGAAGAACTTGCATCCCAAAGTGCCAATCACCCCGCCGAAGCCGGCCACCAAAATGGCCTCGGTCAGCACCAGGAAGAGTACAAGCCCCTTATTAAAGCCGATCGCCTTAAGCACGGCCACTTCCGAGGTTCGCTCGCGCATGGCCATCGCCATGGCGTTTCCGGTGACGAAGAGGAGCGAGACGACCACCGCCAAGCCGACGCCGTAAATCGCATTCTTGAGGTCGCCCATCATCTCGCCAAACATCTTGCCGAAGGCTTCCTCGGTCTGAGTGCGGGTCGGATACTCGCTGTTGCGGTACATCTCGTCAATCTTTTTGCAGGCACCGGTCATCACGTCGGCATTTGTGCACTTGATGAAGATCATGCCGGCATTGCCCGAAACGCGGGAGTTGGCAGGCGACAGCGAACCGCCTGAGCTCGAGCTCATGGTCACGCGCTTGAGCGCTTCGTCGAGATAATCGTAGTGAAAAAGACACATGCGCAGGTTGCGGTTGACTTCCCCGTCATAGATGGCGCGAACCGTCAAGTTCATGTCGGCCGGATAGAGGTCGCCTTTGAGCGGCAACGGATCGCCGACTTTCAGGTTCCAGTCCGAGGCCAGTCTCCGGCCGATCGCTGCCCCGTCCTTGTTGGCCTTGAAATCGGCCAGTTGGGCGGGCGGCACGGTGAACTCATCAAGGATGTCGAAAATCCTGTCGGCATCGACGGAGAACTGGGCAAACGGCATCACCTGGTCGTGAAACTTGCCGCCGAACCACTGAAAAGGACTTGCGTGCTTGATCCCCTCGAGCTGCGCGATCTCGCGCACTCGGCCCACCGGCAGCATGCCGGCAAAGCCGTTGGCGTTCATGACGACGATGCGGTTGTAAATCCTTATTGCCGTGGCTATATCGTTTCTCAACGTGAAAAACGAAATCAAGATCATCATCAGAAACATGCAGATGCCGGTCGAGGCGATCGTCAGTAGCGACCGGACCGGATTGCGCTGGGCGTTGCGGATGATGTAAGTGAAGAACTTCATCGCGTCTCTTGCCCTTGATCCAGCGGGAGAGAACCCCCCTCGTTGCGACCCTGCTTGCGGCGACGAAGCCGGCAGGCGTATCGCCCTCGCTTGATAAACCTTATTCTAGAGTTGGTCAAGACTTCGTGTCAGAAAAGCTGGACGCGGCCTGTGGCCATGGACCTATGCTCTTTGACACGTGTGTTTGCATCACGCAAGCTTGCGCGGTTGCGGCTTATGAAGATCCTCGGAAACCTGCGGGTCCGCCGGCGCTCGGTCTGGCTCCCTTTGCCGTTTTCGAGTAGTTTCAACAGTTCGAGTACGATGAAGGTGTACAGCAGAGGCTCTCGAGGGCAAGGAAGGCTGCTCCGCCAGGAGATCGCCCGGCGCCGGGCCCCGCGGATGAAGAGCCAGGTTGAGGATCGAGACCCGTGTCCTATCGCAGCTTCAAGCACCTGCTCGGTGAGACCAGCCTGGAGCGGAAGGTTCGCTTCATCTTCGGGCTGGGGATCTTCCTGCTAGTCACGGTGAGCTTCCTGCTCTATGGACTGAAGACCGAGAGCCTGGTGAAGAGGCAGACGACTCAGACGGCGCGCATGCTCGTCAACCCGACGCTCCTTAACCTACACTATAAGAAGCTGGGCAACGACAACTATGAGTCGCTCTGGGATGGGCTCTGGGACAGCCTGCGACCCCTGGACGACCTGCCCAACTACGATGCGTGGGTCCTCAACCCGTACAAGTCCGACGCTCAAGGTGCCAACAAGCAGCCGGCCGACGACTTCGAGCGGAACACGCTGAACCGGTTTCTTCAGGCCGCCACGGCCGAAGATGTCTTGGAGAAGGCCGGCAAGATGCGGGAGAAGCCCTATTTCTTCGGCGACGGAACACCGATGTGGGCGGATCGAGAGAACAAGGCCAAGAAGGAATATCAGTACATCCAGGCGGTTACGTTCAAGTCGAGCTGCCTCATGGTGTGCCACAGCAAAGACAGTGGTGCCCTGGGGAACCAGGAAGACAGCCTGGGAAATATTGACAATCACCTCTGGCGGCAGGCGGCTGATGGACAGCACTCGGTGCGCGTCAAGGCGGGCGACCTGGCAGGAGCGGTCGTCGTTCACGTGCCGATGGAGCAGACCGAGAGAGCGATCAACAGCAACCGCGCGATGCTCATCACCGCGGCGCTTGTGACGGCGATCCTGGCGATCCTCTCATCGTACATGATCGTTCGGTACGTGATCGTCAAGCCGGTCAAGCACCTGCGCGACGTCTCCGACGCCATCGCCGCGGGCCGGCTGAACATCCGCAGCCAGATCCAGACCGGCGACGAATTCGAAGACCTTTCCCACGCGTTTAACCGGATGCTCCACAACCTGCTGGCCATGCAGCAAGAGCTGCGCGATGTGAACAACGACTTGGACCGCAAGGTCGACGAGCTGGCCCAGGCCAACATGGCGCTCTACGAGATGAACCGGCTCAAGAGCGACTTCCTGGCGACCATGAGCCACGAGCTGCGCACGCCGCTCAATTCGATCATCGGGTTTTCCGAGGTCCTCGCCTCGAGCGAGTCGCTCGGAGAGCGGCAGAAGCGATACGCCAGCAACATCCAGACCTCCGGCAAGATGCTCTTGGGCATGATCAACGATATTCTCGATCTGGCGAAGATCGAGAGCGGCAAGATGGAAGTGCGCATCGAGGACTTCTCGATCCGCGACGTTTGCGAGGCTCTGACCACCTTGACGCGGCCCATGGCCGACCGCAAGAACATCACGCTCGAATGCCGGCTGGAAGAGGCGATCCCGCTCTTGCGACAAGACCCGGGCAAGGTGCGCCAGATCCTCTACAACCTGCTATCCAACGCGATCAAATTCACGCCCGAGGGGGGCCGAGTGACGCTCCGGGCCCGGGCCGAGGGACGGTTCGTGGTGCTCGAAGTGCAAGACACCGGGATCGGCATCGCCGAGGAAGACCGCGAGACCATCTTTGAAAAGTTCCGCCAGGCCAAGGTTCCCGGCCAGGTCGACACGGTACTGACCCGCGAACACCAAGGCACGGGGCTGGGACTCTCGATCGTGCGCGAGCTGTCCCGGCTCTTGGGGGGTGAGATCCACCTGGAGAGCCAGCTCGGACAGGGCAGCAGCTTTACCATCCGGCTGCCCCTGCAGCTTACTGGCAGCCGCCGGTTCGAGGTTGCGCTCTCGGACGAGACGATCGATCTGTCCAAGGCCCGCCGGATCGAGCCGCACGCTCCGCCACCGCACCTGACGCTGGCGCGTTCTCAGCACCAGGCGGCAAGCAAGGCCGCCCCGGAACCCCTGCACAGCGGAGAACGAAACCTGACGCCGTCGTAAGAACGAGCGACGCATGAGCAATCAGGAAAGCAAACTTTAAGAAGACAGGTCGGAGCGCCGCATTTTTACGGCGGAGAGCGAAACCTGGCGCGGCCGTGACGTGACGCGCTGGACCCGACCCGAAACTCGCGCGAAATCTTTACAACCTCGACCGAGCTTGCACCCGTAGCGTTCTTGTCTGGTAGATGGAATGAGCTCCACGAAGACCGCAACTACGAAGTCGCGACGTGTCCGGCGCCGCCAACTCTGGGGAATCCTTGCAGCCGCCGGGCTGGCTCTGGCCGCCCTTGGCGTTCTTGCCTATACGCTTGCCGCCCCGGTGCGAACCCTCCCCTACGGCAAGTTCCGCAAGCAGCTCGAGCGCGATGAAATCGCCTCGGCACGAGTGGGGCCGGACGTGATCCAGGGGCTGCTCAAGGAAGCCGATCGCGAAGGCCGGCCGATCCGCTTCCGGGTCTCACGCGTCGGCATGGAGCACGACGAAGACCTGATCCGCCTGCTCGCCGCTCACATTCCCGGCGGTGAGTTCGAGGCCGACGCCGGACCCTCCCCCTTGCAGACCATCGTCGTCCCCAGCGCCCTCTTTGTGCTCATGCTGCTGGCGTTCTCGTGGGTCATCGCGCGATCCGGCGGCATGGGCTCGGCGATGGCTTTCGTCAAGAGCCGGCCGCACGTCTATGGCGACGGCGAAGAACGGGTGACCTTTGAGGACGTTGCCGGGCACGAGACGGTGGTGACCGAGCTCAAAGAAATCGTCGAGTTTCTCCAGGTGCCGGCCAAGTACCGCTGCCTGGGCGGGCGCATTCCCAAGGGAGTGCTCTTAATTGGCGCACCAGGCACCGGCAAGACGCTCCTGGCGCGAGCGGTCGCGGGCGAGGCGCGCGTGCCCTTCTTCTCGCTTTCCGGCTCCGATTTCGTCGAGCTGTTCGTGGGCGTCGGCGCCTCACGGGTCCGCAACCTCTTCGCCAAAGCCCAAGCCAAGGCACCTTGCCTGATCTTCATCGATGAGCTGGATGCCATCGGCAAGGCGCGGGGCGCGGGCGGACCAGGCGGCCACGATGAGCGCGACCAGACGCTCAACCAGCTCTTGGTCGAGCTGGACGGGTTCGATGCCAACCGCGGCATCATTTTGCTGGCGGCCACCAACCGTCCCGAGACGCTCGACCCAGCGCTCGTGCGTCCCGGACGATTCGACCGGCAGGTCGTCGTCGACCGTCCTGACCTAGTTGGACGCCAGCAGATCCTGGAAGTGCACGCGCGGTGCGTGCCCCTTGACGAAACAATCAACCTCCGTCAAGTGGCGGCGATGACGCCGGGGTTCGTCGGTGCCGACCTGGCGAACCTCGTCAACGAGGCGGCCTTGCTGGCAGCCCGGCGGGGCAAGACAAGCGTCGGCATAAGTGAGTTTGAAGAGGGCATCGAGCGGCTGATCGCCGGCCCCGAGAAGCGCCAGCGGCTCCTCCGCAGCCAGGAAAAACGGCGAATCGCCTATCACGAGGCCGGCCATGCCCTGGTGGCCCGCAGCCTGCCCGAAACCGATCCTGTGCACAAGGTCTCGATCATCGGCCGGGGCAACGGGGCCCTTGGCTACACGCTCTACCGGCCCGAGGAAGACCGACTGCTGCACACGCGCACCTCGCTGGAAAACGCCATCAGCAGCCTGCTGGGGGGAACGCTGGCCGAGGAGCTGGCCTTCGGCGAAGCTTCCGACGGCTGTTCCAACGACCTCCAGCGCGCCACCCAGATCGCGCGGCGAATGGTCGTCGAGTTCGGCATGAGCCCGGTCCTGGGCCGGCTCAACTACGTCCGCGATGGCGCCTCGAACTCCTCCTCGGCCGCCGATCAGTCCTGGAGCCAGCAGACCTGCCGCGAGATCGACCTGGAGGTCCGCCGGATCGTCGACGAAGCCCACACCCGCGCCCGTGAAATCCTCGAAGACCGCCGCGGCACGCTCGAAAAGATCGCGGAACGTCTGATCGAACGTGAGACGATCGACGCGCGGGAGCTAAGCGAGATCCTTTCGAGGCAAGAGTGACTTCTATGTGCCTGACGAAGTTCCCGAGAGCGTCTTTGTGATGTCCGCCCATGAACTGCGCGGCAAGGCGAAGAAAGATTTCCGGCGGCGACAGCGGAGGAAGCCAAAATGAACGAAAAAAAATTCCCCCCGGGTTGGGATGCGCAGCGCGTCAAGGAACTCATCGAGCACTACGAAAACCAAGCCGAGGACGAGGAGTTCGCCGATATCGAGGCGGCGCGCGAGGCCGAAGACATTACCCTTATGGCCATCCCGACAGAATTGGTCCCGCAGGTTCGCGCACTGCTTGCCCGCACGCAAACTGCAGCCACCTCGTCGCCGTGCATCTGAGGCGATTATGATCGCTGGAGCAGGTCCGTGTTTCGACTGGCGGCCAAATCCTGATGGAGCAACCAGGACGACTGATGAGGCTTGCGAGATCGCGAGGCGTTGGGGCGTAGAAATCCCCATCTACGTACAATTCTCTGTAGACGAGTATGATTACCTGGACGCGAATACCACGGCGAAGACCACGACGTTCCGGGAGTTTGAAGGGACTATCATCGACTGGTCCTGGTTTTTCCACAAGAAGACCGGGAAGATCCCGTTCTTGATCCGCAAGGACATCCTGGCCAGTGACGAGGCCATCGCAGCCGTCATTGGTCACGAGATGTTCGAACTTGAGATGTTGCGTTCGGTCTTCGCGGAAGGTGCTCCCATCGAGAGATGGGAGGCAGAAACGAGCCCGAACAATCCAGGGAATTTCCATTGGCAAGCGTGGGATTACGCGGATGCCTTGGTCGCACGCATGAGGGAGGAGGAGAAATGATCCGAAAATTGATCGAGATGTACGAGAGCGGTTCGATTACTGGCTATCAGTTGATGATGGACTGCCTCCAGTTGCTCGACCCCGATAACCCGAATCTTGTCCTCTCCGAATTGCCAGGGGAGATCCTTGACGAGATGCTGACTTATGCGCAACGCTATGATCCCCGTCGTCCGCATTCCGCAAAGTTCATGCCTCCGGCTGAAGATCAAGTCAGGACGGCCGAACGCTGGATATGTGCCCACCATGCCATGAGTCCCAAGCCTGTCAATCGGTAATGTGGCCTCTGGGGTTAAGCCGAGTGAGCAGCTCTTTCGAGTCGACGCCCAATACCTTGGGTTTGGTCCCGTCGCGAAAGAAACTAAAAATCCGTCTGGCCCGAAACACCCCAGCCTTCGACCGCGAGGACGACCACCCCAGCCCCGGCCCGGCCTGGCGCATGAGCCATCAGGCAAACCAATATTGCCCAAGTTGCCTATTCCGCGGTAAGAACAGAAATGTCCCTTTAGCGTCCCCCGCCGAACGTGGGCGTGAGGCGGCAGGGGTAGACACTTCGCAGTCGGAGAATACGGATGGCAGGCGAAGCTGAGAACTGCGGCAACCCTCAACGAAACTCTGTCGTTTCTGACCGAGGAAACTTGGTTGAGTTTGCATCCATCGAGGTCTTTCAGTCTGGGTCGCTTGTGGCTTTTACTCGGAGGCTAGCCACACTAACCGCCCAAGCCAGCGAGCAGCAGGAATCCGCCTGCTTGGCTACCGCAACGATTCTGACTGCCGCCGCTGCCCTGGAGGCCATCCTCGCCGAGTATCGCTACCTCTCCGACCGGTCGGCCTACAAGGAGAGGTTTTGCAAGGCAGGCGTGCCAGAGAAATATAGAATGATCAAGGCCAGTAAGTTGGCCGACGATCACCCCGCAGTCTCGGAGTTGTGGACACACCGAAAGGCCATCGGCCACTCGGAGCCTGAGAACGAACGATCGAGGAACTACGGGACACGGATCAACTCTGCGGGGGCCTTTTGGGCATACGAAACAGTCGAGAAGTTTGCACGCATACTCTGGGGTCCCGCCATGCCCGACTGGTTCCGCTCCGCTGCGGAGATGTAGCGCTTAACCATCGGAAGAAGCTCGAACAGTGTGCTGGCCAGCGCGTTTGGGATGTATGTTCCGCTCGGCTCCCCAAGGACCAGCTTGGCCAGTCCGGCTTTAATGGCGATCTCCCAACATGTCGCCAAGCTCACCAGCTTTCGGTGGTCTGGATCCTCCAGAAAAGTCTTGGCCGACGTGCTGAGCGATGGGTCGTCCTGGCAGATCCACAGGAAGGTGTGGGTGTCCAGAAGGAGCGTCACTCCACGAGATCCTTGAAGTCTTCCATGGGGGCATCGAAGTCGGGGGCCATCCAGAACCCTGGCTTCTGATAACTCCCGGCCTTGCTCGGCCACGAGGTCCGCTCGGCTTTCATCACTTGTGCAAGGGGATGGCCGTGGGCGGTGATGGTGATTTCCTCGCCAGGCTGGAGCTGGTTGAGCAGTTCCGGCAATCGGCTCTGAGCCTCTTCAAGCGTGACGGTGGTCATTGGGTTGGGTCCGTCAGTATCAGGGGAGTGGTTCGTGCTAGACATGATTCCTCTTGATCCCACTACGGCCAGCTTTATCCTCGCGGACCATGTTGCGCAACCGATTCAACCCACGCGCGGTCATCGGGACCGAGCAGCGCAGTTTCAGGCAGCGGCGGCTCGCGGCGGAGGGTGCGGTCGTAGCGGCCCAGGTCGTAGACGCGGGTCACCAGGGCAGCCAGATCGATCACGACGTCCGGCTCAGGCTCGCGCAGTGGGATGGGAAGTGAGGGCAACACGTCGCGGACCGTCCAGCGATAGACCTCGGCCAGGGGATGCTTTGGGCCTCGCGCGACGATTGCGTAGTAGCCGCCGGGTTCGATCCGCTGCTTCATCGGCAAGGGCTCGCCGCCCAAGAGCAGGTCGATTTCCACGAGATTCACCCGCGTGGCGTGAAGTTTATCCCGCTTTTGCAGATACGCTCCGCGTCCCTGCCACGACTTGTTGATCGGGGAAAGAACCTCGACCGCCGTGACCAGCTCCAGGTCCGGCAACGCGCGGATCTCCACCCATGTTAGGCGAAGTTCCTCGGGGTCTTCGTCGAGAATTTCCATGAGTTGTGGCTCGAGTACGGCCGTCGCGGCCTTCTTCCCCACTACGGCGGGACTTGAGCCGCCCTCCGCGAAGCGGTCGACCAGAACATCGGGACGGAACGAGCTCGTCGGTTCGAACCCCGGAGTGACGACTTCAATGCGCTCATCGACCCGCGCGACGTACGAACCCGGGAGCCTCGCTCCAAGTTCATTGCGGATTTCTGAAATCAGGCCGTTATGAAAGTCGGGCCAGGGTGATCGAAACTCGAGGTAAGGATCCATGCCTGGAAACGGTCCCGCCATGCGCAGCCTCCCACCTGAGTCAATCAAGCAACGGCCCGATGAGGAGTTGCCTGCAGCCGGCCGTCGCCGCTCTCATCTTTATTCTAACTCTCCGCCTTGGATCGTGGCATATTCAGCGTCGGCGTCGGCGCCTCGTACGTCAGGCGGGCCCACGAATCGGTTCGTCAAATCCAGGCGACGGTTCAGGGAGCAGTGCTCGGCGGCTGCGACGTTTCGGATCTGCCTCGGCTCGGGTACACTCGGAGAAACGCGTGAGAGCGGGCTGGTGTTCGAGGGTGTTCGTATAGCGGTTCGGAGCGCAGTCCATGGCATGGCAGGGGGGAGGGCCGCCCGTCGTCGGCGTCGACCTGGGCGGAACGAAAATTCTGGCCGGCGTGGTCGGCGCCGATAACCGGATTCTAGGCCGGGGCAAGAGGAACACGCCAGCCAGCGAGGGCGGGCCGGCTATTTTCCAGACGATGACTGAGTGCGTGGACGAGGCCCTCGATTCTGCCGGCGTCACGCGCGGCGAGATCGCCGCCGGCGGCATCGGCTCTCCCGGTCCGCTCGATGTCAAGGCCGGGGTTATTCTCTTCAGTCCCAACCTCAACGTGAAGAACTTCCCGATCGGCCCGGAGCTTGCCGGCTATTTAAACCGGCCGGTCATGGTCCAGAACGACGTCCGCGTGGCGGGCTACGCGGAATTCCGCTTAGGCGCGGGACGTGGTTACCGCGACCTGATCGCGGCCTTCGTGGGCACAGGCATCGGCGGCTGCATCATCTTGGGGGGCCAGATCGTCACCGGCTCGACGGGCAATGCCGGCGAGCTGGGGCACACGGTCGTGCGGGCGGGAGGGCCGCGTTGCGGCTGCGGAGCCCGGGGCTGCATGGAAGCGCTGGCCAGCAAGACGGCGATACAGCGCCGGATCAACAAGGCCATCCGCAGAGACATCCCCACCCTGCTGCGTGAAAAGATGCTCCGCAAGGGAGGGCGGCTGAAAAGTGGGGACCTGGCCGAAGCCGTCGCGGCCAAAGATCCGGTTGCGCTCAAGGCCGTGGAGCGAGCCGCTCACTACCTGGGCCTGGGCTTAGGCGGTCTGGTGAACGTCCTGGGGCCGGAGATCGTGATCATCGGCGGCGGCGTGGTCAACGCCCTGGGCGACCCCTGGGTCGAGCTTGCCCGGGCGTCGGCGCGGACGCAGATTTTGACTGACCCGGACGGCCACATCAAGATCGTCCGTGCGGAGCTGGGCGATGATGCCGGCATCCTGGGCGCAGCACTCTTGGCGCGCGAGCATGCCATTCCGGCCTGAAAGCTGATTCCAGATTCAAGGCTTGCAGATTTCAGGATAAGTTCATCCCAGGGACCGTCAGGCGCTCACGATGCCCTGGCTGTTCCCGCGCTGGGCGAACCTCCGGCTGCGCCGGGCTGTCCAGGGTTGAGGCGAGCCGGGCGGGGCCGTCTCAAACGTGTCGAGCCTTCGATTGCTCGATCGATCACGTTTACCGATTGTCTTCGGTATTCATTTTGCTATACTTCCCGCCATCGGTTTGTGCCAGGCGTGTTGTGACTCGCCCCAGGGACTGCCGCGAGGCGAGAGCAACACGCTCGCTTCGTTGGTTCAATCCACGTTCCTGGGCTAACAACACGGGTTGCGAACCATGAAGAAACGACAGCGGGACCGTCGCCGAGCGCTGCTCGCCCGACTGGGACGACACATCGAGATCAGCGTGGACCCTCTGCGTCCACGCCGCATCCGCACCAGGTCAGCCCGCTACGCTGCGGCCCTGGGTGAGATGTTGGGCTTGATCACGCGTCCCCGGTTCTGCTCCTGGTGTCGTCGTCGTCGCCGTCTCGAGCGCCATCATTGGGACTATGCCGAGCCGCTGAACGTGACCTATCTGTGCGCGGACTGCCATGCGCTGGCCGATGTGATGGTTGAGGGAGTGCGAAGTGCCTAATTCCTCGGCGTGACCGTCGCGCAGGCAAGCGGAGAGGGTTCGGCTTGGTCAAGGGAGACGGACAGTTCGGGGGTCTCGACGATAGGCAGCCGGACTTGAAAGACAGTTCCTTGGCCGAGCGCGCTGGACCACTGAAGCGACCCGTTTGCCAGCTCCACGATCCGAGCTGCGCGAGGCAGGCCCAGACCAAGTCCCCGGCCTGCCTGGCGGCCGCAGAAGAAGGGATCAAACAAATGGGCCCCGTCGAAGGGGCTGATGCCTTTGCCACTGTCGCTGATGGACCATCGCAATTCGTTGCCCAGGCGACCGGAACGAACCTGAACCTTGCCGCCTGAAGGAGTGGCCTGGATCGCATTGCGAATGAGGATCTCGGCCAAGTGCGTAAGTGCATCAGGGTCAGCCCGGGTGCGCAGCTCGGCCTGCTCCAGCTCGCTGCTGAGGCGAACGCCGCGCGCTTCGCTTTCCTCCTGGAAGCTCGCTAGCGACGAACGCAAGATTTCTGAGGGCCGGCAGGTCCTAAGTCTGGGTGCAGGCGGTCTGGCCACGAACATCAAGTCGCGGAGAATCCGATGCGTTCGCTGCGCCTGGGCGAGAATGATACGCAGCGAGCGCGCGATTTCCGCATCGTCGGTTCGGCCCAGCAGCAACTGGGCGCGGCCGACGATCACGGCCAGCGGATTGTTCAGCTCGTGGCCCGCGCCGGCGGCGAACTCGGCCAGCGCCTCGAGTTTGGCGGCGCGGATCATCGTTTCGGCCTCTTCGCGCTGTCGGCGGACGCCCGAGACGATAAGCTGAAGCTGTCGTTCCCGGAGGCTGCGATCGGCCACGAATTTTGCCCATGCCGTCCAGGCCGAAAGCACCGATGTCTTCCGTACGCGCTCTTCCAGGGTCGTGGGAGACTCCTCACACCAGAGATGAACCACCGCCTGTGCCTGGCTTCCCGCGTCTAGCGGCAAGACGAGTGACGCCGGCCGCGTGGGCCGGTGATCGTCCTGGTCCTGTTCCCGAGATTCGGCAGCAGGGTCGACCGGCTCGGTCGACGCTCCGACGGCCGGAAGGTTCTTCCAGGTCACGCGCGCGGCGGTCACTTCGGGCTCGGCGCACCAGGCCATTGCGGCGGTGCCGGCCCAGTTTTCCGGTGACCCGGAGGGGTCGCAATCCGCCAATGTCCTGAGGAGCCGTTCCTGCGTGGCGCTCTCTCGCAATGCTCTGGCCAGGCGGAGAGTTAGCCGCGCGGCCTGGCGGCTGGCCTGCTCTTCGTGGCTGGTGGCGTCCGCCGCCGCGAAGAGCGAGCCGCACCGCGACTGCACTTCCGCGATCAGGATCCGCAACCGGGGCTCCGTCGGCATCGACTCCGCCTCGGCGTTTGGGTAAAGCGCCCAGGGAGTGCTCTCGGCCCATCGAAATGCTTCCTGAATGATGGCAAGACGGGCTGGATCGGTCGCGGCAGCACTCAGGATTTGGCTGGAGTCGTCGTGCAGCCAGGCGGCCTCCGCGACCAGTGGGTCGCAGCCAAAGCGCTCGGCCAGGCGGCGGCCCAGGTCGGGAAGCTCGGCGCCGAGCTCGAAGAGTTCCATTTGTCTTCGAGCCGCGTGGTCGGTCTGTCCCAGCCACCGAACGATCCAGTCACCATCGATCGCGGCGACCGCCCATCGGCCCAACCCATGCAGGAGCCCAGCGCGAACAAGACGATCAACCTGCGCATCGCCGGCGTCGCGGGCCAGGTTTCGGGCGGCGAAGCTGACGGCGACGGTGTGCCTCCAGAGGCGCTGCAGGACGTCGACCAGCCCTGATGAGGCACCCGCCGAGGACCACCAGGGACAATCCGCCACTAGCCTGACGGGATCGCGGCCGGGGCCGTCTCTTTGTTCGCCCAGGACCCAGCCGGGGTCGAGCTCACAGACCGGTCGGATGCGCGACCAATCGACGATCGGGGCGCCGTCCTCTGAGCCTGCTTCGCCCACGGTTGACATCAGGAGGCGCGCCGTGGCGGGGCGAATCGGGAGACGTTCCAGCGCCTCCACACGACTGCGCAAGTTTGCCGATGCCGGTTTCCGTCCTGGATGGCACCGCACAGACATCAGACGTCGGGCTCCTTCCCGAGTTCAGCACGCGGCTGCGGGGAATGCGACGGTGAGACGTCGCGATCGCTCCGCGCGGTTGGTCGAGAGCCCACACCGCGGGACGGACTCGCTGGGGTCCGTTTCCTTTAAGCATCGTGCTCGATCAGCCGATGGCGCTGGTCTCCATATCCAAGAGTCGGCAGATCCGCTTGAGCAGTTCATCAATATCCAGCGGTTTGTGGAGGAAATCGTCTGCGCCGGACTTCTTGAGGTCTTCGATCCTGTCTTCTTCAACCATGCCTGAGATGCAAATGATCTTGATGTCCGACATGGTCGGATCGCGGCGAATCAGCTCGCAGACCGCCTGGCCGTTGATGTCCGGTAGCATCACGTCGAGAATGATGAGGTCGGGATGATACTCCTTGGCGAGCATGCCGGCCCCAAAACCGTTGTTAACGACCCTGTGCTCGAAGCGGTTGTCGGTTGAAAGCACGTCGGAGATCAAGTCGACAACATCCTGGTCGTCATCCACGACCAGGATGCGCCTGCGACCGCTTTCCAGGGCATCCGTGGGAATCCCGTTCTCCTTCATGAAGCGGTAGAGCGCCTCGCGGGGAATTCGTCGAAATCTCGAGCCGGGAACCCGGAACCCTTTCAGCTGCCCCGAGTCGAAACAGCGAATAATCGTCTGCTGACTGACTTTGCAGATCTTCGCCGCTTCACCGGTTGTGTACACGGTCTTCATGGTCGTGTGAGTCCCGCTTCGCATGATCAAGGACAAAGCCGCACCCCCAATCCGGCGTCTTACAGCCAGAGACTCTGGCGACGACGATTCCTGATCCGCATCCATGCTAACACTCCGTTGTCATCATCAATCCGGCTAGGTCCAGAGTGCCATTCGTCGGGAACGACCCTCCTCAACCCCTAGGCATCGCACAGCCGGTAAAATTTGCGAAGCCTGTAGATATTGCCGAGCTTGCCAATCCACCCAATTGTAAAATAGGTCCCGGAATTGTCAATCCAGATGGCAGTCTGGACAATCCCCGTTCGTTGCCCCGATTTAGGTGATCTAACTTGTTGTGTGAGTAAGCCCTGTTGTAACAGACTTGGCAGTGGGGGGAATAGAGAAAAAGGTGCATGCGCCACAGGTGCTGGGGTCTGGTGAGGCTCGGTCTTTTTGACAAGCAAGCGAGATGGTGGGTGCATTGCCAGTGCCGGTCGATGGCCGACTTTCCGGGACAAGCAAAGCTAAGGTGGACTGAGTAAACCACGTGCTCTGGCGGCTACGAAGAGCCGGGCCGACCATCTGATTTAGGCTTGATTATGGCTTATTTCATTGATTCGTGCAGATTGCCGGCCTCTTCCTCAACTGACGTGATGCCACTGCGGTCTCGTGACGTGATGGCACCGCGGTCGCCCGGCGATAGGGGGCTTGCCGCCGGGCCTTGCCGTCGCAGGTGAACCAGCAGGGTGGCAATGTCGGCGGGGCTGATGCCGCTGATCCTGGCGGCCTGACCGACGGATTGCGGACGCACGCGCTGAAACTTTTCGCGCGCTTCGGCACGCATCTGAGGGATGGCCCGATAGTCGATTCCCGGCGGAATCGGCTTGCTCTCCAGACGCCGAAACCGCTCGACCTGTTCGGTCTGTCTTCCTATATAACCGTTGTACCTGGCCTCGATCATCACCTGGTCGATGACGTCCGGGTCAAAGCCGATACCCGAGAGATCGGGATCGAGCTGGCAGATGTCGTCCCAGCTCGTGCCGGGTCGCCGCAGACGCTCAAGCAGCGAGTCGCCGCTCTTTCGAGTCGCCCCCAGCCGCTCGCGCAAGGTGAGAATCGCGCTTTTTCGGGCCTCGAAGCGAGCCCACCGGCTGTCGTCGACCAGGCCGACTCGCCGGCCCAGCTCGGTGAGCCTCAGGTCGGCGTTGTCGTGCCGCAGGAGCAGGCGATATTCCGCCCTACTTGTGAACATGCGATAAGGTTCATCGACGCCACGGGTGATCAGATCGTCGATAAGCACGCCGAGATACGCCTGGGAACGGTCGATGACCAGAGGAGGCTCGCCGTGGACCTGAAGAGCGGCGTTGACGCCTGCCAGCAGCCCTTGGCCGGCGGCCTCCTCGTACCCCGTCGTGCCATTAATCTGGCCGGCGAAAAAGAGCCCAGGCACGAGCTTCGTCGCCAGGGTTGCCTCGAGCTGCTGAGGCGGGGCGAAGTCGTATTCGACAGCATAGCCATAGCGCATGATCTCGGCATGCTCGAGCCCCGCGATGCGTGGAATGATCGTATCCTGCACATCGCGTGGCAGGCTCGTGGAGATGCCGTTGCAATAGTACTCAAGCGTGTTTCGCCCTTCAGGCTCGAGGAAAATCTGATGCGCTGGGCGATCGGCGAACCGCACGATCTTGTCTTCGATCGAAGGGCAGTACCGCGGCCCAGTCGACTGGATCTGGCCCGAATACATGGGGGCCCGGTGCAAATTCGCCCGGATGATTTCGTGGACCTCCGGACTGGTGCAGGTGATGTGGCAATCGAGCTGAGGCTGGGTGACTCGCTCGGTCAAGAAGGAGAAAGGAACGGGGTCGACATCTCCCGGCTGCCGCTGGAGCCGGTCAAAGTCGATGGTTCGCCCGTTCAGCCGCGGCGGCGTTCCGGTCTTGAACCGGCGGAGCTCGAAGCCGAGCTCCTGGAGGCTACGTGAGAGCCCGGCCGCGGCCGCGTCGCCCCCACGACCGCCGGGCGTCTTGATCTCGCCGGTGTGCATGAGCGCCTGAAGGAACGTACCGGTGGTCAGCACCACGCTCGATGCGCGATAGAGGACATTTCCCCGGCACCGCACACCGGCCGCGCGTCCCGACTCGACCTCGATCGCCTCCACCAGCTCTTGACGCAAGGTTAGGTTCCGCTGCCGCTCGACGGTCAGTTTTGCCAGAAACTGGTAGGCTTTCTTGTCGCACTGCGCCCGCGGGCTGTGCATCGCCGGCCCCTTGCCGCGATTGAGCAGCCGGAACTGGATGGCCGCGGCATCGGCGAGGACGCCCATCGCACCTCCCAGCGCGTCGATCTCGCGAACGATTTGACCTTTGGCCACTCCTCCGATGGCCGGATTGCAGCTCATCTGACCCACGGTGTCGCAGTTCATCGTCAGTAGCGCGGTACGCAAACCCATCCGGGCTGAGGCCAGCGCCGCCTCGATGCCGGCGTGTCCTGCGCCTACGACGACGACGTCAAACTGATATGGCTCCTGTACTTCTGGCATCAAACGGAACTCCGCATCACGATCCGAACGACTTGGGATCAACCGATTTCTTTTTCGCTAATGCATTCTACAGGCGGGGCCTCGGCGACGACCAGAGGATCGCTCGATAGCCGCGACTCCCAACCGCTTGCATACCGTGGCAATCCTGATACCCTGGGAATCTCGAGTCAGCAGCCAGTTTTCCAACCTCTTCAGTTCAAACATTGGGGACGACAACCATGGCGGCAACGCGCAAGGGCGAAGTAACCTTCAAGGGAAATCCGATCGAGCTGGTAGGCCCGCTGCTGAAGGCCGGCGACCGTGCTCCTGACTTCACAACAGTCGGAGAGGGGCTCGCCATCGTCAAACTGGCCGATACGACCGGCAAAGCGCGCCTGTTCAACGTCGTGCCTTCGCTCGATACGCCCGTCTGCAACAAGCAGACCAAGCGGTTCGCCGAGGAGCTCACGGCGCTGGGTGATAAGGTGACGGCCTACACCGTCAGTCTCGACCTCCCGTTTGCCCAGGCCCGGTTCTGCACCGAAGCTCATATCGAGAACGTGAAGACTCTCTCGGACGTCCGTGACCACAGCTTCGGCCAGCAGTACGGCGTGCTGATCGAGGGACTGCCGATTCCTCTCCTGGCCCGGGCGGTGTTCGTGGTTGACCCATCGGACACGATTACCTACGCCCAGATCGTCCCTGAGATCGTCGACGAACCCGACTACGAGCCCGCGCTGGCCGCCCTCAAGAAGGCTGCCGGCGCCTGATCCCGCTTCGCAGAATTGGGCAACGGAAAAACACGCTGCTTGCCGCCGGCCGCTGCCGTTGCGAGGTTCCCAGCGCGCCGGCGCATGAGCTTCGAGACCAAAAACCCATGAGGATCGCGTGTGCTCTTGAGTGCATGCCCGTGGAAAGTGCGCTTCGCCTCGGCCGTCATGCCCACTTGCCTGGGCGATACAATCTAACGATGCCCCTGTAAGCGCTTCTTCCATCGTGCGATCCTCCTCCTCAAATGATGTCCATCTCTCGACAGCTCGTCGACTCTTTCGGGCGCGTCCATAGCAACCTGCGAATCAGCGTGACGGATCGCTGCAACATTCGCTGCGTTTATTGTATGCCCGAGGTTGCGCAGTTCCTGCCCAGAAACCAGCTCCTCAGCTTCGAGGAGATCGAGCGATTCGTACGCATCGTGGTGCCGCTGGGAATCGACAAGATTCGCCTGACGGGGGGTGAGCCGCTGGTCCGGCGCGACCTACCGGTCTTGATCGAGAAGCTAGCGCAGATTCCGGGCGTCACTGACCTCGGCCTTTCGACCAATGGAATTTTGCTGGCCCCACTGGCCCGGGCCCTCCGCGATGCGGGGTTGGGGCGGATCAACGTCAGTCTTGATACCATGGATCCGAACCGGTTTCAGCAATTGACCCGGCGGCCGGGGCTCGAGCGGGTCATCGAAGGAATCCTGGCGGCGAAGGCGGCCGGCTTTCACCCGGTCAAGATCAACGCGGTGGCGATGAAGGGCTGTACCGAGGAAGACATCATCCCGCTCGCTCGGTTTGGTCGCGAGCATGCCCTGGAGATACGATATATTGAGTACATGCCGCTGGATGGAGGACTTTGGGAGCGCGAGAAAGTTCTCTTCGCCGCCGAGATTCTTGATCGCCTAAAGCGCGAGATCGGCCCCTTGCAGCCGGCAGCCTCACAAGATCCGCGGGCGCCTGCATGCGATTACGACTATGCTGACGGCGGTGGCCGAGTGGGCATCATCGCCGCAGTCTGCCGACCCTTCTGCATGAGCTGCAACCGCATTCGCCTCACGTCTGACGGCAAGCTGCGTAACTGCCTTTTTGCGCTGGAAGAAACCGACATCCGCAGCCTCTTGCGTTGCGGCGGCACTGAGGAAGAAATCGCCTGCGCCGTACGCCGGACGGTCGCCGACAAGTGGGAGGGGCACGAGATCAACTCATCCCGGTTCATCCAGCCCGAACGTTTGATGCACGCAATCGGTGGTTAAACCCCGGCTGCCATCGCGCACCGGCACCATCGCATACCTGCTTAATTCTACTTGTTTCAAAATCGTTCGATTTCCTGGAAAGTGACCGCTTGCATCGGAGGTGGCCGGTGCGATACTAAGTATCACTCTTGGACCCTTCATATTTGGTCGGCCCAGACAGACGGCGCACGTCAAGGTTGGGCTTGAGGTGCGAGCACCCATGCGTGGAGTGCAATTCGAGATAATGCCGCCGGGTCGCTCCAGGCTCTGGATCGACGAGCCCCGCGGCCAGGTCGATCGTGCAATTATTCGATGAAAGGTAGCACCATGAGCCAGGGCAAGGGGCAGTTCGATCGCCTTTACGAACGTTCGCTTTCGGATCCTGAGGGATTCTGGGGTGAGGCAGCCGAGGAGATTACTTGGATCAAGCGCCCCGACCGGGCGCTTGATAGTACTCGGGCTCCGTTTTATCGCTGGTTTCCGGGCGGGATTCTGAACACCTGCGCGAATGCCGTCGATCGCCATGTGGAGAGTGGCCGGGGAGAGCAGCTCGCGATCATCCATGACAGCCCAGTGACGAACAGCGTACAGAAGATCACTTATGCTGAATTGCGCGACCAGGTGGCGCGTTTCGCCGGTGCCTTGCGAGCGCTCGGGGTTGAGAAGGGAGACCGGGTCATCATCTCGATGCCAATGATTCCCCAGGCCCTGATTGCCATGCTGGCCTCAGCGCGGCTGGGGGCGGTGCATGGCGTCGTGTTTGGCGGCTTTGCGCCCCATGAGCTGGCCACACGAATCAACGACGCGAAGCCGCGCGTCGTGGTGTCGGCCTCGTGTGGTGTTGAGCCGAACCGGGTTGTGAAGTACAAGCCCATGCTCGACACGGCCATCGAACTGTCGCCGCACAAGCCCGAGCACTGCATCATCTTTCAGCGGCCGCTCGAACAGGCCTCGCTTCTGCCCGGGCGGGACCTCGACTGGAACGATGCTGTCGCCGCCGCAGCGCCGGCCGATCCCGTGCCGGTGCTGGCAACCGACCCCCTGTACATCCTCTATACCTCCGGCACGACGGGCAAGGCCAAGGGGGTCGTCCGCGACAACGGCGGCAACGCCGTGGCCCTCAAGTGGACCATGAAGCACTTCTACAACGTCGATCCCGGCGAGATTTGGTGGACGGCTTCGGACGTGGGTTGGGTGGTCGGGCACTCTTATATCGTCTATGCGCCGCTCCTGCATGGCAGTACGACCGTCGTGTACGAAGGCAAACCCGTGGGAACCCCTGACGCCGGCGCGTTCTGGCGCGTCATCCAGGAGCACCGCGTGCCCACGCTCTTTACCGCGCCAACGGCGTTCCGCGCGATCAAGGGCAAAGACCCCAACGCGGAACACTTGAAGCGCTACGACCTCTCGCACTTCCGCGCCCTGTTCCTAGCAGGTGAGCGGGCCGACCCCGACACCATCCGGTGGGCCGAACGTCACCTCAAAGTTCCGGTCATCGACCATTGGTGGCAAACCGAGACCGGCTGGGCCATCGCCGGCAACCCGCTGGGGACAGAACTCTTTCCCGTCAAGTACGGGTCCGCGACCAAAGCCATGCCCGGCTACGACCTCCGCGTGCTGGGGGGTGACCTCAAGGAGGTGCCGCGGGGAGAGAGCGGCGCGCTCTACTCCAAGCTGCCCCTGCCCCCGGGAACACTCGCCACGCTCTGGAACGACGACGAAGGGTGCCGTCGTTCGTACTTCGCTACCTGCCCGGGCTACTATCAGACCGGAGATGCCGGATTTATCGACGAAGAAGGCTACGTTTATGTTATGGCCCGGACAGACGATATTATCAACGTCGCTGGCCACCGGCTTTCCACGGGCGAGATGGAGGGCATTCTCGCAGAACACCCCGACGTGGCCGAGTGTGCCGTCATCGGTATGGCGGACACGCTCAAGGGCCAGCTGCCCCTGGGTTTCCTAGTGCTCAAGGCAGGAGTTAACACCCCCCACGAGCAGATCGTGAAGGAGGTCGTCCAGCGGGTGCGCGAGCAGATCGGCCCCGTGGCCGACTTCAAACGCGCCGTCGTGGTGGACCGACTCCCCAAAACGCGCTCCGGCAAGGTGCTTCGGGGCACGATGCAGAAGATCGCCGATGGCCAGGAATACAAGGTGCCGCCGACCATCGATGACGCCGCGATCCTGATGGAGATCACCGACGTGCTCCATAGCCCTGAAGGTCTGGAATCCTGGGGTGTAGCGCCCGCGCCGGCAGCCCCGGAAGAGGAGTAAGCGGACGGGTCCGATCAGGTCTGGAAGCGTCGCGATCCGTCGCGACGCACCAGACTTCATCACGGTGCGCCTTGGCCCTGGAAAGAAATGTAGCTGGGCAGGAGCACAGAATCCTGCTCGTGGACCCCGGGCCGCACCTCTTGCTCGTTATTGAGGTAAAGGTCCGGATCGTTGGGACTGATCCGACGGTTGCGGTGCCAGCGAACCGTGCCGTCGCTGTAAAGTACGTTTTGCCCTCGTCGCCCGTGGTTGGGGCTGTTCCCCTCCAGGATCCGCACGTAGTTCTCGTGAGCCGGTTGATCGGCAACCACCGGGATGGCCATCGGCAGCCGCGATTCCAGCGGCCCCGGACCGCCCGAGCCGTGCGAGTGGCCCACATTGTAGGCATAGTCCCAGCAGAGCATCCGGCGGTAACGCGGCGGATCGGTTTGACGGATTCGCTCGATCTCTTCAAAGCTCGGAAGATCCGCCGCACGATTGGGGCAGGGACCGTTAAACGGGCAATCGAGAACCGACAGATCGGTCAGCATGCCCGCGTCATGCAGGAACGCGGCGAATGTCCCGGTGTGAGCACCTGGCTGCCGACTGGGTGGGTACGGGTAATAGGGGTGCAGCGAGGCATACTGGGCCAGACTCTTGCCCAGTTGCTGGAGATTGAACACGCAGCCTGCATGATTCATGCGGTCCCGCGATCGCTGAATTGCCGGCACTAGGGTAAGCATCCCGGCGATGAAGATACTGGCGGCGACGGCAAAGTCCGCCCAGTGGAACGCAGCGCGGCGTGGGACGAACTCAAAGAACGACCGCCCCTGCCTCCGCGATCGCGCCTGGGCCACCAGACCCAGGGTCCGGGACGCGAGCGCCCTGGGAGGGTCGTGCGAATCGCCATCATCCACCAGAAGCTGAATCGCCCGGCCAAGCCGCCCGGCCCTGGCGGCCAGCTCGGGATCGTCTTCCAGAGCCCGTTCCGTCCGGATTCGCTCAGCAACGTCCACTTGGCCCAGGGCGTAATCGATCATCTGGTCGGCGTTCATGGCTTCATTCTTTCCCGTCCTGACGAGCGGTTCGTGCCATCTCTTGAAGCTTGGAAAGTGCGGCGTGCAGCCGTGACTTCACCGTGCCAACCGGAATCTTGAGAATTTCGGCGATCTCGCGGTATTTCAAGTCCTGGTGGTAGGCAAGGATCAACGTCTGACGGAGCGAGTCGGGGAGCCTTTGGATGCTGTCGCGAACCCACTGATGGCGTTCCTGCTCCTCCAACTGGGCCAGCGGCCCGGTCCCCTCACTCACGAGAAGATCCAGCAGCGACCCGGTCTCCGCCTCACTTGGGTTGGGACTAGCCCGCTGGTCCAAGCTGACGGTCGGGTGCCTTCCCGCTTTGCGCAATGCGTCGACCGCCTGGTGGGTTGCGATGGCATATAGCCAAGGGCGAAACAGCCGCCCGTTCTCGTACAGTCCACGCTTCAGATGAATCTGGAGAAACGTGTTCTGAAACACGTCGTCCGCAAGCGTCGGATCGCCGAGATAACGGGCAAGGTAGCGGTACAGCTCGCGCTCGTAGCGATGAACCAGCTCGGTAAATAAAACATCAGACCCATCGTCCCTACACCGGCCCATCAGCTCCTCGTCCGACTGACCGGCGAGGTCGTGCGCCGCATCAGAATCGATGGCCTTAACCATGCTACGTACCGTCGGCGCCAAAGGTTCAAGAGCGGCTGCAAATGGGCACTGCCGTCACGCGACAAAGCCCCAGCAAACCCGGGTTTCAATTCGTAAGAGAAAGTCTATGGGGATCTTCCGACCAGTCAAGAGCACCGCCGGCCACTCCCGGTTAGCCTTCTTCCGCAAGGCAGTCAACTCCGGCGCGCTGAAGCCCTTCCGGAGGGCCGGTGCGCTCGGGCGATCGACCAGAGGCTCGGTCAACAGTAACAAAAACACCTTTTGTGGGGAAACATCGACCCATCCGGCCCCGCTCTGACCCGACGAGGGCAGCTGGGCTGAGAAACTCCGGCGGCTTCTGGTAAGATGACACGGGCTACCGGGTTCCCTCTGAAACTTCGAGACTCATCGATGCGGCTGCGATTGCTTTCGGCTTTGCTCTGGACGGCGGCCATTCTCATTGCATGCTGGACCCCTGATATTTATCTTCCGGTGAGCGAGCGACGAGGCTTCTTCATTGAGCTCGCTCACCTTGACAAGGTGGTTCACCTCGGGATCTTTGGCGTCTTTGTCGTGCTCTGGCTGCGGGCCCTGCCGCATCTACCCCACCGCTTCCTCCGGATCGGCCTTGCCGGTGCCGCGCTGGCCGCGATCACCGAGATTGTCCAGAACCTGCCGATCATCCACCGCGATGGTGAACTTTCGGACTGGGTGGCCGACATGGTCGGGCTACTTCTGGCAATGACCTTGTTCTACTGGCTCGAGTGGCACTTGCCGGCCTGGATGACTGGCCGGCCGCACTTGCATGTCCGTGAGCACGAGGAATCAGTCTTGTAGGGAAAACGCGCCTCCGCTGGACGACTGCGTCTTCCACGCGAGCACCAGCGTCAAAGGCCAAGGCCAGCGTAGCTTTAGCGTAGCTTTGGACAGGCACTCTTGCGAGGACGCAGGCGTGGCGTCCCGCATTTGCCCCAGCAAGTGACCTGTGGCCAGCTCAGAGCGTCGTATCGAGGTGGCAGGTCGAGATCTGCTCGAAACCCGGCGCGATCATCTTGGCCCACCGTGTTGGAGACTGAATGGACTGGGCTGACATCCACTCGGTGGCCTGGGAGATCAATTCGCGGCCTTTGGAGCCGCCCTGGATCTCGCCCATCTTGTAGCGCATCACCCAGGCGCATAGCATCATGTCGGCCTTCTCGTACTGGCTGGCGGCCTGAGAAAGCTCATGCAGGGCCGTCGAGGCGTCCCCGCGGCAGGCGGCAATGGCCGCCCGAACGTGCTGGGCGTACGCGGACGCCCAGGGCTGGCGCTCACGATCCAGCCGCAACGCATCCCGGCGCGCTGTCTCCAGCAGCTTCGCCGGCTCGCTTCCGGTCTCGGCGAGCGCCACCGCGGATCGAGCGCGAAGTTCGAGCATCTGGATGCGGATCATCTGGATTCGCAGCAGCTTCGAGCGGGAGTAACTGGGCCAGGTTGACGTCAGTCGCGACCATGCCGAATCGGCCTGTCCACGGTACAACTCCAGATGAATGAGCGAGCGAAACGCCGTGGAATGCTGGATGAAAAAACCCCGCGTGGCCCACCGGTTCATCACGGTCTCGAGCTCGGCTTCGATGCCGCCGGCATCATCATCGGCCAGGCGGATCATTGTCATGTAGAAGGTGGTCAGCGTGCTGGCCGCGTAAAGGTCGCCGCAGTCCTGAGCCTGCCGGATCAACACTTTCCAGCGCCGCTTGAACTCGGCGATCTGACCCATGTGCAAGAGTGCCCAGAGCGCCAGACTCTGAACCGTATCACGCTCCCAGGTGACGCCCGTGCAACGGTTGCGCAGGAGGCTTTGGGCCTCATCGAGCGACTGGTGTGCGTTTTTCCACTTTCCGAGCATCAGTGCGGCGACGCCACGAGCCAATTCGACGATGGCCAGGGCGTGGGGCGAACCGAGGCGCTGGGCCAGATCTTGGGCCGACTGGAGCAAGGTTAAGGCGCTGCGGGCTGCGCGGTTCCCGGCCGTGGACCGATGGGCGGCTTCCATGGCCAGGCAACGAGCGATCCGAAATGGCTCGCCGGCGCGAAGGGACAAGAGCAGCCCGCGGGTCTGGAAGTCCGCGCCTAGGATCGGGTCGATGACGCTGAGCCCGGCGACGGCCGACCAACAGAGATCGACGCGGGTCAGGTCCTCGGCGGAGACCTGGGTCTCGTCGCGCCAGCGGAAGCCCAGGCCGCGCAGCCGCAAGAGGCCACGGCGCCAGTAGAGGGAGAAAAGCGCCTGCCGGCGCGTCCTGGGCATGGAGAGCCCCAGCGGCCTCAGAACGGTTTGCAGCAGCGTCAGGCCCTCGTCCACATGACCGCTGATCAAGAGCTGGGTCGACGTCAGGTGTCTTAACTCCAGGCATTCCGCGGCCGTGGCCTTCTCGCCGGCGGCCAGCAGGTACATTGCCGCGGCCTCGGCGCCACGGCCGCTGTTGGACAGGGCATCACCCAGCCTCCTGCGCAGTTGGCACTCGGTAGCGGCATCGGGATCGAGTTCCAAGGCCAGCCGGTAGAGTCGCGCGGCCCGATCGAAGGCCAGCGCTGCGGCGGCCTTATCGGCTGCCATGATGCAGAAGGCTTTGGCGCGCTGGCTCTCGCCGGCATTCCGCAGATGATCGGCGATCACTTCGGCCTCGGCCTGACCCGAGGCTTCTAGTACCTCGGCTAGCTGCGCGTGGTGGCTTCGTCGTGTCGCCTCCGGCAGGTGCTTGAGGACGGTCGCGCGGATCCGGGCGTGGTAGGTCTCGATCTGATCGAGCTGCATGTCACCGCTGCCGCGAATCAAGCGGGCCGACCGCAGCGGTGCCAGAGCGACCCTCCCACCAGCTCCCAGTTGCGCCGCCCGGAACGCGTGCACCTCGCGAATCGGGCCGCCAGCGATCGTGACCACCTCAAGCAGACGCTGGGCGTCGGCTGACTGGGCCTGGATGCGGCTCCAGAGGACCGACTCCAGCCCGATCCCCTCCACTCCTGCGCACGCCTCCGCCATCGCCCCAGACTGAACGTGCTTGACCAGCTCGTCGATGAAGAGAGGATTCCCCCCCGATTCGCGGGCGACCAGATGAGCCTGCGCCCGGGAGAGCGGATCTTCGCGCCCCAAGAGCGCCAGCGCCAGCTCGCGCGACTCCGCCTGGGTGAGAGCCTCGACGGTCATCTCAAAATGGCTCGGACCCGCGGAAGCCCGGCTGCTTGCCTGGTTGAAAATATGGAGAAAGCGGTTGTCCTCGGCGTCTTCGCTGCGAAAGCAGCCCACAAGCAGCATGACGGGAGGGTCCGGGGCATGAATCAGGTCGGCAAGAAACGAGGCGCTATCGGCGTCTCCCCAGTGCAAGTCATCGATGGCCAGCACCAGGTTCGTCTCCCGGCCAAGCCGCGCCAGCAGCTCGCGGAGACCGGAAAAGACATGGAGACGGAGCTCCTGGGGATCGGGGAGTTCGCCGCATGCTCGCGTGAGGGCGCTGCGCCGGTCAAGGCCGCGCAGGACGGGGAAAACGCGGCCCAGGAGCCAGCTGTTCCGGGGAAGCAGGCGAGCCAACTCGTCCGGCTCCAGCCCCTTCAGATACCGGGCCAGCGCATCGATCAGGCTGTCGACGGCCTTAAACGGAAAGCATTCCTGCTGGTAGCAGCGGCCCCAGAGTACCAGCGTATCCGATCGGGAGGCCAAATCGTCGAGGAAGGTTCGCACCAGCGTGGTCTTGCCCGTTCCGGTCCGGCCAAAGACGAAGACAGTCGCCGCCTGGCGGTTGACAAGCAGGTCATAGGCCGAGTCCAGCACATGGAGATGCGGCGCCCGGCCGTAGAGCGAAACGCTCGGCCGGATCTCGCGGCGTGGTCGAACAGGTTCAGCCTGGCCTCGCAACTGACGAAGAATCGTGGCTCCATCGGGACGCCGGGCAGGGTTTCGCTCCAAAAGCGCCGAGCAGAGGCGAACCAGGTCGTCGGCAAGGCCGGGGCACTCCGCGTCAGGGGCTGGCGGAATGGTTGTCTGCTTCTGAAGCACGACCTCGTCGAAGTTGCCGTCGAAGGGAAGGCGCCCGCAAAGCGCCTGGTAGAGGATTACGCCGACGCTGTACCAGTCGCTGGCTGGCGAGACCGCCAGTCCCATCGCCTGCTCCGGGGACATGTGAGCCACCGTGCCGACGACCTGCCGATCCGCAGTACGAAGCTGCCCCGTCGGCTCCATGTCGGCCGTCAGTCCGAAGTCGAGCAAGACCAGGCGGCTGTCACTGGTGACCAGCACGTTGGTTGGCTTGATGTCACGGTGTAGCTTGCCGGCGTTGTGCAGGGCCTGGACGCCCTCGGCAAGCTGTGTCAGTGCGTCTCGAAGCCGGCACTCGTCGAGTGGCAGGTGCCTCCCCAGCGGTCCATTCGCCGCCGTGCCCGGCGGTGTCGGCACGCTGTCGGGTTCGCCCCGAATCCAAGTCAAGATGTCGCAGCCGTCGACCAGCTCCATCGTGAAGAACCAGCGATCCTTGATCGCGAAAAGCTGGTACAGGTTCACGAGATTAGGATGTGTGATGTCGGCTAGCACGCGAAACTCTTGCTTGAAGCGAACCAGCGTGGCCGGATCGACCCGGCGCATCGTCTTCAGTGCAACGAGCTCTCCGCGCTTTTCGTCGTAGGCTTCGAAGACCACGCCCATGCCGCCGGCCCCGAGCCGGCGCAACAGCGTAAACCGCATGTTTTCGAGCTTCGGTCGTAGCAACTCAGCCACGCCTTGCGTCTCGGGCGGCGCGTCGAGCTCGACCCCCAACTGTGGCCCTGACCTAGTAGGCGGGAGCTCCGGATCGTGGGTGGCCCCAGCAGAATTCGGCCTTTGCCGATAAACTCCCGTCAAGGCCTGAGCTGCAAGGTCCTCGGCGAGCGTCTCCTGATCGCTTCTGGGTCCGCCGATCACCTGGGTCAAGGCATGTGACGACGCGATCTCGGTCGTGCCTTCGAGCAGGCCGCGCGGCTGGTCTCCCGATGCCCGCCGTCCCTGCTGGTCGCCCTCGACGAGCAGGCGGACGAGATCAGGACACATCGCAATTTCCGGAAACTGCCGCAGATATGTCTGGATCGGCCGCGGCTGACCTCGCTTCCAGCGGAACTGCTGGTCAATCTGCAGGAGCACTAGACACTCGCTCAGCGAGGCGTCAGGCTGGGCTGCCAGGAACAGGCTCAGATCGGGTGGCGACGCACTCTCTTCCCAGAGTCTTCGAAACTCCGCGACCCGGTCGCCGTCGCGGCATGAGTCTTTTTTGGCCGTCTTTGCCATGAGTCCGGTCCACATCGGGGGCGGCCCAATCAGCTGAGGGTGAGCCGGCCCGCCGCGGAAGTCGGCGGCAGGCGCGGGCCTCACGGATCGTTCACTGTCCCGGGAGCATCCAAGCGTCACGGGCGCGCCGAACACTTAACCGATTGCGTGGTAGCAGGGAAGAGCCATGGCTGGCCCAATCCGCTCGACCGAGTCCAGGCTGCAACCGACTAGTAGCATAAACGCCCAGATCGGAACGATCAATTCTGCACCCAAATCTTGGGTGCTGCCGATGCCGGGGCGATCGCGCGGTGGGCAACCGTGGCAGGCGCCACCTCCGGAGTGCTCTGGGCCGCTAGCGCGGCCGCACGCGATGCCCTGGCGACGGGGGTGGGATACAATCCAACAAGCAGCGACAGAGAGGCACAAGCCCCGACCGCTACCGCGACCGGCCAGCCGCCCCGGCATTCCACCTTTTGACGCGCTGGACGCAGATACATGGCAACGACGATCCGAAGGTAATAATAGGCCCCGGCCGCCGCGTTCAAGACGCCGATGACGGCCAGCAGAAAAAACGGACCGGGATGCTCGCCAGGACTGGCAAAGAACGCAGCGGAGAAGATTTGAAGCTTGCCCCAGAAGCCGGCCAGCGGGGGAATTCCGCTGAGGCTCAAGAGGCAGATCGCCAGGGCCAGGGCAGGAAGCGGCTGGGTGAAACCGAGCCCCGAAAGCTCGTCGACCGTTTCGACCTCACGATCGGTCGTCCGCAGCGCGATGATTACCCCGAAGGCGCCCAGCGTCATGAGGGCATAGGCGGTCAGGTAAAAGAAAATGCTCTCGCTTCCAAGGTAGACCAAGCTACGGTCGGGTCGGTTTGAGAACGCGACTGTGACTCCGATCATCAAGTAACCGGCATGCGCAATCGACGAGTAGGCCAGAAGCCGCTTCAGGTTGTTTTGCAATAGCCCCATGGTGTTGCCCAGGGTCATCGTCGCGGCTGCCACGATCCACGAGATGATGATTGCCTTGCGGCAAAGCGGATCGTCGGGACCCTTCACCGCGATGACCGCGGTGAGTGTCCGCACGATGGCGACGAAGCCTACGCCCTTGGGTATCCAAGAAAGGAGCGCGGCGATCACCGTGGGTGAACCTTGGTAGACATCCGGAGCATAAAAGTGGAAAGGGACAGCCGCGACTCGGAAACAGAGACCCGCCAGGACGAACACGACGGCGATCAGTCCCAGCTGGGGATGGGGGATCGAAGGCAGCCACGACAATGTCGCCAGCGCCTTGAGGTTGCTGACGCCGGAGACGCCGTAGAGAAAGGCCAGTCCGTAGAGCAAGAGCCCTGATGAGAAAATGCTTAAATAGAAGTACTTGGTGGCTGTCTCTTGGGTTGTGGCAGTCCTCCGGGTCAGGTACAGGAGCATGTAGGTGGGGATACTCACCAGTTCCAGGCCCACGAAAAGGAAGACGAGCTCGTTGGCGGCCATCACCAGCATGGCCCCCGTATTGACCAGGAGCAGGGCACCGAAGAATTCTCCGGCATTTGCGTCCGAGGGAGCGTCATGAGCGAGCGCCAAGAGCACCAGTCCGGAGAGGAGTAGCACCAGCCGGCCATAGAAGCCAAGCGCGTCGTTCAGGGCGACGGCCGCGTTTGGGTCGGTCTTTTGGCTGGCCAGGGCCAGAAGCGCGACCAAAGCCACCAGGAGTGTGCCGGCGGAGATCGCGCACCAGCGGCGGCGGGGCCAGTTCAGAAACGGGGCCAGCGTCATCATGGCGATGCTCGCCGCCACGATGAGAATCTCCGGGACCAGGACCCGCAGCGTCTGCCCGACTATCTCGTATGCCACCTGAGGATTCATTTCTGGGTCCCCTCCGGAGCCCTATCTGCCGTGGGCGACGTCGCCAAAGGTGCCTTGCCCGCCACGCCGGGCTCCATGAACGACCGGCTGGCGACCGAGGCTGGCGCGGCGACCGACATCGGAGCTGCCCCGCGCAAATCGGCGACCAAACCCACAATCGGACCGCACTGGTCGGGTACGGCCCCTTTCATGGCGCTTCGCTGTGCTTGAAGGTTTTTGTCGATTTCCTGTACGGAGGGGCGGATGCGATCCAAAAAGGGACCCGGCATCACACCGATCAGCACGATCAAAACCATAAGCGGTAAGAGCCCGGCGACCTCGTGCCAGCCGACCGGAGCGATGCCGGTCGAATGTCCGCCTGCGTCCTCCGCCCCCGCCGAGTTGTCGTGGACGCTCTCGTGTCCGCCGGCGGCCGGCTCGTGCAGCGGGCCGAAAACCACCTTGCGGAGCATCCAGAGCAGGTAGCAGGCGCCTAAGATCATGCCCGTCGCAGCCAGCACGGCAGCCCGCGGGCTCTCCGCGAACATGCCTAAAAGGATCGGGAACTCGCCCACGAAGCCATTGAGCCCGGGCAGGGCTGCGGACCCCAGCGACGCCAGCATGAAAAAGAAGGCCAGCACCGGCAGCCGGTTCCAGAGCCCGCCGACCTCGTCCATCTCTCGCGTGTGGTAACGCTCGTAAAGAATGCCCACGCAGGCGAAAAGCGCCCCGGTCGAGAGCCCGTGGTTGACCATCTGGATCACCGAGCCGTCTATCCCCGTGCTGTTGAGGGCAAAGAGCCCTAGGACCACGAAACCCATGTGGCTGACCGAGCTGTAGGCCACCAGTTTCTTGATGTCGGTCTGAGCCAGCGCGACCAAGGCCCCGTAGATGATGCCGATCACCGCCAGGGTCGCCAGCAATGGAAAGAGGCTGACAGCGCCCAGCGGCGTCATGGCCATGTTGAATCGCAAGAGCCCGTAGCTGCCAACCTTGAGCAAGACACCCGCCAGGATGATCGACCCGGCCGTGGGGGCCTCCACGTGCGCCAGCGGCAGCCAGGTGTGGAACGGGAACATCGGCACCTTGATTGCAAAGCCGGCCAGAAGCAGCAGGAAGATCAGCACCTGCGGGCTTGTCCAAGAGCTCACCTCATGCCACTTTGGCCAGGGCAAGGTTGCCAGTCCGTGCGTCAGCTGGGGAATCGAGAACGAGAGAACGTGCTGGGGCGAGTACTGGTAATGAACGACGACAAGAGCGATGACCCCCAGGAGCGTCAGCAGGCTTCCCGCCAGCGTATACAAAAAGAACATGATCGACGCTCGCTGCCGCTGGGGGCCCCCCCACAGGCCGATCAAGAAGAAAAGCGGAATCAAGGTGAACTCGAAGAAGATGTAAAAGAGCACCACGTCGAGACTGGCGAAGAGCCCCAAAAGACCTGTCTCCAGCGCCAGCAGAAACGCATAATAAAGCGGAGCACGCTCTTTGATCGACGCCCAGGAGGACAAAACCGCCGTGATCATGAGGAGCGCCGTGAGCAAGAAAAGCCAGAGGGAGAGCCCGTCTAGCCCCAGCGCGAAGCGGATGTCCGGTCGTGACAGCCAGCCGAGTCCGTAGGGGCCATCCGGAGAACCGTAGGCGAACTGGGGGGTTAGCACGCCGGCTCGAAACTCAAGAAGTATGATCAAGCTCAAGGCCATGGTGCAGAGCGTGCAGACGAGCGCGACCTGCCGTGCCGCGCGGAAATCCAGCCGCGGCAAGGCCGCCAGGACCAGGCCCCCGGCGAGCGGAAGTAAGACCGTGATTAGGAGGAGTGTCGCCATCGATCGATCCTCGAACAGCTCGCCGGTTTGGGTGCCAGGTTCAGAACAGGAGTAAGAGCAAGAGCAGCACGGCCAGGCCCAGCGCCGAGACCGCCGCGTAGAACTGGAGCAGCCCGTTCTGATAGCCGGCCAGAAGATCCTTGCCGATCTTCCGGGGCACCCGCGCGATGCTCAGCACCAGTTGGTCTACCAAGTAGACGTCCAGAAAATCACTGACGACCGCCAAGGCTCTGGTCGTCTTGACCGCGATCCAGTCGTACAGCTCATCGACGTAGAACTTATTCCGCGAAGCGTCAAAGAGGGGCTGGAACCGACTGGCAAGCTGGCCAGGCACCGGGCTAGGCTGCACATAAAGCCGATACGCCAGGAAGATGCCGACCAAGCCCGCGAACGAGCTGGCAAGCGCCGTCGTCAGGTCGAAGCCCCCTTCGCCGCCGCCAAGCCGCTCGAAACCCAGAGTTCCGTGCAGGTGATGCTCCAGCAGGTGGCTAGGACCGAAGAAAACGCCCACGAGCACAGCACAGCCAGCCAAGACCATGAGCGGATAAGTCATGATTGGCGGCGATTCATGGCCTACGTGATCGTGCCCGTGGCCATGACCGTGATCATCGCCGTGACCATGGCCGTGATCCTGAACATGCGTCTCGTCCCCGCCCGGGGCGTGCGACGCGTGGTCGCCGTGGCCCGAGCCTGGCTCAGGCTCCGGCGCTTCGGGATCGTCGGGCGAGGGGAGCTTGTCGGGCCCCCAGAAGGTCATGAAATAGGCGCGACCGGTGTAGAAGGCCGTCATGAAAGCGGTCAGGATGGCCACCCAGTAAATCGTCCCGTAAATCCATCCCCAGCCCATGGGACGGGCCGCCTCCGATGCTTTGCCGAGCGCAAGCAGAATTTCATCTTTGCTGAAGAAGCCGGCCAGAGGGAAGATGCCGGCCAGTGCCAGCCCCCCGATGGCAAAGGTCAGATGCGTGTACGGCAGCCGGCGCCGCAGGCCGCTAAAGCGGCGCATGTCGATGACGTCGCCCATCGCGTGCATCACGCTGCCGGATGCCAAGAAGAGCAAAGCTTTGAAAAAGGCGTGCGTGAAGAGGTGAAACATCGCCGCCACCAAGGCAAGCTGCGCCACCTCGCCCACCCCTGCCCCCAGCGCCATGAACATATAGCCGAGCTGACTGACCGTCGAGTACGCCATCACCCGCTTGAGGTCGTTTTGCGTCAGTGCGATGGATGCCGCCAGAAGTGCCGTCGCGCAGCCGACGATTGCAATTAAGACCTGCACGCCGGGCGCCAGGGCCATGAGCGGCATCGACCGGGCGATCAGATAGACCCCGGCAGTCACCATCGTGGCGGCGTGAATCAAGGCCGAGACCGGCGTCGGACCCTCCATGGCGTCAGGGAGCCACACGTAGAGGGGAATCTGCGCGCTTTTGGCCGTGGCCGCCCAGAAGAGGAGACACGGGATGCCGACCTTGGCCGCCGCCGGCAGCGCCGCCAGCGTCTCTCCAGAGAGGACCGCCGTGTAGCTCAGGTCGTGACCGGGCACGACCTTCCACATCCAGAAGATCGCGATGGCAAACCCGAAGTCGCCGATCCGGTTGACGAGAAAGGCCTTCACCGCCGCCGATGCCGCCGTCGGCCGCGTGTGCCAGTAGCCAATCAGGAGGTAACTGCACACCCCCACGCCTTCCCAGAACACGTAGGTCAGGAGGTAGTTGTTCGAGAGCACCAGTCCCGTCATCGAAAAGACAAAGAGCCCAATCAGCGCGAAGAACCGCGGGTAACCCGGATCGCCGGCCATGTAGCCGACGGCGAAGAGGGCCACCAGCGAGGACACGAACGTCACCATCGAGAGCATCATCGTCGTCAGTCCATCGACGCGAAATTCGATGGGTACCTCGAGATTGCTGATCGACAGCCACCGGGCCGCGATCGTGGTCACGTCCGGGCCGGCCGATCCCAGGGCCCCCAGCGAGAAGAAAAAGGCCAGCACGATGCCGGCAATGACCGGAACGTGGGCACTGAAGCGAAGCTGACGCGCCCCCGCCGCGGCGATGATCGCCCCTAGGAGCGGCAAGCTCGGGATCATCCAGACATTCTGCACGAAAAAGCCTGTCACCTTGCCGCTCCTTGATGGACCCCCACGACCCTCGTTGTGGACTGCCCCTGAGGTAAATTCCTCTGTCCCACCGCCCCCTTCATGTCACTTGCGGCGCTCGAGCCAGGGCTCGACCGGGTGCGCCGGCTCGATGCCCGAGGGCGTGAGGATGGGATACGACTCGGGCCCTAGCGCCGGTTCCAGTGCCTCGGCCCCAGCGGCCTCGTCGCTGGCCGGCACTGACCCCACGCCCTCTTCCCGGATATCTTGCCAGAGCGTCACATCCAGCGACATTCGCTGGTTGTAAAGGATGACCACAAGCGCCAGTGCGATCGAAGCTTCGCACGCGGCCACCGTGAGAATGACGATCGTGAAGACCTGGCCGGTCCAGTTGCCGTGGTAGCGACCAAAGGCGACCAGCGAGAGCGCCGTGCCCTGAAGCATCATCTCGGCCGAGAGGAATATCACGATCAAGTTCCGCCGCGACAGAAAGCCCAGGATTCCCAGGACGAAAAGGGCAGCGCCTATAAGCAAGTAATTTCGCAGCAAGTCCAGCGTGAACACATCGGTCATGGCTTGTCTCGATCGACTCTGGTTCCGGAACGGACCTGTGATTTTCCGCCGGCCTTCACGGGTTTCCTCTCACCTTAGATCTTCCGCGGCCCGGTCACCATGGGCTCGGCTGACCGGGACGGCCGCCTGGGGTCGGTAATGGCGACGGCCGCGATTAAGGCCACGAACAAGAGCGTGCCGACCAGCTCGACCGTGAGCAAGTGGTCGGCATAAAGAGCCTCGCCCAGCCCGGCGACGTTCGGCTTCTCCGCTACGGATGCGTCGTAAAGCGACGAGGTCGGCCGCAGAGCCCCGCCCAGGGCCGCCGCGGCGGGGTGATCGGCGGCCAGTTGATAGTGGGCCAACAGGTTCCTGCCCCGCACGAGCTCGGCCTCGGCCCCTGGCGATGGCAGAGTGGTTCCAGAGGGAACCTCGTGCCCGCTCCGCAAGGGGACCAGGACGTAAAGCAGGCACCAGAAGAGGAGAAAACAAGTGAAGCTGGCCGACGCTGGAGCGCGGGCGGCCCGGTCGTAGACGGCCTTCCCTTCCACCTGCGCCAGCATGATCACGAACAAGAACGTGACGATGATCGCCCCAGCATAGACGATCACGGTACCGGCCGCCAGGAACTGGGCCCCAGCCAGCACGAAGAGCCCCGCCGTCGAGAGCACCACCGCGGCGAACCAAAGGGCGCTATAGATCGGGTTGCGGCTGGTCACCGTCATGAGCCCGCCGGCCACGGCGGAAATGCCAAAAACGTAGAAGAAGAACCCCGAGAGAAACGGCCCGGGCGGACTTACAAACGCCAGCAGCCCGAGCAGCCCCAGACCGGCTAACACCGCGCCGGCGGCATGGACGAGGCGCGCCCGCACCCGGCCGTGACGGTGAGGCAACAGCAGATAGCTGCCCCCGGCTCCCAAGAAGACAATCAGGGTCGCAAGGACGATCTCTCCGGTGGACATGGCTGTAGGAACTTCCTGGGTGCGGGCCTCAAGGTCTCCCGACCGATCCACGACGATCTGCCGGGCGGTCACTTGTCTCGTACGGCACTACGCCGGCTGCTTTCTCTACTCCAGCGGTGAAGGAAGCATCGTGGTTCCGGCGGCGGGGCCGGCAGGCCCGCCGCTGTATTTCATCGGCTCGGCGTCGCGGGTGACGTCGAAGACCGACAGCAGCTTGGCCTTGTCGAAGATCATCTGCTCACGCGAGAGGCCGGTCAAGTCGTAAAGCCCGGTCAGCTCGATCGCCTCGACGGGACAGGCCTCCTCGCACATGCCGCAGTAGATGCACCGCAGCTCGTCGATGACGAAGCTCTCGGGATACTTCTCGCGATCGGGCCAGGACGTCGGGGCCGTCGCGCCGACGATGTCGATGCAGTGCGCCGGGCAGGCCGTGGCGCAGAGCATGCAGGCCACGCACTTGACCCGGCCGTGCTCGTCCTTGTTGAGCCGGTGCACGCCCCGGTAGTTGGGGCTGGGCACGTGCTGCTCCTCGGGATATTGCACGGTCATCGCCTTGTTCCCGAAGGCCACGCCGCCTATGTGACGGGCCGTCACCGCCAGCCCCGCGCCGATCTGCGGCAGGAAGAACTTCTCGGCCAGCGTGAGCCTGGGGGGCTCGATCCGCTTCAGTTTCGGGTCGTCGGCTCGCACCTCTTGCACTCCTCTCCCGAGGCTAATGTCTCCGTATCGCCTATCAGGGACACATGGCGCTGGCACGTGGGGCGGCTTGCACTCCTCTCCCGAGGCTGATTCCTCCGGATCGCCCTTTCGAGCGACCGCCAGGTCTCAGCCTGACGCGTAAACCAGTTGCACGATCGCGGCCGTGGCCACGAGATTGACAAGCGCCAGCGGGATCATCGATTTCCAGGCTAAGTCCATGAGCTGGTCGTAACGGAACCGCGGCACCGTCCACCGCACCCACATGATCACGAGGATCATAATGGCAACCTTCGCCAGAAGCACAAGGACCTTGAGCACCGCGCTCCAAAGCCCGGTCTGGCTCTGGTCCAGGACAAACGGCAGGTCCCAGCCGCCGAAGAAGAGGATGACCGTGAGATAACTCATGGTGATCACGTTTAAGTACTCACCCAGGAAGAACATGCCGAACTTCATGGCCGAGTACTCGGTGTGATACCCGCCGACGAGCTCCTGCTCGGACTCGGGCAGGTCAAAGGGGAGTCGGTTGGTCTCAGCGAAGGCGCTGACCAAGAACAGCAAGAAGCCGACGGGCTGGACGAATATGCCCCAGACGTGGCGGTCTTGCCAGTTGACGATCTGGCCCAGCTCCAGCGATCGGCTGATGAGGACCATCCCCAGGATCGATAGTCCCAAGGGGATCTCGTAGCTGATGAGCTGGGCGCTGGAACGCAACGCGCCAATAAACGCATACTTGTTGTTCGACGCCCAACCGGCCAGGATCACGCCGTAAACCGCCAGACTGCCGATCGCGAAGATGTAAAGGATGCCGATGTTCACGTCGGGAGCGATCTGGAAGTTCATGATCTGACCGGGGCCGACCGGACCGAAGGGCACGACCGCAAACCCGATCATGGCACAGACGATGGCGATCAGCGGGGCGAGCAGATAGAGCGGCCGCGACACGTACGCGGGGATGACATCCTCCTTGAGTAGCATCTTGGCCCCGTCGGCCAAAGGCTGGAGCAAGCCCAAGGGAATCCCCAACTCCTTCCCGGCGCGGTTGGGGCCCAAGCGATCTTGCGCGTAGGCGGCGACCTTGCGCTCGACGTAGATCAGATAAGCGACTGTCCCCATGGCGATACTGACCACCACGAGGATCTTCACCAGGATGCCGATCAGAACCCAGATCATGAAGCCTGTCCTTCCCGCTCTTCTTGTCCTGCTCCGGCCTACTGCACTGCGGCAAGTCTCGGTAGCGGCGAGCTACTTATCCTACCAACCGTCCGGCCCAGTGCAGCCCCCTAGCGGAAGCGGGCTGCTCCCTGGCCGACGTACCACGAATCGACGAAGGCGGCGGCAGTCGAGGGGGGCGGCGGCGGTGAGCCCAGGACGGCCCCCAGGGGCGGCACGCTGCCGCCGCGGGCCACGGCGAATGCCTCGACCGTCTCGGCCAGCTCGGCTAAGACCTCGCCGGAGCGAACCGGCCCCCCCGGTCGGTGCAGCAAGATGCCCAGGATATCCAGATCCGGCAGCGCGCCGTCGCGCGGCGGCAGCGCCGCCGTCGCGTACTGCAAGCGGCTATCCGCATTGACGTACGAGCCGGCCTTCTCGGCGAACGTGGCCCCGGCCAGCACGATATCGGCCAGGTGCGCCAGCGGCGTGACGGTCGTGTCCTGCACCACCAGGAACGGGACGTGCGCCCGCAGCTCGCGGCTGGCCGCCTCATCGATCCAGGGATCGATGGCATCCGAGGCGATGTAAACTCCTCCAAAATCGCCGCCGCCGGCCCGCCGCAAGAATTCGTCGAACGAGATCACCGTCCCCTGGAAATGGTTCAGGATGGCCTCAACCCCCCTGCGGTTGGGACATCGCTCGGCGCGGATGACGAACGATCGCGGCACGACGAAGGTGGTATCGCCGGTGCGGCCCTTGGTCTGGTCGGGGCTGAAGGTCTGGTCCTCGCCGTTTGTGGGCACCGGCCCTAAAGCCAGCACGCTGGAGCTTGATAGACCCTTGACGTAGCGGGCCATTAAGTACGCCTCCTCGACGGTGAGGAACGGCGAGAGGACGCCGGCAATCACCCCACCCCGCTCCACGACCTGACGCAGCCCGCGATCGACTGCGGCCAGTGCCAGGTCGATGGGCGTGTTCTGCAGATCGTCATTCTCTCGGACGTACATGGCGGCCAGCAAGTTCGGGTCGTTGGCCGCCGTGTAGCTGTACCGCCCAAGGTCGCACATCCAGTAATCGTTGACGTGCGGGTTGGCCCGTGGCTTGAGCCGCCAGAGCTTCCCCTTGTTCTCCTCGGCGCTGGTGTTGCAACCGGTCGCGCAGCGGGTGCAGATCGCATCGTGCTTAGACAGGAACCAGACCCGCTGACGATGCAAGAAATCTTTGTCCAGGAGAGCACCGACCGGGCAGATGTCAACCACGTTGCCGGCCAGCGGGTTGTCATCCAGCGAGTGACCGGGAAAGACGTCGATCTCGGCGTGATTGCCCCGCCGCATCACTTCCAGCTCGCCGGTCTGGGTGATCTCCCGCGTAAACCGCACGCACCGGGTGCACATGATGCACCGGTCGGTGTTGAGCTGGATCAAGCTGGAGACATCCTTGCGTGGGTTGACCGACCGCTCCTCCACGAACCGGTGGTTGGCGCGGCCGTACTGATAGCTGTAGTCTTGCAGGCCGCACTCCCCGGCCTGGTCGCAGACCGGGCAATCGAGGGGATGGTTTAAGAGCAGGAACTCCATGATCAGTCGCTGGTGTTCCTTGACCTTGGGACTGTCCGTCACCAGGACCGTTAGATCCTTGGCGGGCGTCTGGCAGCCCGGAACCAGCCTCGGCATCATCCTGATTTCGCCGGTCTTGGGATCTTTCGAGCCGACCTCGATCTCGCACATCCGGCAGCTGGCCACGACTGAGAGCGCTGGATGCCAGCAGTAGTAGGGGATCTCGATCCCGACGCGGCGAGCCATCTGGATCGCGTTGAGCTTTTCCCCCTCGGGAATCGGGTACTCGGTGCCGTTGATGATGATGCTCGCCATCGTCCTCGTACTCCTGTCCCCTCGCGAAGGGTCAAAGGTTCTAGGGCAGACGCCGCCTGCCGCACGTTCAGGGACGCGGCGCCCCGCCGGCAAGAACCGGCAGCGCCCGGCGACCGTCGGAGGGCCACCGCCCCTGCGCGATGTCCTCTTGCAGCCACGTCACCGTGTGCTCGGGCGCCTGGTGGGTTCGAATGAAGTCTTCGAGCTCACCGCGGAATTTGGCCAGGGCGTTCTTGATGGGCCAGGCGGCGCCGTCGGCCAGTCCGCAGATGGTGGTGCCAGGGATGATGCCAATGCCATCGCCGATTTCCAGCAAGAGGTCGAGGTCTACGAGCCGTCCCCGGCCGGCCTTGATGCGGTCCATCATTTGCAGCGCCCAATGCGTGCCTTCGCGGCAGGGGGTGCATTGGCCGCAGCTTTCGTGGGCAAAGAAGCGGCAACTGTTGTGCAGGAAATCGACAATCGAATAGGTTTCATCCAGTACGACCACGCAGGCCGTGCCGAGCCCGAGGCAGCCGACCCGCATCGGGGCGGAAAAATCGAGCGGCGTGTCGAACTCCGCCTCGGTGACGAGACCAGTGCTCAAACCGCCCAAGACGGCCGCCTTCGCCCGGCGTCCCTTCCACACGCCGCCGCCAAAATGATCGACCAGTTGCCGCACAGTGATGCCCAGCGGGGCCTCGTAG
>JBKQMU010000078.1:0-4049 GCA_052146555.1 Isosphaeraceae bacterium
GGTTTTCGAGTCGTTGCGCTACCTGAAGAACAACGCCGAGCGAATGCGCTATGACCACTACCGTCGCCAAGGTCTGCCGATCATGACCAGCGCCGTGGAGTCGGTAATCAAGATGATCAACAAACGCATCAAAGGGAGCGAGAAGTTCTGGTCGGAGGCGGGAGCCGAGGCGATCCTCCAGCTCCGCGCGGACTACCTCAGCGAAACCGAGACCATGAGCCGGTTCTGGCTGGCACGCGAGTCCACGGCCAGTGGTTTTCGACCCTACCGACGCGCCGCGTGAACGCATGTTAACTCAAACTGCGTCGTGCGCCCAGGCAAGAGAGAAGGATCCTTGGCACGTCCTGGCCTGTGGCTTGGGGACGATGGCTCTGGGGATCGCCGCGTTTGTCGTTTGGGACCGGCATGCGAGGCAGAAGGCATATTCATCCCTGGCCGATCACTTTTCGTGATCGGATTACGCGCGCGAATGTGTCCAGCCGGCGAAAACGGCCGACGCAAAAAGACTGGTCCCAGCCGAAGCCAGAACGGACCGACTTGGTTTTCACCGACTTCTGAACATGCTACATTGGCGGCGCGAGCAGCAAATTCAGAAGGCCGGGCGAAGTCGCGATGGCCAGAGTCTCTTTCAGAAACTGAGGCGGGGATGGGCAGGCCAATTGCCGACGAACGACACCAGCTCCGCAGAGTGAGCGGCGATGGCTACGGCTATTCGGTCATCGAGCTGGACGACGTGCGACAGGTGCTGGCGGTCGCCACTGGCGTTGCTGGCGGGGAACTGCGCGATCAGGCCCGCGAGGCCCTGCAGACAATCGGCGCAGTGCACGACGAGGAGAGTTCCCGCGGCTCGATCGTCCACCAGACGGTGTTCGTCGCCCGGCCCGAGCTGGTTCCCGATTGCCGCGCGATTATAAGTGACTTTTACGGCGACGAGCTCCCCGCGACCTCTTATGTCGTTCAGCCTGTATGCCAGGGTAAGTTGTTTGCAATCGAGACTCTGGGAGTCGGACGCGACAACAGCGAAGTCCAGATCGAGCGATTCGGTGAGCAGCTCGTGCGCGTGACCCATCGAGGCATGTGCTGGCTTCTCTGCGCAGGCATCGGTCCCCGCGACGGAGTGACGGGTGTTTATAACCAGACGATCAGTGTGCTGTCCAGGTTACGCGAATTGCTGGCGAAACAAGAGGTGGGCTTCGACCATGTGATTCGCACGTGGTATTATTTAGGCGGCGATGCCGCCGACGAAAGAGAGAGCGAACGATACGGAGAGCTCGACCGCGCCCGCGCCGCCTTTTTCGAGGGCGTTGAGTTCTTGGGCGGTTGCCAGAAGGCGTGTCCCGTGATGACGGTCCCTTACCCGGCAAGCACGAGCATCGGCACGCATGGGCACGATCTCTTGCTCAGTTGCATCGCGCTGCTCACCGATCGGCCCGAGATCGTGGCCATGCCTTTGGAGAACCCCCGACAGGCCTTGCTCCTGGAGGCCTCGACCCGGCGCCATCCCGAAGGCCCGAAGTTCGCCCGTGCCATGGCGTTATCCAGCGGCAGCGACGCCAGAATTTTCGTTTCCGGAACGGCGAGCAGCGTCGAGTCCGCAGCAACCAACTCGGAGGACGTGGAAAGCCAGACGCGGCAGATCCTCGACAACATCGAGGCGCTTATCTCCGAGAGCAACCTCCGCCGACACGGTCTTCCCGGGCTTGGAAGCAGCTTGGAAGACCTTGGGATGGCACGGGTTTACATCAAGCGGCAAGAAGATTTCGAGAAAACGCAGGCCATCTGTCGGTCGCGGTTAGGGGACGTGCCGGCCATCTATACCGTGGCGGATTTACTGCGACCTGATCTGCTGGTCAAGATCGAGGGAATCGCGTTTTCGATGCGACGATGAGTGTCTGCATTGTCGCAGGTCTTGGTTGCGAGGTCGCCACGATCGCCGCCTTGGGTTTGCTTGCAACCAGGGCAGATCGTGACTAGAATTCAAGCTTTCAATTCCGTTGTTCCTCACAAAGGTGGGGTAGCGGATTTGCGTAATCGGGTTGCATGCGAATGTGTCCTCTCGCCGTGACGGGTCGGGCACCCAGGGAGCTTTTCTGATGTCGCTGGATAAGAGCCTGAAAAAGGGGGGCGGCCTGAGCCGTGCCCGCAACGTTCTGACGCGGGCGGAACGGCTTGCCCTGCTTCAGGAAGACGATCGGTGGACAGAATCGGCCGGGGTTTTCAATCTGCCCAAGACCAAGTTTCGACGTCTGGCGCCCGGTCAATCCGGACCAAAGCGGCCCGGGGCCGCAAAGTGAGCTTCCGCATCTTGCGCGAATCCATGAATTCAGGGAGCCAGGTGGATGCATCCGCCTGGTCGATCGAACTGAGGGATCGCACCCGACCCTGCAGTCGGTTTTTTTCTTGCCGGCCCGGCCGCGACGAAGCGGGAACTAGCGATCGGTGGGCAGCGTGTTAATCTGGCTGATCAGCGCGAAGTCACGTTCGGTCAACCCGCCCACATCATGCGTAGACACCTCGACCCGGACGTTGCGGAAGTTGATGTGTATCTCCGGATAGTGGTCGGTCTTCTCGATCAGTGCGGCGACTTGGTTGACAAATTCGATCGCGCGGCGGAATGACGGAAACTGCCAAGTTCGCACGAGCATATCGCCGTGTCGCTGCCAACCCTTGGCTTCTGGTAGTCTCTGATGGATCTCGGCTTCAGTGAACTTGGACATGGCCTCTCCCCACCTTCGGTACGCTCTTGTGGCCGGACGGTGATGAGGGGGTCGCACCGGTCGCGCAGGCTCGAGAACCGGACCCCTGGCGTCAATACGTCATTATCCAGGCTTTTTGCGTGTGAACAAGGGTCCAATCCACCGGTCCACGGGAGCCTGAGACGCCATGCTGCATGCATTGACGTTTGATTGCGCGCTAATAGTCGGCGTAAGCTTGCTGGGGGGAATGCTGCCTCTGGCAACGGTCCTGAGCCACACGCGGTTGCAGGTTTATCTTAGCGTCTCGGCCGGCAGCATGCTGGGAGCGGCGTTTTTTCACATGCTGCCGGAAGCGGCACGCCTGGGGTCGCCCCAGACGATTCGCTGGTCAGCGCTGGGGTTGCTCTCACTTTTTTTCCTGGAGCGGTTCTTCTCGTTCCACCAGCATGAGCCGCAGGACCAACACCCAGACGGGCACTCCGGGCACGGCGGGTCGGATGCGGAGACCACCTGCAATGGGAATCATGGGCCCGGCGCAGCGGCGCACCAGCACGCGATTGCTAAGGACAGGAGCAGGGCGCCAGGACATACCCTCTCTTGGGGTACCACCGCGATCGGCCTGGCCATTCACTCGCTGGTCGGGGGGGTCGCCTTAGCCAGCGCGGTCTCGGCCGATTTCGCCGAGCGTAAGGGGGTGGGAGCCACAGGATGGGGCGTTTTCCTGGCGACCGTCGTTCACAAGCCCGCTGACGCACTGACGATCGTGAGCTTGATGCTCCGATCGGGCGTTCCCAAATGGCTGGCTCACCTCGTCAACCTTGGCTTCGCGCTCATGATTCCCTTGGGCGTCGTACTCTTCGCCGTTGGCTTAGGACAGCCCAGCCCGGTCGCGGCCTCGAGCAAAACGGCCGTGGCACTCTCGTTTTCAGCCGGCACGTTTCTCTGCATCGCGCTGAGCGACCTCTTACCGGAACTTCATTTCCATTCGCACGACCGCCTCAAGCTCTCCCTCGCCCTGCTGGCCGGCTTCTGCCTCATGGCCAGCGCGTCGGTTCTCGAATATCTCTAGCGGCTGGCGCGTCGCCTCGTTTCAAAGACCTGCCGTGGTCGAGATTTCCTACCAGTTCAAGGGTATTTCCGAAACAACCGCTACAGTTTGCGCGACCGGCCTGCCGATCAACTGCAAGACAAGCCTCCTCGCATGATTCAGGTCCGGATCGTGCTGAGATGAGCGCTTCGAGCATGGGCACAAACCGCTGGTAGTCCTGGTGCAAGAGCTTGCCGCTGACCTTGATACCCAACACCTTGCCCGAGCTGCGATCCAAGATTTCCATCATCAGATGGACGTCCTGC
>JBKQMU010000079.1:0-49719 GCA_052146555.1 Isosphaeraceae bacterium
AATCACTCGATCCGCCGATGACTTCGTAGGGAACCATCTTCTCCTCGGTCCGGACTTCCTCATGCCGGCGGCCCATGAACCGCTTGATGGAGTAGACCGTGCCCCGAGGGTTGGTGATCGCCTGCCGTTTCGCCGGGTCGCCGACCAGAATCTCTCCCTTCGAGGTGAAAGCGACGACTGACGGCGTCAGCCGGCTTCCTTCCTGATTGGGAATCACCGTCACATCATCGCCTTCCATGACCGCAACCACGCTATTGGTTGTACCCAGGTCGATCCCGATGTACTTTACGCCTTCCGCCACGACCAGTCTCCTTTCCCACGTTGAGCGGTGATCAGCGAGCCGGCGCGGACCTTGACGGTCCTGCTGCTCACCGTGACCCAGGACCGGCGGGTCGGGGCAAACTCGAGACCGACAACCACTTGCCGGGAAAGCTTGTCACCACAGGGACTCAACAAACATTGTGTCACGAAGCAAGGCTCATGCCAGAGGCCAAAACGTGCGTAGAATCGTGCCTAAGTCGTTGCAACGGTTTTCACTAGTGCGATTCTCACAGGGGAGCGAAAGCGCTCGGCGGAGGCCGCGACTCTGCCAAAATGACAGACGCAAAACCGGCCACTGAACTCGACTGCAAAAATGGCACCAGAAGACGACGGTCCCGTTGCACGCTTATAAAGCTAGCTCATCTTGGGAGCTATCATACACAGGCAATGACGCTCCGGGAATTCCTCAGTCGCAGGAGTGCCAGGGAAAACGCTTGACAGGCCCCGGCTTTTCTTGTAATTACTTATCGCTCAGAATGTTACGCTTCTACTCCAGGATTGACCCCAACCGTTCTGTCCCACCCCGAGTCGACCGATGGCCCGCAAGCCCGCCCCAACGAACCACCCAACTACACCTGCCAAGGGATCGCCCGAGGACTCGCCCAACTCGAAGCGAGCGCCCACGCTGAGCAGTTTGCGGGGTGAGATCGATCAGCTCGATCTGGACCTGGTCAATCTGCTCAACCGCCGCGCCGAGATCGCCACCCAGATCGGGCAGATCAAGCACTGCCAGGGCCTCGAAATCTGGTCGGCGGCCCGCGAGGACGAGGTGATCGCGCGGGCCCTGTCGGCCAGTCACGGGCCATTGCCTATCGAGACCCTCAGGCTCATCTTCCGTGAGCTGATGAGCGGCTCGCGATCGCTCCAGCGTACTCTGCGGGTGGCCTGCCTGGGACCGAAGTACAGCTACAGCTATCTGGCGGCAGTGGCAAAATTTGGCGAGGCTGTCGAGCACGTTCCGGTAGGCTCGATCGCCGCGGTCTTTGAAGAGGTCAACCGGCGGCACGTCCAGTTCGGCATTGTGCCGCTGGAAAACTCGACCGACGGCCGGATCGCCGATACGCTCGACATGTTCATCAAGCTGCCCAACCTTCGAATCCGGGCCGAGGTCCGGCTGCGAATCCACCACTGCTTGCTGGGGCGGTGCGAATGGGGCGAGGTGCGGCGGGTCTACTCCAAATCGCAGGCCCTTTCGCAGTGCCGCAATTGGCTGGGCAAGAACCTGCCCCAGGCCGCCAAGGTTGAGGTGGTTTCGACCGCGGCCGCCGCCGAGCTGGCCCAGCGCGAGGAATTCGCCGCCGCCGTCGCCAGCCGCGCCGCCAGCCAGGCGTATCGTCTGAACCTCCTGGCTGAGAATATCGAAGACCAGATGCACAACGTGACACGCTTCGCCGTGATCGCCGAGGCGGCCGAGCAGCGCACCGGCCGCGACAAGACCACGCTCATGGTACGGCTTTCCAACCAAGCCGGTTCCCTCGTCGACTTGCTCACCCCGTTTCGCAAGTGCGAGGTGAACATGACCTGGATCGAATCGTTCCCGATCCCCAACTCGCCCAGCGGCGACACCAATCCATCCTACCTCTTCTTCATGGATATCGAAGGGCACGAGTCCGACCCCCACGTGCAAAAAGCGCTCGATGCGGTTCGCAAAAAGTGCGAGCGTCTCGACATCCTGGGCTCGTATCCCCGCAGCCAGTGCGTGGAAACGTGAGCGCCCTTCCAGGTTCGCCAGCAGCACGCAACGACGACCCGTACTTCGCCGTCGGCTGACGCGGCGCGTCAGCTCGGAGCTTGCTGTTGCTCCATCACCCACCAGACCAGGTCGGTCATTGGCGGCTCGATGCCCAGCCGCTTGAGCTTGGCCGCGATCTGACCACGGTGATAGGTCGAGTGGTTGACCACGTGCCGCAGGGCAGCCCACAGTGGTAGAACGACAGTCCGGCTGCGGCCGCTGAATGTGCGATCGGCCGCAAGGAGCTCCGGAGTGAGCGTGGCTGCAAGCGACTCAAAGTTTCCGTATGCCCGATCGAGCAGCGCTTCGATGTGCTCGACGGATGGCAGATCGGCCTCGGACGGCGTGGTCTGGACGGACTCGCCGGAAACTCCTCGCAACCATCCCTCGGTCGCCGCCGCGATGTGCACAAGCGACGATCGAACGGACGACCAGCCGGCGACTGGCTCGGCAGCCAATTGCTCGGGTGTCAGCTTGCGGCACGCTTCGAGAATCCGACGATCAGCCCAGCGGCTGTAGGCGAAAAGCGTTTCGAAGTCGTCGATCATGGTTCCCCCATCCCGCCCTCAGGCGGCCTGGCCTGGCGAAGCAGCTCGGCACGACCCTCGAGCTGGTGAGTGCTGGCGATGTCTGCCCAGAGCCATCATACCAAGTGAATCGCGATGTTCCCCGCTCTCTCCACGACACGTCCGACAGCCGCGCAGGCGGATGCCCCGCGCTGCCGCAGCTCGTCTCTGAGTCGGTTCAGGTTTGCCGGGTCGATGGCGATCAGTAGTCCACCGGACGTCTGGGGGTCGAAGACGAACCCGAGCCGGACATCATCCGAGGGCCGGTCAATCCGGATACGCCCCGCGAGAAACTCGACGTTGGTCTTGCTGGCCCGGGAATGATAGCGCGGCACCGCGAGCATTTCGGCTCCCGCGATCAGGGGAAGCTGATCGACCTCGAGGACGATGGTCTGTCCGCAGCCTTCGGCCATCTCCAGGGCGTGACCGGCCAGGCCGTAGCCGGTGACATCGGTCAGGGCGTGGGCTCCGCCGGCGGCCCGCAGCGCGTCCCGGCCGACGGCGTTGAGCTCGATCATCTGGGCGATCGTCCGGTCGAGGATCGGCCCGGGACACTCCTCACGCTTGGCCGCGGTCGTCACGAAGCCTGTGCCCAGCGGCTTGGTGAGCACGAGGACATCACCAACCCGCGCGGCAGCGTTGGTCAGCAGCTCGGCCGGATCGACGAGCCCCGTCACGCTCAGCCCGAACTTGACCTCTTTATCGCGCACGGTGTGACCGCCCAGTGTCACCGCGCCCGCAGTCGCGACCCGCTCCGCCGCGCCCCGGAGAATCGCCTCGAGATCCTCCATCGGCAGCTCGTCGTCCGGGTACGCCGCGATGTTCAGGGCCGTGATCGGCCGGCCGTTCATGGCATAGACGTCGGAAAGGGCATTGGCCGCGGCAATCTGGCCGAAAGTGTAGGGGTCGTCGACCAGGGGGGGAAAGAAGTCGAGCGTCTGGACCAGCGCCAGGTTGGTCGAGAGGGCGTACACTCCCGCGTCGTCCATGGTTTCGGTGCCCACCAGGACGTTCGGATCAAGATGCCGCGACCGAGCGCCGCGCAGAACCTGCGCGATCCCCTGAGGGGAAATCTTGCCGGCTCACCCGGCGCAGTTGGCGTAATCGGTAAGTCGCTTCTTTCGTCCCGACATAAACGATCGCTCGAGCTCTTATCAAAAGGGATGGTTCAGGCCCCGAGAACCTTGCCGACCTGGGCAATCAGGGCTTCCTCGTCTGGGAACGAGCCGGTTTGCAGCTTCGAGTAGAGGAGCTGGCCGCCCACGTTGAGCTCGAAGCATCCCCCCTTCGAGGGAATCATCACGAATCGGCTGATGGACTGCTTGAATCGCGGCAGCAACTTGGCCGTCAAACTGACGGCCTGCGGTTCGTAGTTTCAAAGAGCGCAGTATTCGAGGATGACTTCCATCGTTGATTCCTCCTTTTTTCGAGAAGACCCCACTCTTGCTGTCTTTTTCTTCGTGACGGGCATCGTATGGTAATCGGACGGTCAAGCGGGCGGCTGGAACGAACCGGCCGCCACGGTTTCCGCAGGCGGCGCATGGGCTCCAGCACCGCCCAGCGTGATCGAGCCGCCCAACGGACGCGATGCGGCTTCGTCGGCTGAGCGGGCCTCGTGGCTTCCTCCCCCCGGCGAACGCCAGTCCAGGCTCATCAGCTCGGCCCAATGGTTGAGCTCGGGAACGGCCTGGAAGACCAGCTTCAGGCTGACCGTGATGGGCATGGCCAGAACCAGGCCGATCAGCCCCCAAAGATAACCCCAGAACAAGCAGGCAATAAGTACAGTCGTGCCGTTGAGATCCAGCGAGCGGCCCATCACCAGGGGCGTGACGACGTAGCCCTCGATGCCCACGACGGCCAGATACATCGCGGCCACGATGAGCGCGTCACCGATCGACCCGGTCTGCCCCAGGGCCATCGCCGCCGGCACCGCACCGCCTAAGAGCTGACCCATGTAAGGCACGAAGTTCGTCAGGGCCGCGAACAGCCCCAAGAAGAGCGCGAAATGGACGTTCAGGCACCACAGCCCAAGGGCCACGACCAGGCCAAGACAAAGGTTGATCAGGGTGCGTGCCACCAGGAAAGCGCGGATCTTCCGTGTGACTTGCGTCAGCATCGCGCTGGTCATGTCGGCCTCGCCGGAGGTCTTGGCGAAGAAGCGGACGACCTTGCTCATGAGCATCGGCCCCTCGACCAAGAGGAAGATCACGAGCACCAGAATAATGAAGCCCTGAAGGACCCAGATCGTGAAGTCGGAAAGGCCGGAGCTGAGCTTTTCAATCAAGAGCGCGCTGTTGGTATCTCCCAGTCGGTCGATCGTCCCTGGCTCCGGCAAGACCCCACGCAGATAAGGTTGGTCACGGATCAGGTCGTTGATCCGCGCGCTGACCTGGCCGGCGATCCTCTCGATATCCGATGGCAGCGTGTGCGCCACACGGAAGAGGCTCTCCGCCGCCAAACTGGCGACATACAGCCCTCCCAGCAGGAAGAGCAGGAACAAGCACAAGCCGCCAATCGGTCCGAACGGAAGCCAGCGGCGAAAAAATGCGGCCAGCGGAGAGAACATGCAAGCAAGCACAAGTGCTACGGCAATGGGAATCAAGATCATCCGCAGCAGGTAGAGCGCCGCGACCACCGCGAGCACCGCCAGGATGACCTGGGACGCAGCCGCATATTTGCCGGAACGATCCAACGTGTATTCTCCGTGATTGCTCCATCATTGCGCTGGCAGATCGCTCTGACAAGTCTTCCCACTGTGACTTGCCAGAAGCTCAGTCACGCGATCGGGCGCGGCGAACCGCCGGATCAGTCCGCGCAGGGTCGCTTCAGCCTGGTCGAGCTGGGCAGGTGAAAACTCCGGGCTGGACGCCGAAACGCGTGCCAGGCCAAACCAGGAGAGGCGCACTGGCCAGGACGAAAGCTCGGCGGTCCGGTTGAAGCGCTCTGAGAGCCGTAACGACCAGACAACCCCCCAGTGATCGCGGAACCAGAACCAGATTTGGTCGATCTTGTTCCTTTCCGTCACGGGTTTCCCAGTGCACAGGACCGCAAGCCACGCCGCCAGCGCAAGGCACCAGGCCACGGCCGGCCAGACCACAGCCCGGGTCGCGGCCGCCCAACTCGTCCGGGTAAGACCCAGGTACTCGACGACCAGTCCCGCGCCGATCGCGCAGGCCGCCGGGCCATACCGCGTGGGTAAGTAATTGGTCACCCCGGCCAGCACCAGCAGCCCGTAGAAAATCGTCCACGGTGAGTCGAGCTGCAGCTCAGCCGGCCCCCCCGCCCGACGTACTCTTGCCGCGGCCTCGAGCCAGGGAATCAGGAAAACAACGATCAGGAGGACCATGAGGATCGCCCAGGCGCCACTGCCTGGGTTTCGTGCTCCGAGCACCGAGACCAGGGCCGCCAGGACAACGAGGACCATCAGGTACGTACCGCGGCCGGCCCAAGGGCGACCACCGCCGACAGTCTCCGTCCATGCCTGAATCTGAGAAAGCAGACCCAGCGCGATCGCCAGGGCTGCCCACACCAGAGCTCCTCGCAGTGTCGTTCCTGCCGCGGTTTTCCACGTCAGAAGCCAGGGCCGGACACTCCCAAGGAGTGCAAACCCCACAGGGAACGGGGAGTGGACGGGATCGAACAGAACCATCAGACCAGAGCTCGCTATCAGCAGAGCCCAGAGTGCGTGGTACCAATCCCGACAAGCGGCCCTCATGCGAAGTTTCTCGTAAGACTATCTGGCGTCATGCCCTCACCCGGGAGACGCCCGAAGCCAGGTTGAGCAAGCTCGATACGGAGGAAGTTAGCCAGCACCGTTTACCTGTTCGTCGAGAAGTTCGTCCCAGCTTTGAACGTCGAGAATACGGTCAACCAACTGCTCCAATCGCTCCAGGTCGCTCGTGCTGTCGATCGCCGCATCGACCCAGGGATCAGGCTTCCCAAATCGCTTGCTTCCCTGCCGCCTCAGTATCTTTTTCGCCTCCTCGGCGCGTCCCTCGGCAAGTCCCTCTCGGAGGATTTTCTGATACGTGACGGACTCTTTCATGATCTGCACCCCTTCTAGCAGGCGATCGATAAGCTCGTCCGAATATTTGAGACCCATCAGCAAATAGGTCGCCATCCAGAGCGTCTGGGCCTCGCTTTTCGTAGCCTCTCGTTCGAGCCGCAGCTGCATTGCCTGGATCACCGCAGGCAAGTCCTCGACCTTCACGTTCCCAAGCGGAGCCAGGGGAAGGGTCGCCAGGCCACCGGCCAGGATCTCGCTGCAGGGGCGTTCCCAGGTCCTCACCACATTGTAACGGAACTCGTGGTAGACGAGACCATCGGGGAGACTCTGCTGGAGCAGCCCGGAAAGCGCAGGACCGTCTGCGTTCCGGCAAAGAAGCAAGGCGACGCTTTGCACGGGCAGTCGGTGGCGATAGTTGACCAGGATATTGTACCGCTGCAATCGCAAGGGGAGACTCGGATCGTAACTGGACTGGAACTCGATGTGGACCAGCCAGGGCGTGGCGTCCTCGACCGAGATCACTGAGTCTCCCTCGGCGGTGATCGTGGAGAGGTCGACGTTCAGAGTACGGACGCGATCGAGCCGACGGCCGAGCAGAAGCTCAAGCCACGCTCGGGGATCGCTCTCGATCAGCTCTTTCGTCGTGGCATCAAACGGCTTGGACATGCGCAATTCGCCTGCCTGATTTATGTCCCGGGAGACTATGGTCGCGGCGGCGTCGAGCTTGACTTACGGGCTTGCCCGCCATGATCCAAGCCGAAGCTTCGGCGATTCCGAATGAAGGAACCACCGCGATAAGAGCCCTGGGGCCGGGCATGCGTCGTGCGGTCCTATGAACAACAGGCCTTTTCCGCTCACGCTTCGGCCGCGATGCCCTGGTCCTTCGTCTCCTCGGCCACCTGACGCCTGCCAGAGAGGCCAACAATCATTAGCGCGGCTGCAAGCACGCCAAAGGCCCCGATGGCCGGAAGCAGGAATTCTGGCTCACCGCCGGGCGTTGGCTTGGAGAAATCCAGGGCTTGGCCCAGCCGTTCAAAGACCACCAGAAGGGCGATGATGATGCCGGCCAGCGAGCCGCCGGCGATCAGCCCGGTGGACATCATCGTGCCGGCGCTGGTCTCCGATTCCTCGGGCGTGAACTTACGCAGGCGGTCCACCACCGCACGAATCAGGCCGCCGATGAAGATCGGCAGCGTAGTCGAGAGGGGCAGGTAGACACCAACCGCGAACGCGAGAGCGGAGACGCCCGCAAGCTGCATCACCACGGCCAGCACCGCACCTAAGATCACCAGCCCCCAGGGCAGGTTCCCCGCCATGATGCCGTCGATGATCGTGGCGAAGAGTCGAGGCTGAGGTGGGTTGAACTTCTTGAGCGAAGCGCCCGAATTCGAATAATTCAGCCGGCCGCCGATGCCCGGATCCTTCAGCCAGCGAGCCTGCCCTGTGTCATCGACCAGGTATTTTCCGGGAAGCACACCCTCTTGCGGGTTGACGACCCACCAAACTTTGTACGTCTTGCCGTCCTTGCCCACTTCGGTGGCTGTCAGCTTGGAGACGTCAGCCCTGACGGTGGGAAGATCTTCCGGACGGTCGGTCGTGGTCGAGTAGGCGTCGTTAAGCCAGAGCAAGGTCCCGCCCATGACAACCGCTGAGACCAGCGCACCGACCAATATCGAGACCTGCTGCTTCCACGGCGTTGCACCCACGAGATAGCCGGTCTTTAGATCCTGCGACGTCGTGCCGCCGTTGGAGCTGGCGATGCAGACGACGCCGGCGATCGACAGGGCCACCAGACGATACTGCGGGCCGACCCAGCCCAGCAGGACGAAGATCAGGCACGTGAGCAGGAGCGTGGCGATCGTCATGCCCGAGATCGGGTTCGACGACGAGCCGATCACACCGGTGATCCGCGAGCTGACCGTCACGAAGAGGAACCCGAAGAACACGACCATGAGGCCGCCTATGACCCGGCCGGTTGTGTCGGTCGGAATCAAGTCCGACGCGGCAACCGCGGCCACCAGCCCCAGGCTGCCCAAGAAGACCAGCGGCATGGGAATATCACGATCGGTGCGGAGCCGATGCGTTTCCGGACCTCCATCGCCATCCAGCTCGCTCCGCTGTTCTTCAGAGCCTAGCGCGCTAAAGCTGTCGCGAATCGAGGCGAAGATCAGCGGCAGGGCATTGAGCATGCTGAGAATGCCCCCGGCCGCCACAGCCCCGGCGCCGATGTACCGCACGTACTGACTCGAAATCTGCCCGGCCGAAAGCACGCTGATTGGCTTTTGAGCGGGCGGGAGAACTTCCGGCAGCTTCTCTCCAAAATAGGCGATCATGGGCGTGAGCATGAGGGCCGTGAGCATGCCGCCGCCGACCATGACCGAGGCAATCCTGGGACCGATGATGTAGCCGACGCCCAGAAGCGCAGGGGCCGGCTCGAGCGCGACGACCGCCTTGCTGTAGCCCTTGATGCCCGTGATCGTCTTGTCCCATTCGCTGGACCAGAGCTTCAGCCCTTGCATCAAAATCTGGTACACAAATCCGAGCCCGAAGCCGAGAAACACTGTGCGAGCGTTCGAGCCGCCGTGCTCGCCGACGATCAGCACCTTGGCGCACGCGGTCCCCTCGGGGTACGGCAAGGCTCCATGCTGCTTGACGATGAATGCCCTGCGCAAGGGAATCATCATCAGGATGCCCAATAGCCCTCCTAACACCGCCACGAGCATCACCCGCGTCCATTCCAGCTCGTATCCCAGCAGCATGAGTGCAGGCATCGCCGCACCGACACCGAAGGCGATCGACTCGCCCGCCGAGCCGGCGGTCTGCACGATGTTGTTCTCGAGGATCGTGGCCCTGCGCGTGCCAAAGGCGCGCGAAAGCCCCCGGAAGATGGTGATCGCCAGCACGGCCACGGGAATCGAGGCCGAGACCGTCATGCCGACCTTGAGGAACAGATAGAGCGACGAGGCGCCAAAGACGACACCCAAAATCGTCCCCAGCACCACCGCCGACAGCGAAAGCTCGGTCAGCTCGGCGCCAGGTGAGACGTAAGGCCGGAACGTTGTGGGTCTTGTCTCCAAAGTCATAGCGGCAGCGGGGGGCGAGGCAGCCATGTCCGAATCGCTCTCCGTCGAAGGGCCAAAAAGAGTACGATCGCCGGAGACGGGCCGCAAGGCAGCCTCGCCCTCGGGCCGTGTCGGTCGACCAGGAAGACGTACCTTAATGGGCCGGACGGCTGGCGCAAAGCCCCCGAGCTTCGCATGCGTCCATTCACATGGCCGGAAACCGCCAGGAGTCAGTCGAGCGCGCTAACGGCGACAGACTCCGCAAGCGGACCGTTCAGCGGCGAGCGATTGATCTCGGAAAGGCGGTTGACGATGTCGCGGAGCACGTCGATCATGCTCTGGCCGGCGTCGACTCCGTAAATGATTTCGGGCGGATAATAGCTCAAGGTTTTGTAGGTCTCTTCATAATAGGTGTGCAGGCGGCGGCGGATGACTTCTTCGTTCATGTCGTCCAGTCGGTTCTCGCGCAGAGCCCGGATCTTCAGCCGCTCCATCGCCAACTGCGTATCTTCGATCCTCAGGTGGAAAATCTGCACCACGTTCAGGATGCTCTCGAGCATCTCGGCCTGCGGATAGGTGCGTGGCAGCCCGTCTAAGATGAGCGTGTGTTGCTCCGGCGATAAGAGCTCCTGCATCTCCAAAATGTGCAGGTGCCGCTGGAAGATCCGGACCGTCAGCTCGTCGGGAACCATCCGGCCCTGCGAGGTATACTGTTCGATCTCGCGGCTAAGGCGCCCGTGCTTGGGTATTTTCCGGAAGATGTCTCCCATCGAGATGTGGACCACGTCCGGAAGCTGGCCGAGCACTACCCCGTGAGTGCCCTTGCCGCTGCCCGGCATGCCAAAGAGCAGGATCGTCCGGTACTTGGCGGAGGAATCAAGCGTGGGATCTGGCTTGCCTAAGGCATCGGTCATGAGATTGCCCTCTGCGATGAGAGACGCGATGGGAACTTAGATTGGACTCAATCCGGTCCGACTGGACATGAGACTCGATTCGACGGAGAAACTCGCGAGCGTCCAAGTCGCCTTCAGCGTCGGAGGAACCTCGCGAGCCAGCGCCGTTTCTCTGCGCACGACTTCCATCATCTTTCTCATTCTTCCACCACGGAGCAAGACTTTGCAAGAAACTCGACTCCTTCTCATCCGCCACGCCGAAACTGCAGCCCCCGACGTCTTCCACGGCGCTGAATCGGACATCAGCCTATCCGAGTGGGGCTCTCACCAAGCCCAGCAGCTTGCCGATGTGCTCAAGGAGCAAGCTCCAGAAGCCCTTTATTGCTCGGCGATGCGCCGGGCCGTCGTGACCGCCGAACCCATTGCCCAGGCCTGTGGCCTTGCGCGAGTGATCATTCCTGAACTTCACGAACGAAAAATTGGCCCTTTGAGCGGGCTCTCCCGGGAAGACGGCTGGCACATCTACGTCCAGTCGAAGAAAGAGTGGACCGCTGGCAACCTTGAGTTTACCCACGAAGGCGGTGAATCATTTGCCGACATCCGCCGTCGGGTGCTGCCGATCGTGGAAGGAATCGCGCTTCGCCACCGCGGCCAGACCGTTCTTATCATCGCGCATGGCATTGTGATCCGCGTACTTCTCCTAAGCTTACTTCCACAGTTTGAGCCGGCCGACTTTGATCGGATCTCCATCGATTTCGCCTCGATCAATGACCTCCGCCACGACGGCAAGACCTGGCGCGCCTACGCTTTAAACCAGCTCGTCGCGCCCTCACCGGCGAAACCGGTGGCGTGAAGACCGGAGAGAGTCATCTCCCGAGGGTCGAAGGGCTATAATCGAGAGCGTGAGCGTCTCACGAACCAATTCGTGACGCCGCAGGAGAGTCGAGCCCGTGAAGATCAAAGCGCCGCGCTGGACGACGGAACGTTTCAAGCTTGCCGCTCAAGCCGGCTGCTTCCACGACATGAAAGTCGAGCTTATTGGCGGAAGGCTCGTCGAGATGACGGAAAGCCCGGAGCATCGCAACACGGTTGAGAACCTCGTGGAGCTGTTTGCCGCCGTTTTCGACAAGAACCACTGGCACGTCGCCCGCGAGTCCTCCGTGGAGTTCGACGACTGGACGCCGCTCCCGGACATCGCCGTCTGTCGTGGTTCGCGCAGACCGAGGTACTCCCATCGAGCCCCGACGCCAGAGGACATCGTTCTGCTCGCCGAGGTTTCTCAGTCAACATGCCGCTACGACCGGCGGGTCAAGCTGCCCAGGTACGCCAGGGCCGGCATTCCTCTGGTCTGGATTGTCAACCTGGAGAGCCGGGCCGTCGAGGTCTACTCGAAACCTCAGGGCAATCGCTACACATCCTGCGAGGTGCTCGCGGAAGGGCAGCCCGCGCGGCTGCTTGCCGGCGAACCGCCAGAGGTCATCGACGCTTCATTTCCTGTGTGTGACCTTCTGCCCTGATTCCATCTCGCTGCTGCACCGATCATGGCTCTGTCAAATGCTTTACATCTCTCCATGGGCGATGACATCGCGAGCCCATGCCGCCTCGTCGGAGTCTAGCGGCGGGTCCGGCTCGTGGTCGTAAATGAAGTGAGCATAGCCAGATTCGTCATATACGCGATCGAGAATCGAGCGGAGATCGAGCCTCGCGTCCCGGTCATCGGGCCCCAGCGGGATAGGCAGTGTGGGGAGTGGATCGCGGAGGCCGAAAGGCCAGAAATCGGCCCGGGGCCGCTGCCCTGCCCTGCTGACTAGCACCGAGTAAAGCCCGGCAGGCCGCTCGGCAAATGGCATGGGAGGCCCACCGCGAAGCAGGTCGATTTCCACCAAGTGCACTGTGCTCTTCAGCAGTTTCGCTCGCTTGGCCAGATATTGCCCTCGACTGCTGCCTGCTCGCTTGTTCGTCGGGCTGAGCAGTTCGATGACCGTCACGAGCTGCCGTCCCTGGCGGTCGCGAATCTCGAGGAACGACTCACCCTCGGCGTCGAATTCCGGCAACAGCGCTTGCGCCGGGGCTTCGAGCAACCCGGTGGCGAAAGCCCGTTCACCCCGCCCCGCCCATTCCGCGACGCTCAGGTCCGGACGACCTGCCCGAATCGCGAGCTCCGATGACAAATCATGGAGATACACGTTTTCGTCGATCAGCACAATGTACCGCGGCAACACTTGCGCCGTAAGCTGCGCGGCCGCCGCGGGCAAAAAGCGTTCGTGAAAATCATGCCAGATGACGTCCTGCTCGAGGTAAGGGTTCATCCCCGGAAATGGCGAGGGCATGAGGTGGTCTCCCAGCGCATCGAAGCAGGTTATTCATCGCTCGTAGACAGCTTCATTCTACAGCAAGCGCGCGGGGGCCGGCTTCACTCACTATACGCAACCTGCTCGCCGGCGTCTGGCGATTCACTCGTCCTCTGGCCGGCTGAACCTGTCGCGGAGCTGCAGGAATCCCGGGTAGCCGTCCAGCCGGTGCTTGCCCGGCCAGCTTACAGGCTTCCCGCCGAGCGGCCAGATTTGCATTAGCGCCTCGCTCCATTCGCCCGGTCGCTCGTCGATGGTGATGTGCACGCTGGGCTTGACCGTCGGGATGTGCAGTTTCTTGACCTGGATGACCAGCGGGCTGAAGCACATCGTGGTGACGCCTCCCCGTTCCGGGCGGTCTGGGTTGGTCAGCCTCCTCATCTCTCCCGTGCAGGTATCCAAGTTGACGCTCTTGACGATCCAGATTTCCACCCGTTCCGGCATGAGGTCCTTCTGGCAGAGCAGGCAACGGTCCAGGTCGGTAAAGGCCCACCAATCCGGCGGCCTGGACGCCTCGAACATCATCGCCGTCTTGCAGGACCAGAGGGCCAAGGTACGGCAGTCGTGGATGCCAAGCTCGCGCAACTGGGCTCCTCTCTTAGCCGGTCAATTATCGGCTGGACGCGGGTCTCCAGTCTGCTCATCCACCCGTTATTTCACTTCCTGCAGACCTTCTTGATTAGTAGCTCCGGCTGGTCAACCGGGTGCGAAATCACAGGCTTGTCTTCGCCCAACTGGAGGTCCATCATGACGGGGTCGGGCGTCCGGTACTTGGCCGCCAACCAGCACGGTATGGCGTCCTCTTTGCTATTGGCCGCACCGCCGCAGAAGATGCAGTGCGTCCCACGACATACCTCCCGGACGTGAAAAGATGAAGCTTCTACCCACCGCAAAGATATCGGACACCCCGCGATAGGGATAAGTTCCCGCGCCCACTGTCCGTCCCATTGTTTTCCGGCAACGCTCTTCCTTTCACTTGGCAACGCCAGGTGTGGATGTCAGATCTGTTTTCGGGGAATGGACTCGGACTGTCCGTAACCTGCCCTGCGGCGGTGCATTCTGCTATCATAAAGGCTCTCATCGGCAGGCCGGGCCGCTGGATCTGGGCACTTGCTGCGGAGGGTATTAGGATGGCGAATGCGACCGATGGGGTTCGTGACCTGGTCGCCGATGTGCTGCGGTCGCTTCCACAGCCATACTCCGAGGACGTTACCGACGAGGTGTGCCGAGCGATCGAGGCCGACCCGGGTCTCCGTCGGCGGTACGGAGAGCTGGCAGCAGAACTCAAGGACTGGGTCGTGAACAACTGGATCGGCCGGTATACGGCTGAGCTGACCGGCCGCGGGAGCGGGGAGCAGGTTCCGTCGCGGAGCGGACTGATCCGGTGGTATAGAAAGCTACGCACGGACGGAGGGTCCCAGGCCGTATCGACGGTGGACTTCGAGCCCTTGACCATTGGCGTTCCGCTCCGGGAAGACCCTCCGGGCGTGTTCCGGGTCGGCGACAGCCGGGTGCTGTTGGAATTAGTGCTCGACGCCTTCAGACGCGGCGAAAGCGCTGAGGCCATCGTCAGGTCGTATCGCACGCTTCGCCTGGCCGACGTCTACGCGGTCATCAGTCGGTATCTGGCGGACCCCGCCCCGTTCGACGAGTATCTCCGCCGCAGCGATGAGGAGGCCGCCGCGGTCCGCCGCGAGATGGATGCGGCGGGCATGACGGGAGGGGTCGGCAACGAAGAACTCCTGGAGCGCGCACGGTCGAAAGGTCTGATCGCGTGATTGAGTTCCTCGTCGGTCAGAACTTCAACGAGGACATCGTGGACGGCATCACCCGCCGCAACGCGAATCTGCAACTGATCCGCGTCCGGGACGTCGGGTTGGCGGCAGCCCCGGACCCGGCGATCCTGGAATGGGCCGCCGCACGCGGCCTGGTCTTGCTGACGCACGATCGCCGAACGATCCCTCCCTACGCTCACGCGCGGGTGGCCGCGGGTTTGCCCATGCCGGGTGTTTTCCTGGTCGATAACGAGATGCCGGTCGGTCAGGCGATCGACGAACTGCTCATTGCGGCCCATTGCCTCTCCGAGGACGAGTGTAGGAACTTTGTGAGGTATTTCCCGATGTGACGGCGACCTAGTCCGGACCGACGCGTTCACCACATGAGCACTTCGGGCAGGGCTTCCTCCAGCTTGGCTGCGGTCCAGTCGGCGCCCGAGGCCGCGAGTTGATCGGCCGGGAACGAGGTGGTGAGCCCCAGGCTGCGGCAGCCGGCGGTCTTCGCCGAGGTCACGCCGAGATCGCCTCCTCGATCCCGAGAGAGCGCACGGAAGGCAGGCCCAGCCGTCGGGCAGCTTCCTCGAAGATATCGGGGCACTGTTTTTCGCACGCGGCCTTGGGGCGAGCGGAGAATCGTTCACGCCGCGGCCTCGGGAGCATCGTTGTCGCTGTTGCCGCCACCGTTTTTGAGCGCTTCCCATTCCTCCCACGAGTAAAGCACTTCGCGGGCCGAGCCGCTCTTGTACTCGCCGACAATGCCGTCCTCGGCCATGAAGTCGATGAGTCGCGCAGCGCGGCCATAGCCGATGCCCAGCGCCCGCTGCAAGAGCGAGCACGAGCCGCGGCCCTCGCGGATGACGATCTCGATGGCCGGCTCGTAGAGCTCGTCGCGTTCCTTCAGTCCCGCCCCCTTCTCCTTGCCGCCTGGTCCGCCGCCGACCTGAAGCTGGATCAGCTCGCGGCTGAACTCTTGGGGGTAGCGCTCCAAGAACTGGCAAACCCGGGTGACTTCCAAGTCCGAGATGTACGTGCCCTGCGCGCGGATGATATGCGAAGTACCGGGAATCAAGAAGAGCATGTCTCCGTTACCCAAAAGCCGATCAGCGCCGATCTCGTCGAGCACGACGCGCGAGTCGCTGCGACTGGCGACCTGGAAGGCGATTCGCGCGGGGAGGTTACCCTTGATCAGTCCAGTCACCACGTCGACGGTCGGCTTCTGGGTCGCGGCGATCAAGTGCATGCCCACCGCGCGGGCCTTCTGAGCGAGGCGGACAATGTGCTGCTCGACTTCCTTGGCCGCTGTCATCATCAGGTCGGCCATCTCGTCGGCGATGAGCACGATATAGGGCATGTACGTCGGGATGCGCTTCTGCTCTTCCTCATCTTCGGGACGCAGGCGGGCATAGATTTCCTCGGCCCCCAGCTTGTTGTACGACTGGATGTTCCTCACCCCCGCGCGGGCCAGATAGCCGTACCGCTCGTCCATCTTGTCGCAGGCCCAGCCCAAGATTGATTCGGCCTTCTTCATGTCGGTGACGACCGGGTGCATGAGATGTGGAATCCGCTTGAACTGCGATAGCTCCACCATCTTGGGATCGATCAAGATCAGTTTGACCTCGTCGGGTCGCTTGCTCATCAGAATCGACAAAATCATGGCGTTCAAGCAGACCGACTTGCCGGTGCCGGTGCGGCCAGCGATCAAGAGGTGCGGCATGTCCACCAGGTCGAAGACCAGGGGAGATCCCTTCACGTTCTTGCCCAGGAAGAGGGGAATCTTGCAACTCTTCCCAGTCCCCTCCGCGCCGGAGACGACCTCACCCAGGCGGACCATCCCGCGGTGATCGTTGGGCACCTCGATGCCGACGGTCGTTTTGCCTGGAATCGGCGCCACAATCCGCACGCTGGGCACGGCCAGGGCGATCGCCAGGTCGTCGGCCAGGCTCATGACCCGCGAGACCCGTAAGCCGGCTTCCAGCTCGATCTCGAACTGGGTGATCACCGGGCCGGTGTCAATCTGAACGACCCGAACCTGGTAGCCGAAATCGAGCAGCGTGCGCTCCAGCAGCATGGCTCGGGCGTGAATCTGGGTCTCGTGGTCCTGGATCGGAAAAGACGCGGGGGGCTCGAGCAGCTCAAGCGGAGGAAGCTGGTACGATGCGCCGGGGAGCGAACCCGGCAACACCTGGGGCGCCCACGAATCGGCCTTTGCCTGACCTTGACCGGGAACCGCAACCAGACTGGGCGTCGACGTCGACAGAGCGGGACGCGTCACGACAGGCAAGACGGGCGCAGGCAGGATTTCAGCTCTGGAACCTGACCACTGGCCCGGAAGTGCCGCGGATGCTGACTCGTCACCGGCGCGCACCGCAGGGACACTCGCGGAACCGCGACGGCCCGGCAACTGCCACACCCAAGCCAATAGGTCGCGCACCGGCCATGTGAAAAACAGTTCATGGCAAAGTAAAAGGCCAAGGACCCCGGCCGAGAGCAAAATCAGAAGCATGCCATAGGGGCCAAAATGTCCGAACAGGAACGTGAAGACCAGGGCGCCTGCGTATCCGCCGCTACCCACCGGCGGGCTGGGCCGGATCCCGGGCCCGAACTTCTGGATCGAGCCGGAGGCGACCAGAAGCAAGAGACCGAACCCCAGGGCCGGGGTGGTGCGATCGGTGACCTGGCGGCGTGTGACAAAGAGGATGTTGACCGCCAGCATTCCCAAGAGCAAAAGCCATGACGACCAGCCCAGCACGCTGTAAAGCACGTGGGCCAGCGTCGCTCCGACCGGTCCGCAGGGGTTGGAAAGCAAGGGCGAGCGATTCGGGGGCTGGGCTCCCCATCCCGGGGCATCGGCCGGATCATAGCCCCCTAGGCTCAGCGCCAGAAAGAGATTCAGGAGCATGAAAGAAAGCGCTGGGGCCGAACGCAGCAATCGCTGTCGGACAGGCATGGATTCCCTCGCAGCGCGCAGGCCGACATGGCCCTCGCAGCTGCGGCGGCCTGACCCTGGGCGCCTGGAACCGCGCTGGCGATGTCGTGATTGTAGCTTCAATGGGGCCGCGGCCCGGCGCGCGCACCTGGAACCGCGCTGGCCACTACCTTACCTCTTCGACCAACCGGTCATGCCGCCTTGCGGACGGTCGGCCTGCAAGACCGCGATCACAGGCCGGGCCTACTTATTCTGGCGACTGGGTAAGATCGACGGTTCCCCCGTCCACTTCGAGGTCCTCGGTCGCCTCGGTCGTTCGGAGCTTACCGGACATGTCGAGGTAGATCTTATCCTGCATGATCTCCTGGATCACCATCGACATCTTGTCAATGCCCCGACCATCGACGAGCGCCCGTGCCCCCTGGTTCAGCGCGATCATGCGTTTCTGAATCAAGGTCGACAGCTTGAACCGGCCCCCGACCTTGTTGACGATCTCTTCTTCTTTTAGCTCATCAATCATGACCTTTGCGACCTCCACAATGGTTCCGAACCAGAATATCCGCAAGCTCGTCAACCGCCCGATCGAGATCGTCGTTGACCACATGTACATTGTACGCTCTGGCCATTTCGATTTCGCGTGCCGCGCCAGCGAGTCGCCGCTGGATTGTTGCCTCGTCGTCGGTCCCACGGGCGCGGAGCCGGTCTTCCAGCACCGAGAGCCCGGGCACGCTCACGAAGATCAGCAGAGCCTCGGGCACCTTCGTCCGGACCTGAAGCCCTCCCTGAACGTCGATGACGAGAATGACACAGGTGCCCTGGGCAAGCGCCTCTCGAACCGGCTCGCCGGGTGTTCCATAGTGGTAGCCGTGAACCAGGGCCGACTCGAGCAAGTCACCACGGATCGCCTCGAACTCGGCCGGCGACAGGAAGAAGTAATCGACGCCCTGGCGCTCGCCGGGACGCGGCGGCCGGGTGGTCGCCGAGATCGAGACTTTCAGCCACAGCTCAGGGCGAGCAAGGAGCCGGCGCACCAGAGTGCTCTTCCCCGACCCGGAGGCACCCGAGAGGACGACAAGCCGCCCGGGAAGCTTGCTCCAGTCAACTTCCTGCACAAGCGACCTCTTCGTCAGCAGGGTCTTAGCGGCCGTTACTCCACATTCTGCACGAGTTCCCGGATTTTTTCCAGAACACCTTTGATCTGAACCACCTTACGGCTGATCTCGATATCATTGGACTTGGAGCCGATCGTGTTGATTTCACGGCCCACTTCCTGAAGGACGAACTCGAGCTTGCGGCCGGCCCCGTCGGTCTCGCGGAGCGTCTCGTGGTACTGGACCATGTGGGCTCTCAAGCGGACAACCTCCTCGGAAATATCGCTACGATCGGCCATGATGGCGATCTCGCGGATCAGATCTTTGGGATCAACGGTCAAGCCCTGATCGGCGACGAGGGCTGCGATTCGCTCGGTTAAGCGCTTTTGGTAGGCCTGGACGACCAGGGGACCACGTTCCGCGATCCGTGCTAGCTCCTCTTCCACGGACCGACCCAGGGTCTCGAGCTCCCGGGCCATGGCTTCTCCTTCGCGGACCCGGGCAGCTTGGAGCTTCTCAAGCGCGGCGATGACCACCTGCGCGATTGCTGGCCAGTCCTCGTGCGGGTCGCTGGCGGCCGTACGCACCTCTTCGACAACCCCGGGCAAAGTCAGAAGCGGGCCAAAGTCGATCTCGGTCGTGTGCTTGCACTCGAGCTCGCTCTGCTGGCAGCTCGCCGCGCTGGCGGCAAGCGTTTGAAGCTGGTCGCGATAGCTCAAGAGGGCCACGGTATTGAGCCTGTAATCCTCGGCCTGGCGGGGCCGCCCGACCCGTAGGGTGATCTGCACAGCCCCACGCCGCAGGCGGTTGCGAACCAGGTGTTCCAAATCGGGCTCGAGGGCGCCGTAGGGCTCGCTGATCCTGGACGAGAGCTTGAGATGACGGTTATTCACGGTGCGTACTTCGACCTCGATGGACCATTTCTGATCCACCAGCCGGGCATCGCCAAAGCCGGTCATGCTCAGGAGCAAGGAAGGAGGCTTTCTCAGGGGCTCTTGGGCGTTGGCGGGAAGCTGGAATCCTGGGGGATGGCCGGAACCTTCTGGGACGAAGCCGGAGCTTCGGCCGGTCGCGGCGCCGCGGCACCCGAAGTGCTGGCAGAAGCCGGCTCGGTCGCTTTCCCCGTGGTCCTGCCCTTGCCGCGCGTCGAGCCTGCTTCCTTCGATGCGGAAGCCGGAGTGTCAGCGCCCCACGCCGAAGTCGGCCGTCGATTCGTAATGATCACCAGGAGCATGAGCAAGAGGATCCAGACCGCGGCCGTGATCACGGTGATACGCGTGAACGTGTCGCCTGCTTTGGTGCCAAAAGCGCTGGAGCCGCCCACCCCTCCAAAGGCGCCGGCCAGGCCACCCCCCTTGCCGCGCTGGATCAATACCAGGCAGATGAGGAACAGCGAGACCAGGATGCTCAGCGTGTTGAGAATCGCCGTCAAAACGCCCACGAGAGTCGCCCTCGTTCGAGATCCGAATGTATGCACGACGCTGCCCTGGCCGGAAAGTGGCCAGGGCCAGCCCGAGAACCGTCAGTTTGCCGGATCCAGAGGTGCGTCAGGGCTTGCCCCGTGCCGTGACCTCCTGGCCCGCCTTCACGATGGCCAGGAAATCGCTGGCCTTGAGACTGGCCCCGCCCACGAGCGCCCCGTCGATGTCGGGACAGGACAGTAGCTCTTGGGCATTGTCCGGCTTGACGCTTCCTCCATACTGGACGACCACCCGGGCCGCTGTCGCCGCGCCGAATGTTTGATCGAACCAGCTCCGGATGAACGCATGGACGGCCTGCGCCTGCTCGGGCGTGGCGGTCAGTCCGGTTCCGATGGCCCAGACCGGCTCGTAAGCCAGCACGATGCCGGCGGCTTGCTCTGAGGAGAGCCCCGCCAGCGAGCCTGTGAGCTGATCCTCGATCACGGCCTCGGTCCGCTCGGCCAACCGCTCATCCTTGGTCTCGCCGATGCAGACGATGGGAATGAGCTTGGCCTCAAGCGCGGCCTTGAGCTTCTTGTTGACCTCGGCATTGGTTTCGCCCAGGAGGTGCCTGCGCTCGCTGTGGCCCAGGATCACGTGGGTGCAGCCAACGTCGACGAGCATGCCGCCTGAGATTTCTCCGGTGTATGCTCCGGACGCCTCCCAGAACATGTCCTGCGCCCCCAGGCCCACCGGCGAGCCTTCGAGCACCTGGTCGATCCGGCTCAAGTAAACAAAGGGCGGGCAGACTGCGACGTGCACGTCGGTCGCCGTGCCCAGGCCGGACTTCACCCCTTCCGCCAGGGCGATGGCCGTCTCGGCGGTTGTCGGATTCAATTTCCAGTTGCCCGCGATCAACAGGGTGCGCATGAGACCGTTTCTCCTTCAGGAATGTCGATCGATTTACCCACCAGTTCGGCTAGCTGCCGCAGATCATCCATCAGACGGGCGTAGTGCTCGGGCAGGAGAGCTTGAGGACCGTCGGAGAGCGCCTTTTCCGGGCACGAATGGACTTCGATGTGGACACCGTCGCTGCCGGCGGCGACCGCGGCCCGGGCCATTGCGGGGATCAGATCCGGCCGGCCCGTCGCGTGGCTGGGGTCGACGATGATCGGCAAATGGGATAGTCCCTTGACATTGGGCACGATCGACAGATCCAGCGTGTTCCGGGTCGAATCTTCAAAGGTTCGGATGCCCCGCTCGCAGAGGATCACCTGGCGGTTTCCCTGGGCCAGGATGTATTCAGCCGACATGAGCAGATCCTTGACCGTCGCGCTCATGCCCCGCTTGAGCAGGACCGGCAACCGCGATCGGCCCACTTCCTTGAGCAGATCGAAGTTTTGCATGTTGCGGGCGCCGATCTGGAGCATGTCGGCATAGCGCTCGACCAAGTCGACCTGGCGTGGGTCCATCACCTCGGTGACCACCGGCATGCCAAGCTGCTCGCCAACCGTTTGGAGGATCTTCAGCCCCTGCTCGCCTAGCCCCTGAAAACTGTAAGGACTGGTGCGTGGTTTGAATGCACCGCCGCGAAGGATGTTGGCGCCTGCCTCCTTGACCCGAGAACCCACCTCGAGCAAAAGGCTCTCGCTCTCGATAGCGCACGGGCCGGCGATCATGCCCAGGTAGCCGCCGCCGATCCGCACCCCCTTGACCTCGATGATCGAATCGTCCCGGTGAAAATCGCGACTGGCGAGCTTGTAAGGCTTCAAAATCGGAACGACCTGTTCCACTCCGGGAATCGCCTGTAAAGGCTGCACCTGAAGCTTCTCCTCATCGCCGATGACCCCGATGATCGTCCGCGCGACGCCCTGGCTCAAATGGGGCGTCAGGCCAAGGGCCTCGATACGCTTCAGCACGTGCTGCACTTGCTCGGGCGTCGTCTGCGGTTTTAGGACGATGATCATCGCGGGTCTCTCGTCGTCCCCGTTCTCACCGCCCGGCACAACACTGTGCTAGGTCAAGAACGGGGAAGCCGTGAATTGGGCTTCAGGAGGATTATCGGTGAGAACCTCAGAGTCTAGCGAATTGTGGCCGCTGCGCGAAGCGATGGAACCACGGAAAAACGCCCAGCATGCATCCAAGCCACAGATGGATACTTTGCACTTGGCCACAGTTACGGAAGACGCGCGATCTGCTACCGATGGACGCTGTACATCGAGCCACTGAGAGGAAAATGCATAATCAGCCACAGATGGACGCCGATGAACACAGATAAGACAGCGGGATTTTGGCACGGAGATGCAATGGACAGGGAAACGAACTGCTAAAAAATGATCGTTTTCTCATTTCACAACCTTGCAACGCTCACCGTCGAACTCGCCACAGCGAATCATCCTCCCTTGTTTCATTGATCTGCGTCCATCTGCGTTCATCTGTGGCTAATTCTTTTCTTCTTCATCTGTGGCTGATCCTCTTGGTCATCTGTGGCCGGTTCTCTACGTCTTCATCTGTGGCGTGGGTTTTGACGATCGGCGGTTGTTCCTGATATCATGGAATGTCGGGAATCACGTGTTCGACCCAGGTTGGAAGCCTCTCATGTCAACAGCCACGAAGCAGATTCTCGAGCAAGCCCTGGTGCTCTCGGCTGCGGAGCGCGCGGACCTGGTCGAGTCACTCCTTGCGAGCCTGGACCGACCCGACGCGAGAATCGACGAACTCTGGGCCAAGGAGGCCGAGGACCGGCTGAACGTTTTTGAGGCCGGCCAAATGAAGGCGTACCCCGCGGATGAGGTCTTCCGGGAGCTTGCGGACCCGTGAACGTGCGATTCCTCGAGGCCGCCCGAAGTGACCTCCGCGAGGCGGTTCGCTATTACAACAACCAGCGCCCCGGTCTGGGCCGAGAGCTTCGCGACGAAGTCCACGCCACGATCGAGCGGATCACTCGACTTCCCGAAGCCTGGCGACCACTCAGCGAGAACACCCGCCGTTGCCGGGTCCATCGATTTCCTAACGGCGTGATCTACCAAGTCCGCAGCGACGAGATCTTGATAGTTGCCATAGCACTTCTCCACAGGGAGCCCGGTTCCTGGGCCGATCGCCTCTGATGCGGCTACGCTGGTGTGGAACCGTTCGCAATCGAAGGGTTTGACTTACGGCCATGTGAGATCATGTACCGCTTCGTTGGGTCGTCACAACAGATGATGCTGGTTTTCCTTACCCACGTCGAATCGTGTTGATTTACGGCCAATCCTACCCCGTTTTCATCCCTGGCTCTCTCCCTTTCCAGCCAGACCAACAAGAACCCGCCCAGGCGGGCCTGCGGGCCTCACTCCGGGCGGGTTTCTTGAATCCCGTCGTCGTCACTGCGGACTGCACTGAGTCACGCCACCTGGCGGCGGAGTGCGTTCTCCTTACTGGACGAAGGCGTCCTGGCTGACCGGAAGCTGCTTGTAGCCCGCGGGGGTGATGGGCAGCTTGCTGCCGGCCGGCGTGATAATTTTCGCGTACACAGTCCCGTCAATGGTGTTCGAGATAAATCGCACGGCGCCGTCGCAGAAGCCAAAGTTTGCGCCGGTGGGATGGCCGCTGCTTATGAACGGGAAGCTTCCCTTCAGCGACAGACCCGAAAGCTGGGCGTAGCCAATGTTCTCAAACCAGCCATTTCGGCTCGCGTGGTTCCACTGGGGACTGTCAGTCGAGCTGGAATACGCCCCGAAATTGTTGTAGCACTGACCGGTCGACAACCCAGGGCCCGTCTCGCACACATCATCGGACCCGATGAACATGCTGAAGTTGGGCAGCGGGCAAGCCCAGTTGGTCTCATTGCTGTTGGAAAACGCGTTACCGCCTTGCACGTAACCAACCAGGGTATTTTCGCCCAGCAGGAGGGTGGAGCTCGCACCGTCGGTGATGGAACTCAGGCTCGTCTTGAGGCCACCCCAGGGCGGCTGCTTGTTGGCCAGGGCCTGTTCCGCCGTGCTGAGATCCGCAGCCCGGTAGTACGACTGGAGGAACATCACACCCGTCTTCTGCCCTATCGACTGATTGAACTGAGCCTCCGTCGGGTCGTAGCTCGCATCGTGCAGCCATGCCAGAGGTGTGGTCTGGGTTCCAGCGGTGGCCGGCGTACTATCACTGGTGTAGCCAACCCATACCAGGGGGTCGGCAGGGAACCGCGAGAAGCCACCGTTGACGACGTAGCTCAGGTTCCCCTGGCCGGTGACAGCATTATTGTCATCCGGGCAGCGCAGGGCCCCCAGGGCCGTGCTCGAGAGCGTGTAGTTATAAATGGCGGACGGGCTCGTGTTGGTGCTGTTCACGGTTCCGCCTGAACCTTGGAGAGTCGTACTTGAACTTTGGAGATAAGAATCGTCGGGCGTCCAGTTGTTCGCCAGGTCGCTCTGATCGAGGTCGGCGAGGATATCGACAACCCAACTGTGGCCCATCACCCCCCCAGTGATGGACGACGTGCCGTTGATGCCAAGGGCAGTGTACAGAGACGAAGGACCACTCGAGAGAGTGGTCCAATCGGGCTGGAGCGTAGTGGTGTTAATGGTCCCAGTGTTCTCAAAGAACGTTCCGGCGGCCGGGAACGAGTTCTTCCGTCCGGCGAAGTTGTTCAGTGCCAGGGCAAGCTGGCGCATGTTGTTCTGGCACTGAACGCGGCGGCCGGCCTCGCGGGCCGACTGCACGGCTGGCAACAGCAGACCGACCAGCACACCGATGATGCTGATGACCACCAGGAGCTCGATCAGCGTAAAGCCGCGACGGCGACGGGATCTCATGAGCGGTCCTTTCGTGGGTTGGACGACGGCCTCGGTCTGAATTCTATCGGTGTACTGTCGTCTCCGACAAGACGTTCGAGTGTGGGCGAGCTGTGCACACCCGATGGTCCGGCCCGGGCAGAGACGGTTTCCGACCCGGAAGGGCCGCTGCATCCGGGCGATGTCCCCTTGCGCCTCGGCCCGAGGCGGCCCAACGCTCGACCATACCGGGCCTTTCCTTCGTCGTATTCATGCTGGCGATGCCTGCCTCTGGAAGAGGAGCGTCATCATTCGATCATCTGACGGTAGACAACGGCCGGGCGGAAGCTGCCGGGGGTCTGGTCATTGAATCCGTAGAGCTTGAGCCGGTCGACGATGAAGAAGCCCCGGTACCGCGCCGTCTGGCCGGTCGCCGCGCCCAGCTCGGGGCCGAGGATGTCGAACGCCAGGACCGGGTTACCCTGCTGGATCATCAGCAGGTCACCCTCCCGCTTGACCTCGAAGAAGCCGATGGTGATCCAGACGGCGAACTGGTGCGTCCGCACCGTCGTCAGGTTCATAACCTTCTGCAGCATCTCGGTGCGGAAATAGGGGTGCTGTTTGTAGTCGAACTGAGGCGAGACCGGAGGGGGTCCCAAGCTGGCCGCGACCGAGTTGGCGCCGAGGTACGGGTTGGGCAAGGAACCGCCCGACGGCACTCCCGCCCAGAACAGGTTGACCACGCCGGGCTGGCCGGCGACGCTGGCGCTGACGGTGTAGGTTGTTCCCGCCGCGGGTGGAGGGGGATAATTATAAGGCGGCAGTGCACCCGCGGTCGAAGGCGCGGTCACTGGTTTCAGATTGTTCAAGTAGAGGTCGCCAAGCTCGCCGGCATTGCTCTGGGCCGGGGGTGCTGGGCTAACATCGGGGGGCTGGAAGAGCCGGCGGACCGGGATGGCCGGCGGCAAGAGAATGGCGGTGGTGCTGCTTGCGGGATTCGCGCCGGTGGCCAGAGCCGGATAAAGGATGTAGTTGCGGACGCCTGGGTCGCCGGTGTAGACGCCCGTCCCGGCTGCGGTTCCCGTGTACGTCGGTGGCAACGCCGTGCTGGTCGGCGTCGCCGGTGGCGGATCGGTAGAGATCGGAGGCGGAGGCCAGGTCGGAGGCGAGCTCCAAGGAGGCAGTGCCGCGGGACGCATGACCGTGTAATTAATGTCTGGATAGGATAGCGAGTGGAACGACCGGTCCGCCGGGATTCCCGTGGGGGCCGTGTTGTTCGGGTTGGGGGGACTCGTGTTGTAAGCGAAGTTCTGCCCGACTGCACCGCTGCCGTAGCCGAAGACGAACCCCGACCCGCCGTGCCGCACCGAAAGGAACTGGGCGAACGAGGCCTTGATGCCGGAAAGCAGCGTACTGGAAATCGGGTCCGTGGCCAGCACGCCCACGTTGTTCATCGGATAGGCCGAACCGGGCGACCCGTTGGCCAGGGTCGATGTCACCACCAGCGGGATGGGCGAAGTCAAGGCGGCCAGCGGCAGGGTCGAGGCCGTCCCCGCGTAGCCCCACGATGCTCCATTGAACGACAGCGACAAATTCGGTAGCTGGTCGAAACAAAGAAGCTGCTGGTTGAAGTTCTGGTCCTGCGCGCCGAAGACGCTGAAAAACACTTCCTCGTCTATGACGAGGTTGATGTTGATGAGTCCCGGCTTGAGATCCTGGCGCAGCCAGTCGAAGTCGGTGCCCTGGGCCACCGGCCCGATGGCGCCGATCATCTGGCTGGGCACCTCGAAGAACTCGAACATCTTGAACCAACCGTCGGAGCCGTAGCCGTCGACCATCGCGCCGGGGTCGGCCGGGGGCGCCGTCGCGGGGGGAACTGGTCCGCCGTAGGCGCTGTAGAAGAACTTGTCGATCAAGTAGGGGAATGTGTGCGGCTGCAGGGGAGTCGTCGGCGGGACCGTCGTTCCATAGAACGGGTTGGAGGCCGTGGTGGGTGCGACCGGAGGCGCAATGAAGGCCGAACCAGCCGGCAGCGTCGAACTTATAGGCGTGACGGCGCCGAAGACCGACGTCACATTTGCCTGCGAGGGGGCAAACTCCGCAAACTGCTTGGTGAAAAGCCCCGGCGGGCAGCCTGGCACAAGTAGGAGCTCGGCCACGCTCGTGAAGTCACGGTCGTTGAAGGGGAAGTAGTCCCATGGCTCGCTGAGCGTCGGGGGTCTCACGGGAGGTCCGGCAGAGCCGAGGTCCGCTGCGCTGGTCGCGGGAGGAGTAAACGGATAAGTGACGGAAGGGTTGACATCGTTGGGGCCCCCGAGCGTGTGGTAATAGCCCTTGTTCGCTGCGGGGCCCGTAATTTGATTACCCCCGTTGAGTCCCCACGTCGATGACATGGTCACTGGCACGGCGACCTGCTCGCTGTAGCCGTAGCGCGTATCCAGCGCGCCGCTCGCGCCAGGCACGGGTACGGCGTGGCCGCCCCGGAACGGCTGGAGCCGCTGGTACGAAAAGATGTAGTTGCCTGGCGTAGTGGGATTTGCGCCGGCCTCGATGAACGGGAACCGCATCGCATCGACCACGATCATCGGGTTATTGGCCGAAACGCCGGCAAACGGGTTGGCGGGTCGACGCAGGCAAATCCACACCATCGCACCTTTGCCGGACCCGGGGGTTACCCCAGGTAACAGGCTGGACGGTGTGCCGCTGGATACTGCAGGATTTGGGGGATAGCTCGAGGGGGCCGTGCCGCCGTAGGTTGCCGGCGGAAGCACGCCGGCAGGCAAGGCTCCAGTCGGCGTTCCACCCATGAAAGGGTCCCACGCTGTGTTGAGCTGGTAGGTGGGAGTGTACGGACTCGACTCGTCGCTGGTGGGCGGGCTGCCGATCGTCGTGAAGTAGTAAGGCGCCAGCGGTTGGTAAGCCCCGGTCGTCGAGAAGTAGCCGATAAACAGGTTCGTCAGGGTCGCAATGCCACCCGGCGGCATAGCCTGCGGGAGCGGGAAGAGCACCGGGTCGCCCGTGGGCGCCGGCGTGCTCACTCCCGTCGCCGGTGGGTACGGTGGTAGCTTTATCGCGCCAACCGCCGCTGTCGACGACAGCGGGATCAAGCCGAAGAAGTGTCCACCGGGTTGCAATTGGCCTGAGATCGGATCGGGGCGGCTCTGCGGCAGATCGTCCGTGAAGACGAGATCCCAGCAGCCGCCGTCCCAGGGGGTGGTCGGTGCCGGAGTGCCGCCCGACTGGAACCCGGCCAGGTCCAGCACGCTCGCGTTGTTCGACCCATTGCCCAGCCCCGAGGTCGTGGGCGTCCCTAGTTCCGGCGAGGTCAGGGTATTGACCAGCTCGATGAACAACTTGCTGATCTGGCTGGAAGACCCCTGGAACGAGTAGCCCAAGACCTCGTTGATGGCGATCGGGTTGTACTCCATGCCGTACTGGTCGACCGGGATGTCCGTTGGGTTCCCGGGCGCGAGAACGACGATCGGGCTGGTGGTGCTCGTGGCACTCGGTCGAAAGAGGATGTCCGGATTCCGCCAGTGCGTCATGGTCGCGTCCGGGTCGCGGTAGTCAATGATATTAATCACGAACTGACTGAGCTGAGCCAGCTCCTCGGCCGTGTCGACGGCCTTGGGAGGAAGGATCGCCTTGAGCATGTTGTAGGTGTCTGTGATCCACTTCTGGCGGACCGGTTCGTTGGGATCGTTGGAGACCGGCAGCGGGTAGTTGAGGTTGATCCTGCGATCGCGATGGGCCAGGGAGGGTGTCGGAAGCGACTGATATTGGTTAATGCCAAGCTGGCCAAAACTGGCATTTTGGCCCAGGACGTTCAGCTGATCAGACTTCGTCACATTGGCGGGTGCCGTCAGAGTGATCGTGCCTGTCGTCGTACTGGTCGGCGAGACTGTTACAATTGTTGTACCCGGCGGGATGTCTGGCGGGATGTCTGGGCCTGTCCCCACGACAGTCTGACCTGGTAGCAAAGCTGCAATATTGGTGATTCCGGTCACACCCACTATATTCGATCCTGCCGTCAGTGCGCCGGTGAAGCTCGGTGAGAAGCTGCAATTGTTGGGAAAGACGTTGCCGGGGTTGTCGTTGGTCCAGGCGTAGTCGTTCAGATCCCAAGAGTCAATCGAGTAGAGCCGGCGACGACGCTGGCCGTCGACCACGTTGGTGAAGCTGATTGGTGCAAGCTGGGCCAGGCGGGAGTTCAGAGCATTGCCGTCGACGTCTTGCAGGCGACAGAGCCACTCCAGGTCGCTGTAGCCGAAGGGGGAATCGAGCTGGGCATTGGGCTGGTACAGGTTCATCTCGTCGGCCTCATCGAGGCCTCCGGAGTTGACATTGCCGTTGACCGAGACGCTGTAGGTGGGCAGTGTAGGTACTGTAGTCGGAAGGATCGGCCACGGCGGAGTGACCGCGGGCAGATCGATAGGTGCTCCACCGACACGCTGCGGCGAGAAAGCCGGAGGGACGCTCGGCGCCGGGTAGGTCAGGTTGGGATAGCGCTGGGCCTCGAAACCGTGCAGCGGGTTGCTGTCGAGGAGCAGGTTTCCAGCCAGTGCGCCGGTCGTCACGTTGGTCACCAGCGTGGTCGGGTAGCTTCCGCTGATCGTCAAAAAAGTGACTGCGGTTGTTCCCGCGCCGGGTGTCACCTGCCCGGGCAGGCCAGGGGGTCGGAAATAGTTCGAGTACTCGACCCTTCCCCATTGGTCGGAACCCAGGTCAAGGCCCGCTTGAGGGTTAACGCCATCATACGAGACGATCCTGCCGGCGCCGTTGATGTCGGTGGGGGCCACGTATCGCCGCATCCGCTCGACGGGCAGCAGGAACGCCCCGGCCGGATCCAGGAAATCGAGGTCGCCGAACTCGCCGGTGTGGCCGGGGGGGAAGGGGTCGAACGAGTTGTAGTTGTCGTCGGCGGCGTCGCGCGGCGTTCCGTTGTTGTAATCGCTCGGGTCGAGGGAGAAGCCGGCCCGGACCAGGTCGTTATAGTTGGCCGTGACCAGGTTGAAGTACGCCGGAGGAGGGCTCGGGTTGGCGACAACCGGGTAGCCGGGGATGGCTTGGGCCTCTCCCCAGCGGCCCGCAACTGGAGTCGTGACGCGAAGCACCCCCGCACTGGTGGGGGGCGAAACCCCGGTGCCGTCCACGTCGATGCTCGTGACCACCGTATCGGCGATGCCGTTGGGCATGAAGTAGGGGACACCGTTGATCAGGACAAAATTGTTGTCGCCGTTGACAAGCCCGGTCGTGTCGCGCACTCCGGCAGTGACGCCGGGAACGCCTGGGTTGACCTGAGGTCGCGTTCCGGCCAGCAGATTGCGAAGCTGGGTCAGCCGCACGTCGGTCCCGGCATTATCCACCTGAGTGTTGTTCGGGCCCGTGGGGGGACCGTAGGGACCGCCATAACTTTGGGCAGTGTACGCCCCTGCGGCGTCGGTGTTGAACACATAACCGTTCTGCAGCCCATACGTCGGGTCGATCTCGCTGACCGAGTTGCCCAGGTGCGCCGCGTGAGTGGGTCCTCCGCCGACGCCAGAGATGCTACCTGCCAGGTTGCCGGCCGTGTTCAGCGGAATCCGGCCGTTCAGTCCAATGACCATGAACGCGAAGAGGGGCTTGTAAAGGATGCCCTGCGCATTGCGACGGGCCGGGTAGCCCAGGTCGAGCCAGACCGAGTCGGACTGGCCATCGCCGTCGTTGTCCACGTCGTAAGTGATCAGGCCATTCGAGTTGGGAAGTAGGTCGGGGAAGGTGGCCGCGTCATGGCCGTCGGCCGCCACTGGGCGCAAGATGCGGGACAGGTCGTAGGTCCAGCCCGTCGTCCGGGACCAGTCGTTGGTCGTGTTGGCCGTGTCGACCCGGATCGCCGCCGGACGATGAAACGAGGGAATCATCACCGACCCATCGGCGCTCTGCATGGCCAGGAACCAGTTCTCCAGGTCGGCCGCATCGTAGTCTTCGTCCATGCCGACAAGGTTCGGCTCCCCGTCCGAAGTCGGCAGTCCCTGAAAGGACCCATTGAACCGAAAATTCGCGTGCACCGCGTTGGTCGTCATGCCCGGTCCGTTGAACGCGTGCAGCCAGCGGCCGTCGAGAACAAACGGGAAATCGGTGAGACCAAATCCCCCCGCGACCAAATAATTGCCCGGCAACTGAGTGACGTAACCACTTCCGCTCGGGTTGATCAGCGTGGCCGCCGAATCGGTCGCGTAAGGGGCAACCGAGTTGATGTTGACGCGGAAGACAAGATTGGCAGTCGAACCGGCCACGTAGCCGTTCGTGCGGCCAGTGACGGGTAGAACTTCAAGCGTCTGGTTGACCACGTAGGTGCCAGGGGCCGTGGGAGCCGGTGCATACGAAATCCGGAGGATCCACCGCGTGAAGTCGTAGCCGTAGATGGCCGGGTCGCCCTGAATGATGTTGCTCGTCAGGTCGTAGAACGTGCCGCCAGTCGAGTTGGACGAGCCGAGGGGGGCACTGACACTGGTGATGTAAAACGTGCTGTAGTTGTAGTTGGGAGGATTCGCCCCCCCGGGCCGGGTGGCAAGGTAGCCATTGAAGTAGGCGTCATCGCCATACATGTCGCGGGCCAGGCTGTGGCCGCGGATCGCCGAGCGGATGTCCGGCGTGTCGCAGACGAGCTGCGAGAGGGCGTAGTCGAAGAGCTCGTCGCGCTGGGGAACGATTATCGCCTGGGCGGCGTTGCGGGCGCTGATGCGCGACTGAACCGAGAACGTCGCGAACGTGACGCCGATCACCGCCATCAAGGCCAGCACGCCGAGGATCAAGACCAGGATGATCCCCCGCCGCTTGCCTTGTTCGTGTCTCGCGCTGGCCTTCATGGTCGAACCTCCCCGGTCGAATTCCGCGTTCGGTCAGGCGGGCCGAACCCACCGCATTTTGCTGTGTCAATCGGTTCGGTGCTCTTCGCTCACCCTGACGGCCTCTGCCTACCTACTTCTCATAACTTATCTGTGAAGTCTTGCCGGATGGTTAATGTCTTGATGCGCTGGCTGGTCGGGTCCGCCACTCGGATCTGGATCTGGATGCCCCGCAAGGGCGCTGGGTAAGGAGGCGGATACGAAGGATAAATCGGGGGCGTAGACGGAGGCCCTGCCGGGAAGAACGGAGAGAAAGGAGCAGTCGATGCCGCCGGGCAGACTCCCGTCCCTGGCGCCTGAGTGTACTCTGTCGACCAGGAATCCCAAACGCGCCGCAGCCGGGCGACCGCGGGGTTGTCGTCGCCCACATTACCGGTATAGGTGTGGTTGGGCGCGGCATAGGTGCTGGTGGGAACTTGTCCGTACTGGGCGTCGAACCGGAGGTCAGCGACCAGGGGAGGCATTCGCCCCTCATGGGCAAAGGTCTGGTTCAGTGTGTCGAAGGATCCGCCGTTCCAGACAGTCGGATAGACTGTTCCCGTCAGATAAGGGGCTGGGACGACGCCTGTGACCCGAGCATCATCGCCCCAGCCCAAGTCGACATAGCCGGCATACGCGTTGTCGTACGCCTTGACGTCGAAGCTGCGCACGCCTGTCATGATCAGGTCATCTTCCCAACTATTGAGGTTCCAGAGCTGCGTGTATTGAGTGCTGCTGGTGGGGAAGAAACCGTTGGGAACGGGATTTGGGTTGGCGTTAGCAGGCAGCCCGTCGTTGTACAGTTGGGGATTGTTGCGGTACGTCGAGGTCATGTCGGGCAGCAACTGCAACGTGTTAGCTATGGGCGGAGTTGATGGATTGGCCGCCTGATAGGCCAGGCCAAAGGGCTGACTGACGTTTGTGTTCACCTGCCACGTGGGATCGGTCCAGTTGGGCGAGAGCGTCTCGCGCCAGGTTGGAAAGCCCCACCAGGTTTGGAGGTTATCGGGCTGCCCGCTCTGGGGAAGCTGCAAATTGTCCCCCGTGTCCAGGGGATTGTGGTTCAATAGTTGCAGATACCTCAGGGGTTTGGTGTCGAAGGGGGCGTTGGCGCCGGCGACCGGATCGTAGACCTGCGGATTGGGCGAGTGGATCCAGCCGTAGGGCGCGGTCCCCGCGCTTAGAACCTGAGGGGTGGAATAAGCTCCAGGAAAGACGTACGGGAAGGCCATGGCCTGCATTGGCAGCGCTGGCCGGACGTAGGGCGCGGGCTCGTAGATCAGACCTGGAGAGTTCGTGGGCGCCTGGACCGTCGGGTAGAACGTGGGGTAGTAATCGGGGACGTTGTCGCCGTTGAGGTCGTCGGAGAGGCCGTCTTGGCCGGCCGCGCCCGTGCCCAGGTTCCAGAAGTCGTCCCCGAACCGCGGCAAGAACGACCGATTCTCGCGGTTGGTCAAGTCCCCCAGAGTGTTGAGGATGACCGAGTTAGGATTGCTTAGAGGGGGTGCCCCTCGCGGCGCCGGGTGTGCCGAGAGGTCGTTGACGCCCTGCCAGCTTACCGTCTGCGCCCCCAACGTCGCGGGATTGAACGTATGGGTGAAATTGCCAGTCGAGCTCGCAATGGTCGCCATATTGCTAACCAGTGTGTTGCTAATGGTCGGGACGAGCGTCCCTTGCCGTTGGGGTGCGACCAGGAGGACGCGGCGGTATAGGTTGCCATTGCGTAGGAAGTAAATGATCTCGGCATACTCGCTGGTGATCGAAATCGGCTGAGAACCGGCCAGGAACAGAGCCGTCGCGTTCGCCGTCGTCAGGGTTGCGGCGCCTACCGGCGGCACCCACATCCGCCCCGTGAACGGCCGGCCGGCGGGGGCCTTGGACGTGAACCGGATGTAGTCGTCGGAGTCCTCGCCCTGAACGTCGGCGAATTCATTCTCGCCGTACTCGAAATAGCCCGGGTTATTGCGGGGGTCATTGGGGGGCGTCAGCCGGCACGTGACGCCGCCTAAATCGGAGCGGATCGTCGAATCGAGCAGGCGAAGCTGGTTATCCAGCACTTGATAGACCTGGGCCGCGTTGAGCGCGCCGGTGGCCGCCTGGAAGATCTGCACGATGACCGTCATCATGAGCAAGAGAACGGCCAGCGTGACGAGCATCTCGACCAGCGTCACGCCGCGGCGCCGCCCCGCAGTCCGGCCACCTTGCTGGAGAGATCGCGTCACGAAAGCCCCCTTCCAATCCCTGCCCACTGCCCACTACCTCACAAAAAACGTCTGCGGGACCACGTTGACCACGTTCGGGCAGACGAGCACGGCGTTCTGGATGACGGGCGTTCCGTACCCGTCAGAGAGGAGAAGCGTCTTGGCCTCGAGCTTCCGGTTCACGTAAACGACCATCGATCGGTAGGGTCCGCCGGCGATGTTCGGATTCGGATCGGCCTGGGCGGGTGTCACTTTCTGGACCTGATACCAGAAGCACCGCTGCGCCGGCAGGTTGTCACATTCCCCGTTGTTCAAGGGGTTGGGAACGGCAAGTGGAGGGTTGGCACCGTTGGGGATCGGGAAAAACCGGCTTATGACCTGATTCTGGGCCCGCTCGTAGGTCACATCCGCGATCCAGTCGCCCACCCTGACGATCGGGTCGGGCTGACTGGCAAACCACCGAATCAGGACGGTCCGGTCGGCGCCGGCACCGTAACCCCCCGGGGCACCTGCCGGTGCCGTCGGTATCGAGACATTACTGCTAAAGCCGAAGACGCCCTCGTAGACGTTCTCGGCAGCCGCCTGGTTTGTGCTCGTGTCGTAGGCGAACGGTCGGTTCTCGAAGATGACTATGTTCCCCTCGTACGCGGCGTCGTTGGAACCGTTGGTCTGCTGGGCAGTAACCATCCAGGAGAATCGCCAGTCGCTCACGGGCTGGTAGGTGTAAGTTCCTGGAGGGTTCTGCGAGATCGTCAGGTCGGGGACGACGGGGCTGGGCGTGCCCACAGGGACGGACCCCGCGTTGCCGGGGGACGGTGTGAAAGCCTGCCAGTAGTTCGCGTTCGTCGGCTCCTGCCAGACGAAGTCCTCCGGCGACACGAAGATGGAGGGGATCTGGTTGGCTTGAGGCATAACGCTGGGACGATTGAAGTTCGTCAGCCGCTGCAACCCCCAGGCGCTGGCCGGTCCAGCGGTGTTGACGCCGGTCTCGGGCCGGAGAGAGTTGGGGCCCAAGGAGGTGACACCCGCGGCGAACCGGCACTCGGGCGTGCGTGTGCCCGCCGGAGGCCCATAGTCGGGATTGGTGGTGTCGAAGAGGTACATGCCGCCGTTGGCGTAATCGGTCTGATAGCGCCAGAGCGGATCGTAAGCGAATGGCAGGCCGGATAGGATCGTCGGAACAGTTCCTGGGGCTGGGGGTTGGTTCACCGGAATCTGGTTCAACGCTCCTGGGTTGGTCGCGTTGTTGGGGTCGCCGCCGTAGTATGCTGTGTCCTGGGTAAGAGGATCGTAAAATGCTGCGAAAGACGTACTGTAAAACCAGTACGGGGCGGGAACGTTCGCGTTCAGCAGGTCGGCGTAGAGAAACGAGTTGGTCTTCAAGAGCCCGCGGGCCGCGACGTCGGCCGCGGCCGACTCGACCAGATAGGCCGACCGCGAGAGCCGCTGGGCCTGGCGCAGCCGCAAGAGGCCGATCGGGAAGAGCGTAGCCAGCGACACCAAGCCCACGCCCAAGATCATGATGCCCAGAAGGACCTCGGTGAGCGTGATTCCCGCGCGAGATGGGGCAAGCGAAGCGACCGGAGTTCTCATCGCGTGTCCCCCGTGACGCCTTGCTGGGGCAGCAGGAATGGCAAGCTTGGGTTGTTGCCGTCGAAGCTGGAATCTTCAAGCTGGTTGGTGACCATCTGCCCGCTGCGGGTATAGAGCGTGATCAGCCGGCGCTCGCCTTTGAGATACCGCAGGCTCGTGTCGTTCCCCGCATTCGGAGGATTACGAAACGGAAAATTGGCCGCGCCGGTGAGCATCGGCAGCAGGTAGGGCACGTGCGCCTGGTCCAGCGGGTCGAACAGGTCGCCGCGCTCGGCCAGCCAGAAATGGTAGAACGATGAGCCCATGCCAAACGAGGAAGGGCTGGAGTACTTCGTCGTCGGCACGACCGTCCCGTTGGGATTGAGCAAAATGTCCACATACCCCGTTGTCGTGTCTATCGGCAGCCGCGACCGCTCTGACACGAATTTCGTGCCGAAAGCGCCGGGATTCCACGTCGTCAGGTCGACCACCACGTTCGAAGGCAAGAGCGTCTCGCGGGCACCGGGCGCGACAACCGGCCGGCGGGTGATGGTGTAGGGTACATTGGCCGCGGCCGAGGAAAGCAGCGATCCTTGCCAGGTCTCGGTCTCGACCCACTCAGCCAGATTGTCCACCAGCAGGTCGTTGTTGTTGTCGATACCATCCCAGCCGTTGTCGATATACCCGTCACCATCGTCATCGATGCCGTTGACCAGGAAAAGAAACTCGATCGGGTTTCCGTTTGAATCGTTGAGCACCATGGTGCCCGGGTCGCCGACGTTCACGAAGAGATCGGGGTTCCAGGTGGTGATCGGACCCACCACGGTGTAGGGGATCCCCATGTTATTGATCTGTACCTTGTCGCCAATTCGGATGTTCCAAAACCAGGAGGTCGGTGGGTTGACAAGCCCCGTGGTGGGGTTGGAGTAGCTCTGCAAAAGAAAGAGGATCTGGTTGCTGGCCGTCCACGGGGCGGAAACTGGGTAGTTCCCTCCCCCCGGGAATGGGTAGGGAAAGCTCGCCGTGAAATTCGGGGTCGTGATCGCCGGGGTGACAAGCCCCTCCGAATAATCCGGCGCGAGCTGGATCGGGACGTACCGGTTCGATGCCAGGATGCGGGTCGGGTCCAGCCTGCCGGTTGCGTAGTTGATCCCATTCAAGACCGGGTCGGGCAAAAGGCGGATGCCGGCCGGCGCGTTGTTGTTCAGCGCCACATCGCGAGCGCCGGCCAGCGCTGCCTGGAGGATGCGCGCCGCCTCGCTGACCTGGCAGTGGGCGATCGCCGGGATCACCGTCGGCAGCACCACGGCGCTCACCAGCAGAATGATCAACATCACGACCAAGAGCTCGATCAGCGTGAACCCGGTTCGCCGGGGGCGTGCGCGTTTGCCCGATCTCCATCGACTCTGGCCGTTCATGCTCACGGCCCCCCCCCGCCGATGGAGGCCTGGCGGTTCAGGTTGGTGATGTCGTCCTTGCCTGATTCCTGGAGACCGAAGCTCGTCTGGGCGTTGGTGTCGTAGGAGTCGTCCGGGGCGATCGATGGAAGATTCGGCGCAGTCCACGAGATCGTGTAACCCGCTGCGCTCGTGAAGTCGTTGACAAAGTGAAACGGCATGGCGTTATTCTCGACCATGAGGAGCTGCGCCGCCGTGATTGATTGTCCATCCACGTAAAGGTAAACGCCCAGTTGCTTGTCAGGCCCCCCCGAGAGGATCAGCGGCCGGGTGTAGAAGGCCCGGCGTTGGAGATACGAGCCACGGTCCCAGAAGTAAGCCGAGTAAGTTCCACCCGGGTTCTGCAACGGCTCGGTGAGCCGGTGGAAGAAATACTCGAAGGCCAGGACTCCGCCGCTGCCGCCGACTGAGCTTGCGTTTCCGGCAGTCGCGTTGAAGGGCGCGCCGGCAAAAGGCGAGGCGGGATTGGCCGACGACCACCAGGCCGGTGCCACAAGCTGCTGATTGGGGTCCAGCGGATCCTGCTCGCGGGCATCGAAGACCGAGAGGTAAGGAGGATTGAAGAGCGGACTGGCGCTGGCCGCGGGCGGCGTCTGGGTGTTGTCAAAGTTGACGATAACCTGGCCCTTCTGACTGTCCGTGTGGTAGAGCAGCGGCCAGCGAAAAAACTGCAAGGGCTGGCCCCAGGCATCGACGAACTCGGGCAGGCCATCGCCGTCAGTATCCTTGACCTCCCGGTCAGTGAAATCATCCGGGCTGAAGGCCGAGCCCAGTGGGCCGACTCCCTCGACCAGGATGGCATAGAGCATCTCGGCCCGCGCCGTGTGGTGCTGGTGAGCGGCCAAGTTGGCCTGCACCTTCTGGAGCGCAGTCGAATCTGGACTTGTGTAGCTGGGCGGGTCGTTAATCCCCTCGGCCCACTCGTCGATCAGTCCGTTGCTGTTGTTGTCGACGCCGTCATAGCCGGCCGGTAGGTAGCCCAGGTTCTTATAGACCCCAGCGGCCGCGAAATAGGAGGCGCCGTAAATCCCCGTGCCTACCACGTTGGACAGGTTACCGTCCCCGTAGCTACCAGGAGGCGAGTTCGCGATCGAATTGCCTATCGGAAGCATGTAGTTACCGTAGCCGTTGGCGTCAATAGTCGTCCCCGGAAAGGAATTTCCCGCGAAGTTAAGGGGATAGGGGCCGGTCGTGTTCTGCACGATGAACGTATCGGGCAATTCGCTCTTGATGAAGTCGTACCACGCGAGAACCTGGGCCCGCGCCTGCGCACTAGCAAGGGGCACGGTGGCCCCGCTGGGGTAGATGCCCGCCATGTAATAATGAGCCGCGTTGGGATCGGGCCGGGTCTGCAGAAGCGCATCGAGCCGGTCGTTCAAGGCAGTGTCGAGCTTGGTGATTAGCGCCAGAGTGGCGTCTTCCTCGGCCCGGCGGCGGGCGTCAGCGCCCACGACCAAAAGCGCCGTGATGATGATGCCGATGATCACCATCACGACCATAAGCTCGACCAGAGTAAAGCCCTCGCGCAGTCCAGCGCGACTGGTCCCCTGGTGCCGGCTCGCCTTTGTTCGTGAAACTTCAGCCATGCGCTGCCATCCCGATATTGTGCACAGACTAACACCAAAACGGGCGGAGACGAGCAGCCCCCGCGTGACCAAGATAGCTCACTCCAACCTGCCATTATGAAAATTGGTGACGTTGTCGCGCTCAGTGAAGCGAAGGTTCGTGCCCACCCAGTTGTTGGTGTAGACGCCGGGCACGTCCAGCGGCAGCGATTCAGCAGAGTTGTCGGGACTGTACTGCCCACCCACACCGTAAGTACCGTCAAGGCCTGACGAGATAATTTGGAACGACTGCGGGTTGATAAACGTGGCGCTTCCCGTGGCGGGGATCGTTAGCGTGTTTGTATACGGGTTGGGGGCAAAGGAGACGCATGGGTTAGGGCCTGGCGGCGGCGGCGGCGGCGGAATGAAGAAGTTCACGCGATAAGCCAACTCGGGGATCAGGCTAGTATTTGCGGGGTCGACATTCTCGGTTGCGAAGTTCACATCGTTGGGGTCATAGCCGCCGTTGCCGTAGGAGCTGAAATAGGCATAAAAATTGATCGGATCGTTGTTAATCCCGTCCGGCTGCTGGTTGCCCAGCGAGTCGAGATAGCCGGGGATGTAAGGAGCGCTGAAGGTGACACCACTGACCGTCCTTCCCGCGTAGGGGTTCGCGGGGTCAGCGAGAAGACGATTGCCGGCGAACTCGAAAAACGGGGTCTGGCGGTTTCCACTATACATGGTATTGCCGACGATGCTGTTGCTAAACGGATTCGTCGGATCCTTGCCGAAGCCGCTCATGCCGAAGCCTGTCGCTGTCGGCTGGGGAATGCCGCCTAGGAAGAACGCCAGGCACTCGTGCCCCTGCAGAATGTACGGCGTGTGGTACTGAAACACGCCATCGCCGTTGAAGTCGTACCACCTGGTCGAGGTGTTGGGGAAAACATCGACGTTGGAGGAGTTGAAGGTAGCCCGGGGAAAGAACTTCCGCATGATCGCCAGCGACCGCTGGGCAAGCTGCGTGTAGGTGATGTCGCCCACGGCGATGGCGGTGGCCGGCGCCAACCCGTAATTCCCCTCCTCCGCCAGGTAGATCCGGCTGGGAGGATAATCGCCGTACTTGGCCTTGAACGAGGCCAGGGCCTGGGCAAGCTGGTTGATCTCACCCCCGACCGCCGCGGTCTTGGCCGTGCGCATAGCCCCATTGATGGCCGGCAAGAGCAGGGCCAGGAGAATCCCCAGGATCAAAATGACCGCCAGCAGCTCCACCATCGTGAAGCCGCGGCGGTGGGGGGCCCGATCGATCAGCTCGCCCAGCAGCCGGCGGCGGTCTCTTTCGCTCGTGCGGATCATGGCAAGGGCGCTCCGCAAACCAGTGGGGCGTGCCGCGAGGTAGCGGGCTAAAGCGGCAGGCCGGAAGTTCTGTGTTAGAAAGAATAGGACAGCTTCACGGAACCGGAGGCCGCCAGGCCCGCCGCGCGGGCCCCGCGGCGTGGGCAGCCCGGGTCAACCCGAGAGCTTGGTGATCAGCGTGATCAGCGGTAAGAAAAGCGCGATGACGATGTAGCCGATGATGCCGCCCAAGACGACGATCATGAGCGGCTCCAGGAGGCTCACCAGCGACTCGACGGCGGTCTCCACTTCCTCGTCGTAGTTATCGGCAATCTTGTTGAGCATGGTGTCCAGCTCGCCGGTCTCCTCGCCGACGTCGATCATGTTGACCACGATGTCATCGACGATCCGGGCCTCGCGCAGCGGCTGGGCGATCGTCTCGCCCTCGCGGATGCTCTCGTAGATGCGCTGGAATGCCCGCTCGAAGACGGCGTTGCCGGCTGTCTCCTTGACGATGTTGAGGGATTCGAGGATCGGCACGCCCGATTGCACGAGCGTGCCCAGCGTGCGCATCGTCCGGGCGACCGTCGATTTTTCGCGGATCGCCCCCATCACCGGGATCATCAGCGCGATGCGGTCGCACACATACGCCCCTGTGCGGTTACGATATAAGAGTTTGATAAAGATCCAGACAAAAAGCGGTGCCAAAAAGACAATGTAGAAGTATTTGATCAAAAAATGACTGGCGTCGATGAGGAAGGTGGTCATCCTCGGCAAGGGGACGCCGAAATCTTTGAAGATCACCTCGAACTTGGGGATGATGAAGTAGAGGATGAAGCCGACGATCACGCAGGCGACCAGGAGGACGACGATCGGGTAGACCATAGCCGAATTGATCCGCCGCTTGAGGCTCTGGGACTTCTCCTTGAAATCGGCCAGGCGCTGGAGGATCGCTTCCAGGGCACCGCCGGCCTCGCCAGCTTTGATCATGTTGCAGTAGAGCCGGTCGAACGCCTTGGGGTGCTTCGAGAACGCCTCGGAAAGCGTCATGCCGCTCTCGATATCCTCGATGACATCCTGAAGTGCGTTTTTCAGCACGCCCGGCTTGGACTGCCCCTCGAGGATTTTCAAGCTGCGCAAGATCGGCAAACCGGCGTCCTGGAGCGTCGAGAGCTGGCGCGTGAAGGTGCAAAGGTGCTTGGTCGAAATCTTGCCGATCGTGAACGCTTTCTTCTTCCGTCGACTCCCCTTCTTGGAGGCCGTCTTGCGGGTCTTCTTCGCCTTCTCCGAGATCTTGGTGACGAAGAACCCCTTCTGACGAATGAGTTGCTGGGCCTCTTCCTGCGTCGAAGCGTCGATCGAGTCCTTGACCTCACGCCCCGTGTGGTCCATCGCTTCATATTGAAAGGTCGGCATCGGCGCTCTCCGTCAGGACAGTCGGTCGTGGGCGAGGGCAGTTCGCGCTCTGTCGTTTGGCAGTGTACTCGTTCTTTGCAATCTGTTTTCTGTCATCCGGACCTGGCCATCTCTTTAGGTTACCTCGGTCATCGTCTCGCGGACGATTTCTTCGATCGACGTCTGGCCGTTATGGATGGCCAGGAGCCCGGACTCGCGGAGCGTTCGCATGCCGAACTTGCGGCAGGCCTCGCGGAGATCGTCGAGCGACACCTCGGCGACGATCATGTCGCGGAGGGTGTCGTTCATGACGACCAGCTCATAGATGCCCATACGGCCCTTGTAGCCGGTGTTGTTGCACTTCTCGCAGCCCTTACCGTAGAACCACTTCTGGGCGGCGGTCTGGTCGGGAGTGAGGCCCATCTCCATGACGACCTCGGGGCTGGGCGTAAACTCGGTGCGGCAGTTGGCGCAGAGCTTCCGCACCAGCCGCTGAGCCAGCACGGCTTCGACGGTGGCCGTGATCAGGAAGGTGGGCAGCCCCATGTCGCGGAGCCGGGTGACGGCCGAGGGGGCGTCGTTGGTATGCAGCGTCGTGAAGACGATGTGCCCGGTGAGCGACGCCTGGATCGAGATCTCGGCGGTTTCCAGGTCACGCGTCTCCCCCACCAGAATCTTGTCCGGGTCCTGACGGAGGATCGCCCGCAGGCAGTTGGCGAAGGTCACGCCGATCTCGGCGTTGATCGGCACTTGGATGAGCCCCTCGATCTCGTACTCGACGGGCTCCTCGGTGGTGATGATCTTGTCTTCGATCTTGTTGAGCTCATTGAGCGTGGCATAAAGAGTAGTCGTCTTGCCCGAGGAGGTTGGCCCGGTGACCAGGATGATGCCGTTGGGTTTGGCGATGATCTGCATCCACTGGGCGAGCGTATCTTCGGGCATGCCCAGCTTGCGCAGATCAAGCTGGACGACGGAGCGGTCGAGGATCCGCAGCACTACGCTCTCGCCGAACATCGTCGGCAGAGTCGAGACCCGGATGTCCACGTTGTTGCCGCCTAAGGCAAGCTGGATCTTGCCGTCCTGGGGCAGCCGCCGCTCGGCGATGTCCAGGTTCGACATGACCTTGATGCGGCTGGCGATGGCCGGAGCCAGGTGCCGCGGCGGCGGCACCAGCTCATAGAGGATGCCATCGACCCGGTAGCGCATCTTGTACTCTTCCTCGAACGGCTCGAAGTGAATGTCCGAGGCCTTGTCCTTGATCGCCAAGAGCAGCACCATGTTGAGCAGCTTGCGCACCGGTGCCGCCTCGGCCATCTCCTCGATGGCCTCAAGGTCGATCGTGCTCTCGCTGCGGCCAGCAAGCTGGGCCAATCCCTTGTCCTGCTCGATCTGCTTGACCACGTCCTGAATCGTCTCGTGGTGCCCGGCGTAAAGCCGCTCCGTGGCCGCCGTCACCTCGGCTTCGCTGGCGACCACCCCTTTGACGTCGACGCCCAGGAACAGTCGCAGCGAATCGAGCGTCGAGGGGTTCTGGGGCTCGGCCATCGCCACCGTGACGCTCTTGTCCTTCTTGTTCTGCGACACCGGTACGACCTTGTAGGCGGTGGCCATGCTCTCACCGACCAGCTCGGTCATCTCGGCGGGAATCGTGGTGTCGGCCAGCTTGATCACCCTCATGCCGAGCTGCTCGCCAAGCGCCCGCAGCAACTGCTCTTCCTTCACCAGACCCATCCGCATCGCGACCTTGCCCAGAAGCTCGCTGCTGGACCGCTTTTGCTCATCGAGAATCTTCTCCAAGGCTTCCTCAGTGAGGTAGCCCATGTCTACCATGATGGTTCCCAGTCGTCGCGCCATGCCTGAGCGTCCCGAAGAGAGTCTAGGAATCGCACCTAGTGAGCGTCCCGAAGAGAGTCTTATAAAAGAGAGTCATAAGAAGCGCGCCATAGCGCGGGGACTGAAGCTTTTACCTGCGGGGAAACCGTCCCAGAGGGACTCTTGGACGGCGAGAAAAAGTCGCTTCCGGAGAGACCGGGGCAACTCTCCCCGTAGCGCCCCGATAAGTCAGGCCGGATACGGGCAAGAAAGAGTCCGGGCGACCCCCGGAACGCGGCACGCCGGCCCTGGCATCCAGTCATGAAGGCTCGCTTGATTAAGTGGCGCTAAGGCGACCCCATTTGTTTACGTGATCAGCCTCTCCGTGTGACAGCCGCCCGAAGGCTGCGTGGGCCTAACGCGGCCAGGCCGGCGGTTATTTCTCTTCGTCCTCGTCGCCCGGCTCGTCCTCGAAGATCCCCTTCTTGGCATTCTCGATCCGCTCCCGCAGTTCGTGGGGTTTGCGGGCCTTGTACATGACCTCGCTCTCCTCGACGAGGCCTTGCCGCCAGAGATTAAAGAGGCTGTCGTCCAGGAGGATCATGCCGTGCTTGCGCCCCGTCTGGATCGATGAGTCGATGCGGTAGGTCTTGTTCTCGCGAATCAGGTTGGAGATCGCCGGGGTGACCACCAGCATCTCGTAGGCGGCGACGAGTCCTTTGGGCTTGCGCGGCAAAAGCGCCTGAGCCAGGATGCCAATGATCGCCACCGAGAGTTGGGTGCGGATCTGGTCTTGCTGCTCCTTAGGGAAGACGTCGATGATCCGGTTGACGGTCCCCTCGGCCGAGTTGGTGTGCAAGGTGCCGAAGACCACGTGACCGGTTTCGGCCGCCGTGATCGCCGCCGAGATCGTGGCCAAGTCGCGCATCTCACCGACCAAGATCGCGTCGGGGTCCATGCGCAAGGCCCGGCGAATCGCCTCCGGGAAGTCGGGAACGTCAATGCCGATCTCGCGCTGGTTGATGATCGACTTATTATGCTTATGATAGTACTCGATCGGGTCCTCGATCGTGATGATATGCCGGTCCATGGTGTTGTTCATCCAGTTGATCATCGAGGCTAGACTGGTCGTCTTGCCCGAACCCGTCGGCCCGGTCACCAGGATAAGACCGCGTGGCCGCTGGATGAGCTGCTCGATGACCGACGGCAGGCCGAGCTGCTCGAAGGAAAGAAATTCATTGGGGATTCGTCGCAGCACCAGGCCGATGTTGCCGCGCTGTTTGAAGACGGCAACGCGAAACCGGGCCATGTCTCCGAAGGCGAAGCCGAAGTCCGTTCCTCCGACTTCCTGCAGCTCCTGCTGGCACCGCTCCGGCGTGATGCTCTTCATGAGCGCCACCGTATCCGGAGGCTCGAGGACCTTGGTCGCCAGGGGCCGCAGGTGTCCGTGCAGCCGCAGAATCGGCTGATTGCCGACTGTCAGGTGCAGGTCGCTGGCCTTCTGGGTGCAAACCGTCTGCAAGAGCTTATCGATGAGCAGAGTGCCCATTGCCGTGCCTTTCCTTCCGCGGAGAGCTCGATGGAACCTTCAACCGCCAACCTGCGTCGATTCTCGGGGGTTGACTTTGTCCTGAAAGCCAGGTGTCCACCGTATGACACTGCCTCTCCGTCGGGTTAGGAAATGGGCAGGGCGCCCGCTCCGACCTATTATTCCGCCCCCGGTGGGCCAGATCAAGGCTTTCCCAGACCGCGAGTCATGGCCACAAGCATGCCTCGGCTTGACCTCATCAAGAACGGACCTCTGGCCTGCCCTGGACAAGAAACCTTCCTCGCGCCTCCCCTTGGCCCATGCCTACTTTGATTTCTTCTCGTCCTTCTTGGCCCCTCCCAGGAGGACTTCGGAAATCATGTCGTGCTGAGTAATCCGGAGGACCTCGTCAAGGGTCGTCAAGCCCTTGATAGCTTTCACGATTCCGTCCTCGAAAAGGGTGCGCATCCCCTGCTTGCGGGCCGTCCTGCGGATATTTTCTGTCGATTCGCCTTTGAAGGTCATCTCGCGTATCTGGGTCGTCATCGGCATCATCTCATAGATCCCCATCCGACCCCGGTATCCCTTCTTATTACAGTTCCCACATCCCTTCCCCTTCATGAAGTTGGCCTTCTTGGCCAGCTCGGGACGAAGACCCAGGCCCGCGAGGATGTGCGCAGGGGGCTCGTACTTCGTCTTGCACTTGGGGCAAATCCTCCGGACCAACCGTTGAGCCATGACTGCAAGCACAGAGCTGGCCACCAGGAACGGCTGGATACCGATATTGACCAACCGTGTAATGGCACTGGGCGCATCGTTCGTGTGTAATGTACTAAAAACCAAGTGTCCTGTCAGACTCGCCTGAATTGCGGTGGCTGCTGTCTCCTGATCCCGAATTTCTCCAATGAGCAGGATATTGGGATTCTGCCTCAGCATCGCCCGGATGATCCGCCCGAAGGTCATACCGATCTTGGCCTTGACCTCACACTGGTTCACTCCGGGAAGGTAATACTCGACCGGATCCTCGGCGGTGATGATCTTCACGTCGGGCCGGTTCAGCTCGTTCAGCGCCGCGTAGAGCGTGGTCGTCTTGCCCGAACCCGTCGGCCCGGTCACGAGCAGAATTCCGTTGGGACGCTTGACCATGCTCTTGAGCTTGGCAAAGTCGTCATCCGCGAAGCCTAAGTCCTGAAGTCCTACCTTGATGTTGTCGCGGTCCAAAATTCGCATCACCACCGATTGCCCATGCGTGGTAGGAAGGATGCTTACTCGCAAGTCGATATCCTTGCCGGCGGCCAGGATCTTGATCCGTCCGTCCTGGGGCCGCCGCTTCTCGGCGATGTCGATCGACCCCATGATCTTCAGGCGGCTCACGATGGCGCCTAAGAGGCGGCGCGGCGGTGAGTCCCGTTCCATCAGAACGCCATCGATGCGGTATCGGATGCGCACCCGGTCAGCGAACGGCTCGATGTGAATGTCCGAGGCCCGCATCGCGACCGCTTCCTGGATGATCAGGTGCACCAATCTGATGACTGGCGCATCCCCCTCTTCCAGGATGTTCGCCGTGCTGCTCTTGCCGCCAACCCCCGAATCCTCGGCAAAATCGATCGCTGTGTCCGTGAACTCCTGCAGCATCGAGTCGACCGACTCGGTTTCACTGCTGCTGGCCCCATAATATTTGTTGATGGCCTCGACGATCGCATCCTTGGGAGCCAGCGCCACCTCGATCTCTCGGTTCAGCACGAACCGCAGCTTCTCGATGGTCTCAAAACCCATGGGATCATGCATGATCACTTTGATGGTTCCGTTTCCCTGCGCCAGCGGCATGACGACGTTCTCGCGCGCCAGCGACTCGGGGACGAGCTCGACGACCGAGGGGGGAATCTCGATTTCCCGCAGCTCGACAAACGGCAGGCCGTGCTGCTCGGCCTTGGCCTTCATGATATCGTCATTTCGAGCATATCCGAGCTTCACAAGCGCTTCTTCGATAGCGCCGCCGGCGCGCTGTGCCTCCTTCAACTGATCGGAGCCGATGACCCCGCGCCGGAGGAGGATTTCTGTCCAATCCCGACTCTTTGCCATTGCGGTTCTACTCCCGAAACGATCGTCAAGCGCTGACCGGAACGGAGCACCGGCCTCAGTCGCCGGCGCGACCTGTTTTGGGGCCAAATCCCCACCATCGACTCACCCGCGGGCAAGGGGAGCGCGGACCTGCGGCATAGTGTCAATGATTTTTGCACAATTCCCAAAGTGACATCGTGCGGCCGGCTCGTTGGTGTCGCAACACGGGATGAGGACGGGTATGAAGCAATCGATAATGATCTTTAGAGCCTAACAGCCGACGATCCATTGAGCAAGCAAAACCTCTCCGCCGCCAGGACCGTAGGGCCCCTCGCGCTTGCTGGCGTCGTCGCCAAAATGGAAACGGCAGCAGCGCGGCGGGTTTATGCCTGGGGGCGATTGGCCTGGCTCTCAAGGGTTCACCTCAGGACTTCCACCTGGCTTGAGGCTACAATGCAAAGTCTTGCCCGCCCCGCGCCGCGCTTGGCTACCTTGGCTATGTATGGTAGGCAGTCATGGTCCTGCGCGCCGTTGATGGTCTAGACATAACACAGGAAAAGATACCCGATGACGAACGTGCTCGCGCACCCTCAACCGCCTGTGGCGGCCACCTGGCTGACGATTGCAGTGGCGCTGGGCGGCATTTTGAATCACGGTATCGAGGGGTGGAATGTCGCGGCTCAGGAAGCTGGTTCCCAGCGCCCGAAAAAGGCGCCGGGGGATTTCCCTGCACTGGCGATGAAGGTCGCCTTTGCCAACTTGCACTTTGATCTTCCCGTGGCGCTGGCTTATCCCAACGATGGCTCGAACCTGCTGTTCGTGCTCGAGCAGCACGCGGCGAAGATCTGGTCGTTCCCTAACCAGGCCGAGACGACTGACAAGCAGCTTTTTCTCGAGCTTCCCAGCCCGATCAATCGGGGCTATGAGGAGGGTTTGCTCGGTCTGGCCTTCCATCCTCAGTATCGTCAGAACCGCCAGTTCTTCGTCTACTACTCAGCCGCTGACCGGGGGACGCGGCGGTCGGTCGTTTCGAGGTTCCGGGCCCTCGCCAACGATCCTCGCCGGGCCGATCCGGCCAGTGAAGAGCGGATCTGGGTCTCGGCCGAGGATCCGTTTGAAAACCACAACGGCGGGACGATTGTCTTCGGGCCTGACGGTTATCTCTACATCAGTCTGGGCGATGGTGGTCTGGCCGACGATCCGCTCTCCACCGGTCAGAATCCGAAGGACTGGTTCGCTTCGATCTTACGGATCGACGTCGACCATACGGAAGGTGGCAAGCCGTACGGGATTCCCGCCGACAACCCGTCCCGGCGGTCGGGCGCCTTCGCCGCCTGGGCTCCGGAGGTTTACTGCATCGGCCTGCGCAACGTCTGGAAGTTCAGCTTCGATCGCCAGACCGGCGAGCTCTGGGCCGGCGACGTCGGCCAGAACCTGTGGGAGAGTGTCTATCGCATCGAGAACGGCGGCAACTACGGCTGGAGCATTTTCGAGGGCTCTCATCGCTTCCAACCCCAGCGCCGGCAGAAGCCGGACCCGGCCGGCCCGATCCGACCACCCATCTTCGACTATCCTCATGCGCCCACGGCCGACCGTAAGGATAACGGCATGAGCATCACGGGGGGTTATGTTTATCGCGGCAAAGCACTTCCGGAGCTATCAGGGGTGTACGTCTTCGGCGACTTCGAGACCGGGCGGATCTGGGGATTGCGGGCGCAGGGGGACAAGCTCGTCTCATGCAGCGTGTTGATCGACGCCACCAAGAACCCGTTGCACATCGCCTCCTTTGGCGAGGATCCCCGCGGCGAGCTCTTGATCCTGGCATTCGATGGTCAGATTTACACGCTCGTGCCCCGCAGCCGGTAAGTTTGCCCTGTGACCTGCATTGCCCTTGAGCGTTGCCGATGCGGCCCGCAGGACGCGACAGCCTGCTATACCAGCCGACCGGTCGCGCAGTATCCTGAAGGGGAAGGATGTGCCCGGCAGATCGAGCGGGAGGGCTGAGCATGGCATTGGCGATTGGACCGCAGACAGCGGTCTTGCTGCGGACCGACGACAACGTCGCGGTTGCCGCGCGGCCGATCCCGCCGGCAACCCTGCTGGAGTTGGATGGTTTGACCGTCGAGGTCCGTGAGCCGATCGCGCTGGGGCACAAGCTCGCCTTGTGCCCGATCGAAGAGGGGCAGCCGGTCCGGAAATACGGCCAGATCATCGGCTTTGCTTCGCGTGCGATCGCCGCCGGTGCGCACGTTCATACCCACAACCTGCGGGCGGACGTCTTCCAGCGCAGTCTGGCGCAGGTGCCCCAGATTCCCGCGGTGCAGCCGGCCGATGCGGTCCGGACCTTCCAGGGCTACCTTCGCCCCGACGGTCGGGTCGGAACGCGGAACATGATCGCCGTCATTAGCACCGTCAACTGCTCCGCCAGCACATCACGGATGATCGCCGACCATTTCCGGGACGGCCCGTGGAAGCGCGATTTTCCGAACGTGGACGGCGTCTTTTCGATCACCCACAAAGGGGGCTGCGGGCTGCCGTTTGGGGGACTCGATCACCAGATTCTCGAGCGCGTGCTGGCTGGTTTCGCCCACCACCCCAACGTCGCCGCCTACGTCATCGTCGGCCTCGGCTGCGAGGGCGCCCATGCCGCTCACCTGGTCGAAACCCACCATCTGAGGCTCCTGAGTTCACCGGCTGACGGGACGACAATGCCCTCATCGACAGGGCCTCTGGTGGCCGGCTCACACGTTCCCACCGTGCTGAACATCCAGGACCAGGGGGGAATCACGCGTACGGTCGAGGCCGCGGTCCGCGCCGTGCACGACCTCTTGCCGGCGGCGAACTCGTGGCGGCGGACCGACCAGCCGGCCTCAAAACTTTGCCTGGCCATGGAGTGCGGAGGGTCCGACGGCAACTCCGGCATCACGGCCAACCCGGCGTTGGGCGTAGCGGCCGACCTGGTGATCGCCCATGGGGGATCGGCCGTGCTGGGTGAGACCACCGAGATCTATGGCGCCGAGCACCTGCTAGCCGCACGGGCCGTGAGCCCCGCGGTGGGCCAGAAGCTGATCGATCGAATCAAG